>JAPSFT010000001.1 GCA_035063765.1 Deltaproteobacteria bacterium
GTAGCGGGGGTGGGATTTGAACCCACGACCTCCGGGTTATGAGCCCGACGAGCTACCAGACTGCTCTACCCCGCAGCAAAGTCGGCGGGCAGGGTAGGGCGCGACCCGGGGGGCGTCAACGGCGCGAGCAGGGGCCGGAAGCGCCCGTTTGCGCTGCGGGAAGGCTCGTGAAGCACCCGAAGCTGCCGCCGGAGCGCCGCGTCTCTGCATGCCTTTTTTCGTCCGCTCGCGACGAATCCCGTCACCCCGTGACGGATCGCGACACCCCTCCATCGAGGGGCTCTCTCCGCCCCGACGGAGGATCCGCGCGATGCAGTGGCGCAACACCTCGTTCGCCCGTTCGCTCCTGGCCGGGACCATCCTGCTCGCGAGCGCGCCGGCCGGCGCCGGCACGCTCTACCGCTGGCAGACCGAGAGCGGAACGCTTGCCTTCGCCGACGACCCGAAGCGCGTCCCCGAGCGCTACCGCGGGCAGGCAGAGCAGATCGAGACCGAGGGCCTCGAGGGATACGGCCGCTTCACGCCGCTCGACGGGGATGCACAAGGACGCCACGCCGAGCAACTCGCCGATCGACTCGCGAGGCTGCGTGGCGAGTCGCCTGCCGAGGTCGCCACCGAGCAGCCGGTGCTGGCCGACGAGGAGGGCGGTCCTGCGGTCACCGGGATCGCCCTCGGCGTCGCCGAGACCACTCGGCGCAGCGTCCGCAATCAGGAGGGAACCCGCAACCGCTACCGCTTCCAGCGCCCTGAGCAGACACTTCCGGTAATCGAGCTGGGAGCCCGGCCCGACGAGGACCAAGCGCCGGTGATCGTCGAGGAAGTGCAGATCAAGGACTGGGAGGGTTTCACGCGGCGTGCGCGGATCGTCCGCCAGGGGGATCGGATCCTCAGCATCGTAAAGGCACCCAAGAACCACTTCAATCCGCGCGACATCGTCCGCGAGTCCGACCTCGAGCGCTGAAGGAAGCGCGCGTACTACTCGTCGTCTGCCGAGGCCGGCGTGTCCGCGCCGAGATCCTCGTAATCCTGCAGCAGCCCCTGCGGCACGCCGGCCTGGCGCGCCTGCTCGAGGAGCTCGGGGTGCTGCTGCTCGGCCTCGGCGAGGTCCGCCTGCGCGCGCGCCAGCGCCGCCAGCAGGCGCTCCTTCTCGGCGCCGCGCGGGTAGCGGCGGCTGATCGCCTTGTCGACCTCGTCCTGGAGCTGGCCCTCGATGCGGCGCAGCTCGCGCAGCTTCTTCGCGCTCTCGTCGAGCGTCTGGATCCAGCTCGCCCAGTCCTGCGAAGCGTCGGGCGCAGCGCTCGCGGCGCCGGCCGCGGAAGCGGCCTGCGCCGCCGCGGCGAGCGGCGCGGCGAGGCCTGCGACGAGCAGGCCGGCGAGCACGCCCGGCAGCACCTTCCTCGCGATCACGGTTCTCCTCCTGCGAAGGCGAGGGGCGCCGGCAGGCGCTCCTCGACATACTCCGAAAGACGTCGTGCCGTCCGGCGGTCGAGGCCGAGGAAGCGCATGCCCATCCCTGCGGCGACGTCCTCGTCGGGGGCGCGGGTCCAGATCACCTGGGCGGTCGAGGCGAGCGCGAGCGGCGTCTCGGGCAGCGCGAGCTCGAGCGCGAGCTCGGCGTGCTCCGCAAGCAGCTCGGCGCTCTCGACGAAGACGCCCCCGCGCGACAGGTTGCGCGCGGTCCCGGCCCACTCGCGGCGGCGCTGGCGCAGCCGCACCGGCGCCTCGACCGGGATGCGCGGAAGCCCGCGCGGCGAGCGCTGATCGAGGAGCCGGCGCGCGGCGGCGAGCAGCGGGAGGCGCTCGACCGGCTTCGGGATCACGTCGTTCGCACCCGCGCGGATCGCCCGCTCGCGCTCGCCGGCGGCATCGCGGCCGGTCAGCAGGACCACCGGCACGTCGTGGTGCTCGGGGCTGCCCTTGAGCCGCCGGCACAGCTCGGCGCCGTCGACGCCCGGCATCGAGAGGTCGGCGAACACCAGGTCGGGGTGGATCACGCGGGCCAGGGCGAGCGCCTCCTCGCCGCTCGCGGCCGTGAAGATGCGGCCGGCGCGGGCGAGGAAGAGCGCCACCAGCTCGCGCAGGAGCGGGGTGTCGTCGACCACCAGGATCGTGCGGCGACCGTGATCCTGCGGTGCGTTGGCGAGCGCGAGGCTCAGAACATGCCCTCGCCAGGCTGGACGTCGCGCTGGGCGAAGCTCGAGCGGACGCGCCAGGCGCGCCCGTCGGGGCGGCTCCACTCCTGCTCCTCGTCGAAGGCGAAGGCGACAAGTGCGGTCCGGACGTACGCGTAGTAGGTGACCCGGACGATCGCGGTGCTGCCGTCCTCGCTGAACTCGACGCCGCGGATCGCGTAGTCGGTGAGCTGGACCCGGCCGAAGGCGGCGGCCTGGGTGTCGAAGGAGCCGATCGCCTCGGGATCGACGAACGCGCGGGCGCGGTCGAACTGCGACCAGCGGACGAGCTTCGTGTAGTGGCGCTGGATCTCGGTGAAGTCGCTCTCCTTGAGCTCCTGCGTGGTTGCGCAGGCGAGCCCACCGCCGGCGAGCAGCAAGGCGAGCGCGAGTACGCGGGTCCGGATGCGCGGATGTCGATCGAGCATGCGGCGGTCCTCCTCGCGGCAGCCCCTCGCCGCCGCAGCGCGGCAGCCCCCGCTACCGCCTGGCCGCGGCAGCCCTCTGCTGCCGCTTGGCCGCGGAAGCCCTCTGCTGCCGCCTGGCCGCGGAAGCCCTCTGTGCTGCCGCTTGGGTATAGATCGGCCGGCCCGGGCGGGGGGTTGAGCCGCAGGCGGGGAAAGCGGGCCCGCGGCGCGTCTCCGCGCGCTACGGTTGCGCATCGCCGGAGGGTTCTCGCATCGCCACGAGCAGGCAGCCCGACGTCCTGGTCGGCGTGGACATCGGCGGCACCAAGATCGCGGTGGGGGTCGGCGACCGGGCTGGCGCCATCCGGGCGCGCCGGCGCCGGCCGACGGAAGCGACGGGCTCCCCGGCCGGCGACCTCGCGCGGATCGCCGACGACGTGCGCGCCGCGCTCGCCGAGTCGGGGCTCACGATCGCCGACGTGGCGGGGGTAGGGGTCACGGCCCCGGGGCCGCTCGACCCCGAGCGCGGCGTGGTCCTGCTGCCGCCGAACCTGCCGGGCTGGCGCGACGTGCCGATCAGCGCCGTGCTGCACGACGCCCTCGGCGTGCCGGTCTTCCTCGAGAACGACGCCAACGCGGCGGCCCTCGCCGAGTGGCACTTCGGCGCCGGGCGCGGCTTCCGCCACCTCGTCTTCCTCACCATGTCGACCGGGATCGGCGGCGGGCTGATCCTCGACGGCCGGATCTACCGGGGAGTCCTCGGGAGCGCCGGCGAGATCGGCCACGTCCCGGTCGAGTGGGAGGGCGAGCCCTGCTCGTGCGGGCAGCGCGGCTGCCTCGAGGCCTACACGGGGGGCGCGTCGTGGACCCGGCGCCTGCGCGCGCGGGCGCCCGAGGACGGGCGCGTGGCGCAGCTCGCCGGAGGCCGCGAGCACGTGACGCCCGTACAGCTCGTCCAGGCCGCGCGCGAGGGCGACGGCTACGCGCGCGCCGAGCTCGCGCGCTGGTGCGACTACGTGGCGCGTGGGATCACCGCCGTCGTGATGGCGCTGGCGCCCGAGGTGGTGGTGCTCGGCACGATCGCCGTCGCGGCGGGCGAGGAGCTCGCCTTCGCCCCGATCCGCGAGCAGGTGGCGTCCCACGTCTGGCCGCACCTGGCGCGCGAGCTGCGCATCGTGCCGGCGGCGCTCGGCAAGGACCTGCCGTACCTGGCGGGCCTCTCGGTGGCGGTCGAGGCGCTGGGCGCGCCAGGAGGCTGACTACGAGGACTGGAGCCGCGCCAGCTCTGCGCCCAGCGCGTCGGACTCGACCCGCAGCTCCGCGACCAGCTCCGCCAGCGCCGGCAGGCTCGCGGTGGTCTTGTGGGTCACCTCGAGGATCCGGCCGGCAGTGGCCGACACCGCGTCACTGGCTCGCGAGTGGCTCGCGGTGTTCTCCTGGAAGGCGCGGATCATCTCGGTGATCGAGCCGATGTTCTCGCGTACGAAGCGGCTCGACTGGCGCTGCTCCTCGGTCGAGCGGTGGACCTGGCGGCACAGCTCGAGGGCGGCCTCGGCGTTGCGCAGCAGGTTCTCGCCCGCGCGCCGCTGCTCGCCGAGCGCGCTCGACATCTGCTGCACCATCTCGCTGGTGCGCTGCGCAGCCTGGGCCACGTGCGCCGAGTTGCGGGTCTGCTCGGTGGCGGCGCGCGCGATCTCGGACACGCGCGAGCTCGCCTGGTGCGCCGACGCGCGGATCGTCTCGAGCGCCGTCCCCGCGCGCCGCGAGCGCTCGACCCCGGCCTCGACCGCGTCCATGCCGCTGCCCATCGCCGAGACCGCGTTGCGCGACTCGTCCTGCACGGCGCCGATCAGCCGCTCGATCTCCTGGGTCGCGCTGGCCGTGCGCTGGGCCAGCGTCTTCACGTGGTTCGCGACCACCGCGAAGGCCTTGCCCTGCTCCCCGGCCTGCGCCGCGATGATCGCGGCGTTCAGCGAGAGCAGGTTGGTCTCCTCGTTGATCGCCCCGATCACGGTCAGGATCTCGCCGATCTCGCCGATCCGCTGCACCAGCCGCTCGAGCACGTCGCGGGCGTCGCGCGTCAGCGCACGGATCGTCTCGATCCCGTCGATGGTGGCGGCCACGGCGCCCGAGCCGTCCTCGGCCTCCTGGGACACGCGCTCGGTGAGCTGCGAGGCCTCGCGCACGTGCTCCGAGACCTGCTGGATCGCGCGGTCCATCTGGGTGATCGCGGCGGCGGCCTCCTCGGCCATCGCCTCCACCGAGTCCGCGCTCTCGGAGACCTGGCGGATCGAGGCGCTGATCTGGTGGATCGAGGCGGTCGAGGAGTCCACCGACTGGTGCAGCGACGCCGCGCTGCGTGCGACCTCGTCGATCGAGGAGCCCATCTCGAGGATCGAGCTCGAGGCCTCCTCGGTCACGTTCGAGAGCGCCTCCACCTCACGGTTCACGCCCTTGATCGAGGCGTTGATGTCGGCCATCAGCGAGGCGGTCTCCTCGACGGCGCCCTCCTGGGCCTCGCTGGCCTGCTCGATCTCGGCGAGCCCGTTGCCGAAGCGGATCGGAAGCTGGTGGAGGCGGCCGGCCGTGTGCTGGAGGCGGCTCACGATCGCGGCGAAGCTCTCGGCGATCCCGTTCACCTGCTCGCCCACCGGTGCGAACGCGCCGAGCCGCGCCGGCTCGACGCGCGCGCCGACCTCCCCCTGGCCGAGCCGCTGCAACACCGCGAGCGCCGTCTCGAGCGGCGCGAGGCCGCGCCCGAGCAGCGCCCGGAGCACGCCCCCGGCGGCGAGCGCGAGCACGAGCGCCGCGGCGATCCCCGTCCACGCCTGACCCGTGCCCGCCACCAGGACGGCGGCGAGCATCGCCGGTAGCGCGATCATCGCGACCGCCAGCAGGGCGGCGCGTGCGACGACCCCGCGGAAGAGCCCCGACGGCTGCGGCTCGGACATGCGGACGGTTCCCCCCCTGCCTGCGCTGGCGTCCGCCCGGGGCATCGGCGCGCGGCGGCATGCGCTTGAGGTGCAGGGCGCCGGCAGGAGCGGCCGCGGGGGCGCTATCCCGGCCCTTGGAGCCCGGCCTCGACCTCGCGCCGCCAGGGGGCGAAGCGCCCCTCCGCGATCGCCGCGCGCGCGCCCTCCAGGAGCCGGAAGTAGAAGCGGAGGTTGTGGAGCGAGGCGAGCCGGGCGCCCAGGATCTCGTTCTCCTGGAGCAGGTGCCGCAGGTAGGCGCGCGAGTGCTGGCGGCAGGTCGGGCAGTCGCAGGCCGGATCGACGGGCGCGCCGTCGCGGGCGAAGCGCGCGTTCCGGATCCGCACCACGCCCGCGCTCGTGAAGAGCACGCCGTGCCGGCCGTTGCGGGTCGGGAGCACGCAGTCGAAGAGGTCGACCCCGAGCGCGATCGCGCCGAGCAGGTCCTCGGGGCGGCCGAGGCCCATCAGGTAACGCGGTGCCGCGGGCGGCAGCGCCTCCTGCGCCACCTCGACGAGCTCCGCGCGGCGTGCGGCCTCCTCGCCGAGACCGAGCCCCCCGTGCGCGTAGCCGTCGAAGCCGAGTGCCGCCGTGCCCTCGGCGCCCGCGCGCCGGAGCGCCGGGAAGACGCCCCCCTGCACGATCCCGAACAGGAGCTGGTCCGGGCGCGTGCGGGCGGCCTGGCAGCGCGCGGCCCAGCGCAGGGTGCGCGCGAGGCTCGCCTCCGTGCGGCGGCGCGCTTCGGCGTCGGAGGGATCGGTGCCGAGCCAGGCGAGCGGCCGGCACTCGTCGAGCGCCATCGCGACGTCGGGGCCGAGCGCCTCCTGGATCGCGACCGCGCGCTCGGGCGTGAGCAGGCGGCGCGTGCCGTCGCGCGGCGAGGAGAACGCCACGCCTTCCTCCCCGACCTGGCAACGATCGCCGAGCGAGGTCACCTGGTAGCCGCCGCTGTCGGTGAGCCACGGGCCACGCCAGCCGCTCCAGCCGTGGAGCCCGCCGAGCGCGGCCACCGTGTCCTCGCCGGGCCGCTCGTGCAGGTGGAAGGTGTTCGCGAGCAGGATCGAGGCGCCGATCCCGCGCAGGCTCTCGGCCTCGATCCCGCGCACCGCGCCGTAGGTGGCGACGGGCATGAAGGCGGGGGTCGCGACGGCGCCGTGCGGGGTCGCGAGCAGGGCCGCGCGGGCCGGGCCGTCGCGGGCGGTGATCGTGAACGAGAAGCCGGGGCGCATCAGAGGATCAGCATCGCGTCACCGTAGGAGTAGAAGCGGTAGCCCGCCCGGACCGCCTCGGCATAGGCGGCGAGCAGCCGCTCGCGCCCCGCGAACGCGGCCGCCAGCAGGAGCAGCGAGGAGCGGGGCAGATGGAAGTTGGTGAGCAGCGCATCGACCACCGCGAAACGGACGCCCGGGCGCAGGAAGAGGTCGGTCTCGCCGCATCCGGGAGCCACCTCGCCGCCGGTCCGGGCGCACGCCTCGAGCACGCGCGTCGTCGTGGTGCCGACCGCGACGACGCGGCCGCCGCGGCGCCGCGCCCGCGCGATCGCGGCCGCGGTCGGCTCGGGGAGCTCGAAGCGCTCCGCGTGGAGGCGGCCCGCGGCGAGGTCCGCCGGGCGCAGCGGGCGGAAGGTGCCGGGCCCCACGTGCAGCACCACCTCCGCGCGCTCGACCCCGGCGGCGGCGAGCGTCTCGAGCAGCGCGGCCCCGAGGTGCAGCCCCGCCGTCGGCGCGGCGACGGCCCCCGGCACGCGCGCGAAGACCGTCTGGTAGCGCGCGTCGTCGGCGGGATCGCGGGCGGAGCGGCGGATGTAGGGGGGCAGGGGAGGCTCGCCGGCGCGGTAGGGGTCGATCCCGGGGCCCACCCGGAGCGTCACCTCGCCGTCCTCACCCAGGTTCTCGATTTCGGCCTCGAAGCCCTCGCCCTCCCTGCCGAAATGGAAGACGAGCCCGGGCCGCAGGCGGCCCCGGCAGCGGAGCAGCGCACGCCAGCGGCCGGGCGCGCCGGCGGCCGGGCCGAGCACCAGCGCCTCGGCTGCGCCCCCGCTCGCCTTGCGGCCACGCAGGCGCGCCGGCAGCACGCGCGTCGCGTTCACGACGAGCAGGTCGCCGGCGCGCAGCAGGCCGGCGAGATCCGACACCCGGTGGTGACGGATCCCCGCGCCTTCTCGCGCGAGGACGAGCAGCCGCGCCGACTCGCGCGGCTCGGCCGGGCGCTGCGCGATGCGCTCGGGCGGAAGCTCGAAGTCGAAGCCGGCGAGCGGGTCCTCGCTCACGGCGCCGGAGGGCCGGTGGGGGCGGCCGCCGGCTCCGGCGGGGCGCGAGGCGAGGCAGGGGGCGGCGCGGGCGGGGGCTGCGGCGGACGAGACGGGGCGGGCAGCAGGCTCGCCCGGAGGGCGGGCGCCCCGGCGAGCGCGTCGTAGGAGAAGAGCGAGATCCCGGCGGGAGCGAGCGCGCGCATCGCGTCGAGCTGGGCGCGCGCGCGGGCGGGATCCTTCTCGAAGAGCCACGCCCCGAGGCCCACCCACACGCGCTCGCCGCCGACACCACCGAGGGCGGCGCGCGCGAGCTGGCGCAGCAGCCGGTCGTCGCGCGTGTAGGCCATCGGCACGGCGAAGTCGAGCAGCCCGTCCTCGAGCCAGCCGCGCCAGTCCTGGTAGAGCGAGAGGTACGAGCGGTCCGCGTAGGCCCACACGGCCGCCGAGGTCTCGATCGAGGGCTTGGCGCCGCGCGCTGCCGAGGCGATCCGCAGCACCACCTCGCTGACCCGCTCGCGCCGCCACTCGTCCCAGCGGTCCGCATTGCCGAGGCCGTCGCCGTAGGGCGCCACGAGGCCGGTCTCGCGCTGGAAGCGGGCGCGGGAGGCCGCGCCGTAGCCGAAGTCCATTCCCACGCCGAAGCGCGAGCCGGGGATGAAAGGCAACACGTCGGGGTGACGGATGTAGTCGAGGTGGACCCCGTCGAGCGCCGGGTAGCGCCCGACGAGCTCGCCGACCAGCGCCGCCAGCGTCTCGCCGACGACCGGCACGGCGGGGTCGAGCCACACCTGGGGCGTCCCCATCCGGTACCAGCGCCGGTCGGGCTCCGGGAAGTCGAGGTCCGGATAGCCGAGAACGCTGCGCCCGCGACGGTCGACCATGACGGCGTCGGGCCCGAGCTTCGCGAGCAGCGCGGCATCACGGCGCGTGGAGAGGGAGAGCGCGTTGACCCAGGCGTGGACGCGGAGCCCCGCACCGTGCGCCTGTGCGAGCAGCACCGCGAAGGGGTCGACGCCCGAACGCTCGCGCGCCGCGCGGTGCGGCCCGGCATCGACCACCGAGGAGCTGAACCAGGCGCGCCCGCCGCGGTAGACCTGCACGAACAGGTCGGTGGCGCCGAGGGCGCGGGCGTCGGCGACGAGCGCCGGGATCCGCGCCGGATCGTCGAGCACGCGCACCGCCCCTTCGCAGGGCACCCAGAGCGCGAGGCGCGGGGCCGGCGCGGTCGAGGTCGCGGCGGCGGTGATGGCGCTAGGCGTGGCTCCCGGGGGCGCCGCGGCGGCCGGGGCGAGCGGGCCGGGCAGGGTCTTCTCGGCGGCGACGGCATCCGCACCGCCGACGGCGGTCAGCAGGCCGAGCGCGACGAGGAGCCGCCATCCGATGGAGCGCGCCCGCTGCAAGGTGGCGCGAACCTAGTGGAGAGCCCCGGGCGTCACAACGAGCATCTGGCACACTGCGCGGCGATGGGAGGCCTGCTCGCGCGGATCGTGCTCGTCGCGCTCGGGGCGGGTGCCGCCGGCGCCATCCCGGCCGGGCCGGTGGAGCCGGTCCGGGCGATCGAGGTTGCCGGAGCGCATCTGCCCGAGCCGGCCGTCCGGGCCGCGAACGCGCTGCGCGCCGGCGCCTCCGCCCGCGAGCCCGCCGGCGCGGCCGAGCGCTACGCCGCGGCGGCCCTCGCCGAGCCCGCCGTGGCCGCGCGCGCCCGGCGGCTCGAGGCCCGGGCCTGGCTCGCCGCGGGTCGGCCGGCCGAGGCCGAGCGCGCCGCGCGGAGCGGGCTCGCGGCGAGTCCGGCATCCGCGGACGTCCTGGCGGGCCTGTACGAAGCGCTTGGCGCTGCGCGACGCGCCGCGGGCGACGAGGCCGGTGCGCGCAGCGCGTGGGCCGAGGCGCTGCAAAGCGGGCCCGACGCGGAGCTCCGTGCGACGCTGCGCCTGCGCCTCGGGGAGTCGCTCCTCGCGGCCGGCGCGACGGAGGCTGCGATCGTCCCGCTCCGTGCGCTCTGGATCGAGGCGCCGGAGCGCGAGGAGGCGCGGGTCGCCGGCGAGCGGCTGGCGGCGCTCGGGCCGGAGCCCGCAGCGCCGCTCGGCAGCGCCGCCGATCGCCGCGCGCGCGCCGATCGGCTCTACGCGCTCCAGCGTAGCGAGGCGGCGCTCGCCGAGTACGACGCCGCGCTCGCGATCGGGGCGAGCGGCTCCGAGCAAGCGCATGCCCGGCGCCGCCGTGCCGACTGCCTCTTCCGGCTGCGTCGCTATGCCGAGGCGGAGGCGGCCTTCGCCGCGCTCGGCGACGATCCCGAGGCGCGCCTGTGGCGCGCGCGCGCGCAGGCGCGGCGGGGAGCGGTCGAGGGGGCGGTGGCGGCGCTCGAGGCGCTCGGCCGCGAGCAGGACGAGGGCACCTCGGCCTGGGCGCGGCAGCTCGCCGGGCAGCTCCACGCCGGGCGCGGGCGCAGCGATCGCGCGCGCACGCTCTTCGCGTCGGTCGCGGGCGACCCGAGCGCCAGCGACGCGATCGCCAGCGACGCGCTCCGGCAGCTCGCCTGGTCGGCCTGGCGCGCCGGCGATCCGCGCGAGGCGCAGGCGCGCTTCGCAGCGCTCGCCGCGCGCCAGCGCGACCCGATCGAGCAGCTCGAGGCGCGCTACTGGGAGGCGCGGGCGCGGGGAGGGGAGGGGGGGGCGCGCGCGCTCGCGGCCCTCGCGGGCGAATACCCCTTCAGCTACTACGGCTGGCGCGCCGCGCAGCAGGGCGAGACGGCCCCCGTCACGCCGCCCCCGGTGCCGCCGGGCACGCGCGCGCTCGACGGCGCAGCCCTGCTCGCCGCCCGCATCCTCGTCGCAGCGGGCCTCACGGACGAGGCGCGTGCGGAGCTGCGTGCGCTCGACGGCCGTGCAGCCGGCCTCGACGACCGGCTGGCCCTCGCCACCCTCCACGCGGCGGCGGGCGACTGGAGCGGGGCGCAGGGCCTCGTCGTCTCGGCCTACGGGGAGCGGCTCGCGCGCGGGCCGGTCAACGGGCCGCCGGCGCTCTGGCGGCTCGCCTGGCCCGAGGCGTACCCCGAGGCGCTGGCCGCCGCGCAGCTCGCAGACGGCGCCGAGCCCGCGCTCGTGCGCGCCCTCATGCGCGAGGAGAGCCGCTACGAGCCCGGCGCGATCTCGGTCACCGGCGCGCTCGGGCTCCTCCAGGTCATGCCCGACACCGGCGCGCGTCTGGCCCGCGAGCTCGGCATGGCGGACTTCGCGGCGCCGCAGCTCCTCGACCCGCCCACGAACCTGCGCCTCGGAAGCGCCTACCTCGCGAGCCTGCTGCGGCGCTTCGACGGCGCGCTCGCGCCCGCCGTGGCCAGCTACAACGCGGGCCCGGGCCCGGTCGCCGAGTGGCTCGCTGCCGGCCCCCGCGCGGAGGACGAGTGGGTGGACGCGATCCCCTACACCGAGACACGCGCCTACGTGAAGCGCGTCCTGCGCAGCCGCCACGCGTACCGGACGCTCGCGCCGTGAGCACCCCGCTCCTCCGCGAGCGCGCGGGTCCCTTCGAGCTCGACCTCCTCGGGATGGGCCAGTGCTCGATCGACCACGTCTGCACGGTCGAGGGCCTGCCGCCGCTCGGGGGCAAGCTCGCGATGCTGGCCTACGAGGTGCTGCCGGGCGGGCAGGTGGCGACGGCGCTGGTCGCGGCCGCCCGGCTCGGGCTGCGGGGCGCCTTCGTCGGCAGCACGGGCAGCGACATCGGTGCCACCGTGGCGCTGGCCCCGCTCGAGGCGGCCGGCGTCGACGTGGCCGGGGTGCGCCGCGTGGCGGGCGCCGCGACGCGGCTCGCGGTGATCCTCGTCGACCGCGCGAGCGGCGAGCGCACGGTGCTCGGCTATCGCGATCCGCGCCTGCGCCTGCACGCCGCGGACCTGCCGGCGGCGCGGCTTGCGAGCGCGCGCTGCCTGCTCCTGGACGGCGAGGATCCGGCGGCCGCGACCCACGCCGCGCGGGCGGCACGGCAGCTCGGCGTGCCGGTCGTTCTCGACGTCGACGCCGGGGGGCCAGAGCTCGAGCCGCTGCTCGCGGCGGCCGACTTCCCCGTGGTGTCGCGCGGCTTCGCCGAGGCGCTCGGCGGCGCGGGCGGGGTGCGCGGGGGCCTCGCGCGGCTGGTCGCGCTCGGGGCGCGGATGGCGGTCGCGACGCTCGGCGAGCACGGCTGTCTCGCGCGCCTCGGCGAGCGCGAGATCGCGAGCCCCGCATTCGCGATCACGCCCCGCGACACGACCGGCGCCGGCGACGTCTTCCACGCCGCCTTCGCCTGGGGTCTGCTCGAGGGGCTCGCGCCGGAGGCGCTCCTGCAGGCGGCCAACGCCGCGGCCGCGATCAGCTGCCGGGCGCTCGGCGCCCAGGGCGGGCTTCCGACCCGCGCCGAGCTCGCGGTCTTCCTGCGCGACCACGAGCCCGGCCCCTGGCGCGAGCCCGCACCGCACTGAAGGCCGCCGGCCGGCGCGCCGATGCAGGGCGCCGGGAGGGCACCATGACGAGGATGCGCCGCGACGGGCGCGTGAGCGCCGGCCTGCTGCTCGGGATCCTCCTGGTCCTCGCCGCGGCCGGCGCGTGGAACTACCGGCGCAATCTCGCTGCCGAGCAGGCCGAGCGCGCGAAGCGCCCGCTCGCAGGCTACACGACGGCGGATCTCGAAGCCCTGGCCGAGGCCTATCGTGCCGAGGTGGCCGAGCTCTCGAGCCGCTACGACGCGGCGCGCGGCCAGCGCGTTGCGACCGAGGAGCAGGGCTTCTTCGGCGAGCAGATCGACGAGTACGAGCGCGTGCGCCGCCGGAGCGGCCAGCGCCGCGAGGCCGGGGCCGAGCTCGGGCAGGGCGAGGCGGCGCTGCGCGACGTGGAGGCCGAGCTGCGCGCGCGCGGCGGCGAGGGCGGCTCCGCCTGGAGCGTGCACCTGCGCCGGCTCACGAGCTTCTAGCCTACTCCTCCTCGGGCCCCCCGAAGGGCTCCTCGTCCTCGACCTCGCCGGTCGGGAAGAGGTCCTCTTCGGCGTCGTCGATATCGGTGCGCACGCCGAGGTCGAACTCCTCGTCGTAGCGGACCGTCCCGTCGTCCTCGTCGTCGAGCAGCGGGGCCATCGGACGCGGCTGCTTCTTCGGCGGCGGCGGGGCCGGAGCGGACTGCAGGCTGACCTTCGGGCGCTGGCGCTGGTCGGCGCCGCACTTCGGGCACAGCGGCTCGGGCCTGTGCAGGTCGTAGAAGCGCGAGCCGCACTGGTAGCAGCTCCACTTGGTCCCGAGCTTCGAGCCGACGCCGCTGCCCACCGTGACGGCAACGGTCCGCGGCGGACCCGAGCGCTTCCGTGCGGGCGCAGGCGGCGGCGGCGGCGCAGCCTCGCGCCGGCGCGACGCCGGCGACGGCGTCGCCGCCTTCGTCTCCTTGGCGGGCGGCGTCGTGGCGCGGGCCGCTCGATCACCCGTCCGGGTGGGCTTCTGCGGCTTCACCGGCGCCGGCGCGGACGCGGGCGTGCGCGCCTTCCCCGCGTCCTTCGTCTTCGCCGCCGGCTTCTTCGCCTCCGCCTTCCGCGTGTCCGCCGGCTTGCGCTTCGTGGCCGCCTTCTTCTCGGGGCGGGCCGGCTTCCTGGCGGTGGCCTTCGAGCTGCTCTTCTTCGTCGCCATCACCCCCCCTTCGGTGCGAGGCGGATCGCCTCGTGCGGCAGGCTGCAAACGCCGAGCGCGCGCAGGTCGTCCTCTCCGTCGATGCGGGCGTGGTCGAGCTCCACCCATGCGTCGCGCGGGACCTCGATGCCCGCCGCCGCGAGCCAGCGGCGCGCGAGCGCGTCGAGCGCGCTCCGCGAGGTCTCGGGCGAGTCGCCACCCTCGGCGTTCTTCACGGGCGCGTACTCGTCCACGCGCTCGATCTCGAGGATGGCCACGCGCGAGGCCGCGGGCAGGGCGTCGAAGAGGAAGCGCTCGAGCTTGTAGCCGTTCGGCTCGGCGGGTCGCACGCGGTGGCCGGCCGGATCCACGAACGGGATCTTCTTCGCCGACGCGTGATAGGGGAGCAGGTGTTCCGCGTCGGCGGCGACGCGCCGGGCGAACGACACGTCGAGCGCGTGGATCGCGATGCTTCCGGCCCAGTAGACGAGCGCGCCGGTTCCATCGCGCAGGTGCCGGTGCTCGTCGTCGATCTCGGTGTACTCGACCACGCCGATCCGCCCATCGACGCGCGCCACCACACCGACCTTCTCCATCGGGTCCGCCTTGCGCACCACCTTCGCCGACATCTCGGCGCCCTCGAGCGCGTGGAGCCCCAGGAAGACCGGGTCGGCGAGCGGCACCAGGGGGTTGTCCACCTGGTAGTAGGAGATCGTGGTGATGCCGCGCCGCGCGAGCTCGGCAAGGGCGCCGGAGTCCGCGAGCGCCTGGAAGGCGCCGCCGTGGCCGTTCGGGCTCTCGACGATCCGACCGGGCGCCTCGAGCAGCAGGCGGCCCTCGAAGTCGAGCGCCGGTGCCGTCGCCTGGCACAGGAACACGACGTCCTCGGCGGGCAGCCCGAAGTGCGCCTGCTCGGCGAGGAAGGCGCGGGTGGGCGCGTCGGTGGCGGGGCTCGTCATCACGAGCCAGGGGATCGGCGTACCCCAGCGCCGGCGCGCGGCGTGGAGCTTCTGGGCCTGGAGCTCGAAGAGCGTGCGGCCCGTCACCGGACCGAGCGGGAAGACCCCCTTGGGCGCATCGAAGCCGAGCCGGGTCCCCTGGCCGCCGGCCACCACCATCACCGCCACGCGCCCCTCGCGAAGCAGGGCCTCGCCCCGCTCGCGCGCCTCCGCCCGGCGGCCGGGATCACCCCCGTGGGAGGGAAGGGCCTCGACCTCTGCCGGCTCGAGCTTCCAGGTCCCAGGGCCCGCGAGCTGGCGGGTGTGCTCGAAGCTCCGCTGGAGCTCCCCGAGATCCAGCCGGGAGGCCTGTTCGGCGAGCGCACGGCGCTCCCCGGGCTCCAGCTCCTCCCAGAACCGGAACACGTGATCCTGCCCGAACGCTCGGAAGCGCTCGCGGAGCTGCTCGATGGATTGCGTCACGTCGTCTGGTCGCTGCCCGGGGGCTCGAAGGCGGCGGGCGGAGTAGCACAGAAGCCCCCCGTTGCAACGACGGAGCCGGAAGCGGGAGGCCCTGAACCCGACTTCCTGGTGATTTGACATAATGAATCTTATCGGACATCACACACACAGAGAGAGCAACGATCCCGGTACGCCGGGATGAAGGCTCCGGGTCCACGGGCATACCGATCGAGCCCCGCCTCAGGAGCGCCGGCGCCTCGCTGCGCGCAGCGCACCGAGCCCGGCGAGCGCGATCCAGCCGGCCTCCGCGCCGAGCTCGGGGACGACGGTGTAGTGGTAGGCGGGCGTGCCACTCGACCAGTTCTCGAAGTGGGTCGCGTAGTCGAAGCGCGCGGCGCGAACGAGGTCGAAGCCGGCCGTGACGTAGCGCTCGAGGATCACGCGACAGCCGTACCCACCGCAGGGCACCGAGTAGCCGTAGCGGATCGCGTTCTCGGCGCTCTCGGCGCTCACCAGGGTCGTCGTGATCGGGTCGAGGCCGTCGAAGCGGATCGCAAGGCCGCCGACGTCGAGGTCGAGCACGTAGGCCTGGTTCGAGAACACGCCGCTGAAGCCCGTCGCGCTGGCGGTGAGCGTCGCGCCGGCAGGGAGCGGGAAGACGAGCCCCTCGCTCGCGACCTCGAAGGTCCCGAAGGTGCCCGAGAGCACGCCGGGACCGACCGAACCATCGACCTCCGCGCTCCAGTCTACCTGCACCGTGACCGGGCCGGGCGGGACCACCTCGGCGACGGCGCGGAACACCGTGCTCCCGGAGTTGTCGTTCCAGAGGTAGTTGTTCAGCTCGACCGCGTTGCCGTCGCCGCTCGGCTGCCCGCCGGCGACCCACCAGCTCGTGTAGGCGGTGGGGCGACCGCTCGTCCAGACGAAGGTGCCCTCTTCCTCGACGTCGTTGAGCCCGATCCAGAGCGGCCCGCCGTGGATCGGGGCGAAGGTCTCCCAGACCCAGGTGTTCTCGGCCGCGTCGAGGATCGCGACCAGGTTGCCGCCGAGCGCGTTGGCCTCGGCCTCGGCAGCGGCCCAGGTGTTCGGCGAGAGCAGGTAGTAGTCGTGGCCCGTCGCCGGATTCCGGATCGGCCCGGCCTCGACCGCGGCCTGCGCGGTGGACGCGACGAGTACGGCGAGCAGCCCGAGCGAGAGTGCGCGGTGGCGGCGAGACGACATCGATCGGGTTCCTCCGAGCGGCTTGGCACCGCGTGCGATCCGAACCGTTCACGTGCGACCGCGCTCCTCGTGGGCCGCCACGGGTCGCCGGTGGGCCCGCGAGGCTCGCGGCGCACGGGCGCGGCGCGCTGCGGCGGCCGCGAGCGCGAAGGCAGCGGCCGGGGCTGCGGCGCCGGCACCCGGCTCCGGCACGAAGATCGCGAAGTCCTGCACGTCGGCCGCGACCGCCGCGATCGGCGGGCCGTTGTTCGTGGCGTGGCTCACGACGAACGCCTGGTCGGGCTCCATCGCGTCGAAGCTCGCGCTGCTCGTCGCCTCGGTCTCGAACCCCTCGCTCCCGACGGTGAGCGCGGCCTGTGCGGTGCGTGCGGTCTGGTCGAAGCGCAGCTCGATCTCGAAGGCGTCGCCGGCGCGGATCGCCTCGTCCGCGCTCTCGGTGAGGAACACGTCGTCGTAGCCGGCGAGCCCGATCGGGGAGAGGTTGCTCACCGCGAGCCGCAGCGGGCCGCCCTGGAAGTCGAGCAGGTAGCCCGCGGCGCCGTTCGCGATGGCGGTGTCGAAGAGCGTCACGCCCGTGGCCAGGAACTGCCCGGTCTCGACCACCTCGAAGCCGTCGAAGCGGCCGCGCACCCCGATCGGGACCCCTTCGGCGAAGGAGACCGGCACTGCGCCGCCGGAGAACTGCACGAGCGCGCTCGAGGATTCCGGCTCCGTGAGCCGGATCAGCATCTCGCCGCCCGTCACCGTCGGCGCAAGCGGGAGCGGATCCCCCTCGCGGCGGACGACCATGCCCCCGAAGCCCGGCGTGTCCACCTCCGGCGTCAGCGGGAATGCGCTCTCACCCGCGAAGTCCTCCAGGTAGACGGGCGCCCCGAGGTCCGCGAGGAGATCGGACGCGTGGGCGGCGCCTTCCGGAGCGCAGGCTGCCAGAACCAGGATCCACCGTGCCCACGCCGACCCCATGCCCCCACCTCCGCCGCTACACCCGTGCCAGCGCTGCACCCGGATCGGCGGATCGCCGAACACGCCTCTCGCGGGGCCGCGCCGTCCCCGAAACGGCCGGCAATCCCGCGGGTATAGCTCGCGGGGGCGTCCGATGCCCCCGCGCGGATCGGCCGCCATCCCTGCTCGAGCGATGCGGGTATCATCGGCCGCAGGCGCCAGCAGGAGACGGTGCCCCCGACGCTGCGGTTCCTGCTCCCCCGAGCCGCGCACCCACCGCGACGTCCCGACGAGAAGGAACCGAACCGATGCGGCGCTTCGCCGAGACGATCGCAATCACGGCCGCCCCCGAGCGGGTGTGGCGCGCGCTCACCGATCCAGCCGAGGTGGTGGCCTGGGACACCGGGATCGTCGCGCCGATCGACGCGCCGCCCGACTATCCCCGACCGGGGCAGCAGGTCCGCTGGCGCTATCGGCTCGGGCCGCTGCCGCTGGTCCTGCACGATCGCCCGTCAGAGGTCGTCCCCGCCGCGACCCTGCGCTCGTCGATCGACCTCGGCCCCTTCACCTTCGACGAGACCTACACGCTCCGCGCCGAGGGCGCGACGACGCACCTGACCGCCGACCTGTCGCTCGCGAGCACCCTGCCCCTCGCCGGTCCGTTGCTCGAGACGCTGATCGGCGCGCCCCTCGCGCGCTCGACGGTGCGACTCTCGCTCGCCGCCATCAAACGACACTGCGAGGGAACGGGGTCGCCCGCCTGAGATCCGTGGTGGGGGCCTCGGGGAGCCGCAATCCCCGGGATCGCGGGAAGCACGGGGACCGGCGACGATGCCGGCCCCCGCGCCCGCGATGGCGAAGGACGCTGCGCGCCGCGCGCTAGGGCTGGCGCGGCGTCTGGTACTCGATGCCGATCCGGCCGAGCCGGATCTTGAACTCCTTCAGCACCGTGTCGGCCAGCACGCGCTCCATGTCCTCGGGCTGCATCGTCGCGAGGTCGACGCCCTGGTACTGCGCCTTGGCGCGCGGGAGGCCGGCCTCGGCCTCGAGGCGGTCCATCTCGGCCGCCATCGGGTTGTTCCGGAACGAGTCCGCGAAGGTGGCGAGCATGTAGTAGGACATGTCCTTCTGCATGCGCTCGATCTCGGCCTTCTTCTCGGGCTGCTCGCGGATCAGCGACCCGATCCGGTTCTCGCCGAAGCCCACGTGGCGGCGCTCGTCGGCGATGGTGCCGGCGAGGGTGCGCGCGAACTTCGGGTTCATGTCGTTCGAGAGCGCCTGCATCATCTCGAAGACGCTGAAGGCCATGCCTTCGAGCACGATGTTCTGGCCGACCACGCCGGCCACGAAGTCCTTCTTGTCGACCTTCTCGAGCAGGACCTCGGCGAACTTCACGAGGTTCGGGTTGGCGTACTGCTTGATCACGTCCTCGAGGTCGTTCTTCTTGACCCCGAGGTCGTAGAGGCGCTGCGTGAAGATCTCGACGTGGCGGGCCTCGTCGAGGGTCTGGGTTGCGAGGAAGCGCTTGCTCGCCTCGTCGGGAGCGGCGTTGATGAGGCCCGAGGAGGCCGCGAGCGCACAGCGCTCGCCGGCGACGAGCTGCACCGTGGTGCGGATCGTCTCGGTGAGCAGCACCTCGTTGTCGAGGATCACCTCGGGCTCCTTCTGGCCCGGCTCGTGCCCGAACTCGGTGTTCGTCAGGTAGCCCTGGGGACAGGATTCGAGCCAGTGCTGGACCGAATACATCGAGAGGAAGTCGGACATGACGCTCCTTGCTCCTTGGGCGCTCGACGGACCGATCGGTCCGCCGGTGGGCCGAATGTAGCAAGGAAAAAGGCCGCCGCCCGACCGGTCGGCCGGGAGTGGATCAGATCGGGGCCCGGTAGCCGTAGAACTCGTGGTCCTCGTTGTAGCCGCCCTGCCCTGCCCCGAGGTGCCGGAAGTCCGCCACCAGCTCGATCGCCTCGATCCACTTCACCTGCTTGAAGCCGAGCTCGTTCTCGCAGCGCAGCCGGAGGGGCGCCCCGTGGGTGACCCCGAGGGGCCGCCCGTTCATCTCGTAGGCGAGGAGGGTCAGGAAGTGGCCCATGTTCGCGAGCGAGTGGACGTCGTAGTAGCGGCCGCCCTCGGAGCCCAAGGCGAGGGAGTAGAAGACGGCGAAGCGGGCCCCGGGGAGGGGACGCACGAGGCGCAGGACCTCCCGGACCGGGACGCCGCCCCAGCGGGCGACGCCCGACCAGCCCTGGATGCAGAAGTGCGCGGTGATCTGCTCCTGCTTCGGCAGCGCTCGGAGCTCGGCGAGCGAGAGCTCCCGGGGAGCCTCCACGAGCCCGTCCACCCGCAGCCGGTAGCTCGCGAAGCGATCGCGCAGGAGGGCGTCGTAGGCGGGTGAGCTCGGGGGCGTGCCGTTCACCCAGAGATGGGGCGAGACCTCGGACTCGCGGTAGCGGGTCGTCACGTCCCACCACTCGCCGAGGGCCGCGAGCCACCCGACCAGCCGCTGCCCCCCCTGCTGGACCCGCCTCGGGTAGCGGAGGGTCAAGGGGGATGCTGCCAGCCAGACCAGCAGCACGGCTCCCATGGCCAGCGCGAAGAGCAAGAGGCCGGCCGGGCTCGCGTCGTTCCGCCCTGCGAACATGTGGTTCAGGTTGTGTCGCAGCCCGGTGACGAAGACCATCGTGACGTGCACGCACACGAAGAGCACGAACCAGCACAGCACCAGGAAGTGGAGCGAGCGGGCGGCCTGGCGGTTCGCGGCCCGCCCGGAGCGGCCGAGCTTGTTCGCGATGGCCGGCGCCTGGAGGAGGCCGGTCACGATCGCCAGCGGTGCGGCGACGAACACCGTCACGAAGTAGGCGAGCTTCTGGAGGGCGTTGAAGGCGACCCATCCGTCGTTGGGCGGCAGCTCGAGCGACAGGTACTGGAGGGCCGTCGAGAGCGCGTTCGGGAAGATCTCCCAGGAGGTCGGCACGAGCCGCTGCCACTGGTGGGTGGCGAAGAGGAGCAGGTAGAAGACCGCTCCGTTCACGATCCACAGCAGGTCGAAGGAGAAGTGCCACCAGCGCGCCAGCCCGATCGAGTGGCGGATGCCGGGAATGCCCAGCCAGCCGGGGAGCGTCACGGAGTCGTCCTTGGCGGTCCAGAGCCGATCCTTCGGCACCTCGTGCTGGAAGCGGAACCACTCGCTCCCGGGCGTGCAATCGCGGTTCCAGTACAGGCGCGGGTGGTCGGCCAGGATCTGGAGACCGGCGCGGGCGATGAGCGTCAGGAAGAGCAGGTTCAGGAAGTGCTGCGCGCGCAGCCACGCGGGATAGCCCGCGGAGTCGGCCCGCACCGAGCGAACGGTGCCCGGATAGCGGGCGAGGAACGCCTGCACGGGCGCGAGCTCGCGGAGCTCCTGGCCGACCGCGATCGCGACGAGGAGGACCAGGCCGCCGAGCGGGATCAGCCAGAAGACACCGAACCAGCGGCCTCCGATCCGGACGTGGGGCAGCGTGCCCGACCGGGGCGGGATCCAGCGGTCGAGCCGGAGCCGGTCGTCAGCGGGCGCGAGCGCCGCCTCGAGGGGATCGGATCGCGGGGGTCCGTCTCGTTCCATCGGCCTGCTCGGGGGATAGCCGATGCGAGAGCCTGCGCAGGCGAGCCAGGCCGAGGAGCGCGCCCACCGCCGCGGCGGCGAGCAGGCCCCCGCCCGGCTCGGGCACGGGCGTGCAGGCGACGCCCGCGGGCGCGCGCACCGCGCTGAGCGAGGCGGCGCCGACCGCGACCGGCACGTGGAGGTCCCCGAACGCGATCGTGAGCGTCGCGGCCGGCCCCGGGTTGAGCACGATCGCCGCCGGGCGCCCCTCCGGGCTGCAGACGCCGGTCGCGATCGCCCCCGTTTCCGGGGTGACCGAGGTCTCGAGCACCGCGGAGCCCGGGGGCCCGAAGCGCGACACGATCGCCAGCACGTCCCACTCGAGCTCGCGCACCCACGAGCCGTCGCCCGGGTCGATCGTCACGACGCCCCAGCAGGTCTCGCAGCCGCCGAGATGCGGGCCGTTGTCGGGATCCAGCGCGAAGTTCCAGAGCAGCGAGGCGTTGGCCCAGTGGTTCCAGTCGTTCAGGATCCGATGCGCGGTCGCCTGGAAGGCCTGCGCGCGCGTGCCGAGCCACTCGCCGGCGGAGCACTCGGTCTGCCAGATCTCGAGGTCGGGCCAGGCGTCGTGGATCGCCTCGTTCGCGACGATCTGGTCGCCGCCGTAGCAGTGGAGCGCGGTGCCGGCGATCGGGAAGATGCGGCCCGTCTCGGCCATCACCTCGAAGGGGAACGAGGGTGGGGCCGGCCCCGCGCAGGTGCCCGGGAAGCGCGCGTCGCACCAGTTGTGGTCCCAGATCAGGACGCGGGTTGCGAGCCCGGCCTCGGCGAGGGCCGGGCCCAGGTGCTCGCGCAGCAGCCGGGCCTGCTGGTCGGGAAACATCACCATCGAGGGGTAGGTGGACTGGAACGCCGCCGGCTCGTTCTGCACCGTGAGCCACCCGACCGGGATCCCCTCGTCGCCGTACGCCTCGACGAAGCGGACCAGGTAGCGTGCGAAGGCGTCCTCGAACGCCGGCACGAGCGAGCTGCCGAGGAGGAAAAAGCCCCCCTCCTTCATCCAGCCCGGCGCGCTCCACGGGCTGCCCATGATCTCGACGTCGGGCCGGATCGCCAGGATCTCCTGCAGCACGGGGATCACCCACTGGCGGTCGCGCTCGATCGAGAAGGTCGTGAGCTCGGGATCGGGGACCGGCGACTCGGCGAGGCTCCGGTGCTCGAGCGAGAAGTCGGACGCGCCGATCGCGAGCCGCACCACCGAGACGCCCGCCTGCGCGGGATCGAAGAGCGACGCGAGCAGCGCGTGCCGCTCGGCCGCCGGGAGCCCGGCGATCAGCCACGCCGACGACTCCGTCAGGGCCGCACCGACCCCGCGGAGGCGCTGGCGCGGCCGATCGAGCGCGATGGCCACCGCGGCACCGCCCGGCGCCACGGGCTCCACCGGCCGCTGCGAGGCCTCGACCCGCTGCGCACCGTCCCCGCTCGACGTCACGACGTCGAGGAGCACCGGCTCCGCGCCCGCCGCGGGAGCAAGGGCACCCGAGGCGAGGAGGAGCAGCGAGGCGGCGCTCGCGACGGCGCGCGAGCGAAGCCGGCACGCCGCAACCCGCTCGCTGCGCCCGTGCTCCGAGTGCGCAGCTCGCATCGCGCGCCTCCTGCCTCCGGCCGCGCTACGGAGCCGCGGCTCCGCCTTCCGCTGGCTGCGTGCCCGCGTGGAGCTCCGCGAGCCGCGCCTGGATGTACGGCGGCATCCGGTAGTCGGGGGCCTCGACCTGCAGGCGCGCGTAGAGCGCGAGCGCCTCGTCGGGCCTGCCGGCGTCGGCCCACGTGCGGGCGGCGTCGGCCAGCGCCTCGCTGCGAAGCGGATAGCCAGGGGTGTCCGCGGCGGCGAGGTGGGCGCGCGCCGCGGCCTCGTAGTCGCCGGCCGCCTCGGCGAGCGCGGCCACCCGCTGCAGGACGACGCCCCGCATGGGCGAGTCCTCCGGGAGCGCGTCGGCGGCGGACTGCACGATCGCACGCGCGGGCTCGGGCGCGCCGAGCGCCTCGTAGATCCGGCTCGCCTCGAGCGCCGCGAGCGCCTGCGCGGGCGTTCCCTCGTGCTCGCGCGCGAAGCGCGCGAAGCGCTCCACGAAGTCGGTGCGAACCTGGCGCGCGGTCTCGGGATTCGCAGGCTCCGGCACCTCGGCGCCCAGGCTCTCGCCGCCCATCGCCGTGACGTACTCGCGCTGGATCGTCGCGAGCGCCGCCGAAGCCTCGTTCGCCGACGACGCCCGCCAGGCGCGCGCCCCGCCGAGCCCGGCTGCGATCAGCAGGATGGCGCCGGCCGTGCCGAGCACGATCAGGGGGTTCGCCGAGACCCAGTGCGCGAGGCGGTCCCCCAGCGACTCGAGCTGGGCGAGCGTGTCGGGATGGGCGTCCTTGTGGTGCTGCGCCAAGGGGTCTCCGAGGGCTCCTGGGATCTGGGAGCAGGCCGTCCTGCCGCCCGAGGAGCGGCGCAGTCTAGCCCCCCCTAGCCCTCCTTGCTGCGCCGTGCGCGGAGCTGGAGGCGCACCGGCGCGCCCTCGAGATCGAAGCGCTCGCGCAGCCGGTTCTCGAGGAAGCGCCGGTAGGACTCCTTCACCGCCGCCGGCTCGGTGCAGAAGAGGACGAAGGTCGGCGGGCGCTGCGCCACCTGGGTCGCGTAGAAGAACCTGAGCGGCCGCTTGCGGGGGCCGCGCTGGGCCATCGCGGGCTCGTGCGCCGCCACCGCGTCCTGGAGCCAGCGGTTCAGCTCCGGGGTCGGGATCCGCAGCCGCGTGGCGCGCGCGAGGCGGCGGGCGAGCGGGAAGATCCGCGGCAGGCGCAGGCCCGTGCGCGCCGAGACGGTCAGCACGGGGACGTCGGGGGCGAAGCGCAGCCGCTCGCGGATCGCCTCGCGGGCGCGGCGCGTGGCCTCGGCGTCGTCGCCGGCCAGGTCCCACTTGTTGACCAGGATCGCGGCCGCGCAGCCGCGCTGGCGCACGAGGCCGGCGAGCTGGACGTCGCCCTCCGTGAAGCCCTGGCTCGCGTCCGTCACGACGAGCGCCACCTCGGCGCGTTCGATCGCGCGCAGCGCCATCAGCGCGCTCGGCTTCTCGCCGACCCGGTCGCGCCGGCCCGGCCGGCGCAGGCCCGCGGTGTCCACGAGCACGTAGCGGCCGTCGGCGCGCTCGATCTCGAGGTCGATCGCGTCGCGCGTGGTGCCCGCCACGTTCGAGACCACCATCCGCTCCCTGCCGAGGAGCCGGTTGGCGAGCGAGCTCTTGCCGACGTTCGGGCGGCCGACGAGCGCGATGCGCACGGGCTCGGCGTCGCCCAGGGCTCCGCTCGCCTCCTCCTTGCCCTCGCCGGGCGACACCGGGAGGGCGCCCACCAGATCCTCGAAGGCGTCCCAGGCCCCTCTCCCGTGCTCCGCCGACACCGCTCGCACGCTCGCGAAGCCGAGCCGGTGGAACTCGCCGAGCGCGGCATCGTGGCGGGGGGCGTCGAGCTTGTTCACGACCAGCACGAGCGGGCGGCTCGTGCGCCGCAGCTCGCGCGCGATCGCCTCGTCCCCGGGCAGGAGCCCCGCCTGCCCGTCCACCACGAAGAGGACGGCGTCGGCCTCGGCGACCGCCGCGCGTGCCTGGGCCTGGACGGCGGCGTGGAGGTCCTCGCCCTCCCCGTCCCGGTCGGTGAGCGGCTCGAGGCCGGCCGTGTCCACCAGCAGCACGCGGCGATCCCCTGCCTCCACCTCCTCGACGATGCGATCGCGGGTGAGGCCGGGGTGGTCGTCTACGAGCGCGCGGCGGCGGCCGGCCAGCCGGTTGAAGAGCGTCGACTTGCCCACGTTGGGGCGGCCCACGATGGCGACGATCGGCAGCAGCGCGGAAGGCATGGCGGGAATTTCCGGAAGGGGGCGGAGTTTCTTGACAATCGCGCGCGCGCGCAAGTAGGCTCGCGCGCGGGTGGCCGATGGGGCGGGCCTGCCGGGGGGGCGGGCAAGACCCATGGGCGCCAGCCCCTGGGAGCCGGATCGCCCTCCGATCGCCTGCGATCGGAGCCGATCGGGCCCGCTCGGGCCACTCCGACCAAGAAGGAGACCGCCGTGCCCGTCGCCGCGCGCTGCATCCGCCTCGCCGTCCTCGCATCCGCCCTGGCCCTGCCGCTCGTCGCGGGAGCGCCGGACACCGCGCACGCGACGACCGCGACGATCAAGCGCTCGCTCCAGAACCTGTTCCTCTTCCCGTTCGACCTGGCGCTCTCGCCCTACGTCGGGACCCGCACCGTCTACAACCAGTGGCGCTCGAGCGACGACACCGACGCCGTGAAGATCGCCTACCCCCTCCCCGGCGTCGCCTGGGCGGTGAGCGTGAACATGGGCGCCTCGGTCCTGCGCGGGGTGGCGGGCGCGATCGAGTTCCTGCCCGGCCTCGCGCTGATCCCCTTCGACGCCGATCTCGAGCCGCTCTTCGACCTCGCCGAGAAGAACAACGCGCTCTGGGACTCGGGCGAGGAGGGCTTCGCGCGCGCCCGCGTCGGTCTCGACTACATCGCACCGAGCGAGTTCTGAGCCGCGCCGCGCGGCTCAGGCGCCGGGCCCGGCTGCCAGGAACTCCTCCACCCGCTTCTCGATCGCGGCCTGCTCGTCCGGGTGCACCCACTCGGCGCCGGGGACGGCGCGGAGCCACGTGCGCTGGCGGCGCGCGAAGCGCCGCGTGTCGCGCCGCATCTCGACGAGCGCCCCCGCGAGCGTCTCGAGGCCGTCCACGACCGGCATCAGGTGGCGATAGCCGATCGCCTGCAACGGCCGCAGCTCGGGCCCGTAGCCCTGCGCGCGCAGCCAGCGGCACTCGCGCAGGAGCCCGGCCTCGATCATCGCCTCGGCGCGCGCGTCGATGCGCGCGTCGAGCGCCGCCACGCCGGGGTCGAGGACCAGGTGGAGCACGCGGAACGGGCGGTCCGCGAAGCGGTGCGCGGCGCGCAGCGCCGAAGGCGGCCGTCCGGTCCGCTCGAGGAGCTCGAGGCCGCGCACCACCCGCCGCAGGTCGTGGGGATGGATCGCGCGGCCCGCCTCGGGATCGAGGGCGGCGAGCCGGCGGTGCAGGCGGTGCGGATCGCCCTGTGCCGCGGCGCGGGCGGCCTCGACCTCGAGCTCGGCGCGCAGCCCGGGATCCGCCGGCGCGTCGCGCAGCAGGCCTTCCAGGAAGGCGCGGATGTAGAGGCCGGTGCCGCCCACCAGGAACACCGCCGCTCCGCGGCCGTGGATCGCGGCCGCCGCGGCCCGGGCGTCGCTCGCGTAGCGGCCGGCGTCGTAGGGCTCGTCGGGCCGCACCACGTCGAGCAGGTGATGGGGCACCCGCGCGCGCTCGGCGAGGCTCGGCTTGGCGGTGCCGATGTCGAGGAAGCGGTAGACCTGCACCGAGTCGGCGTTCACGATCTCGCCGCCGAAGCGCAGGGCGAGCTCGATCGCGACGGCGGTCTTGCCGGCCGCCGTCGGGCCGGTCACGACCACGACGGGCGGCAGCGGCGCGGGCGGGGGCGGGGGCGACATCGGCGCCAAGGGTAGGGGTCGGCCGCTAGGAGCGCGCGAAGCGGCGCTCGAGCTCGGCGCGCGAGAGGGGGACCGCGACGGGGCGGCCGTGGGGGCAGGTCGGCGCCCAAGGGATCGCGTCGAGCGCCGCGAGCAGGGCGCGCTGCTCGCGCGGGTCGAGGCGGTCGCCCGCGCGGCGGGCAGCGTGGCAGGCGAGCGAGGCGAAGAGGCGGTCCACGGCCTCGGGCGCGCGCAGGTCGCCCGCACCGGCCCCGAGCTGGTCGGCGACCTCGCGCAGGAGGGAGGCGGGATCGTGCCCGCTGAGCTCGGCGGGGATCGCCCGCACCGCGAGCACGCCCTCGCCGAAGGGCTCGACGTCGAAGCCGATCCGCTCGAGCCCGGCCTCGCTGACGCGGGCCGCCCGGCCCGGCGGGAGCTCGACCGTGACGGGCAGGAGCAGCGCCTGGCGCGGCACGGCCCGCTCGCGGAAGCCCGCGCGCAGCCGTTCGAAGAGCACCCGTTCGTGGGCGGCGTGCTGGTCGACCAGCACGAGCCCGTCGGGCGCCTCGAGCAGCAGGTAGGTCGCGAGGAGCTGTCCCAGGAGCGGGAGGTCGGTGAAGCGGAGCCGGGGCGTCCCGACAGGATCCGCAGCCGCCGGCAGCCCCACGGCTGCGGGCGGACGGCCGGCGAAGATCCAGTCGGAGGCGCCCTCCCGAACGAGCGGCGGAGCGGGCGTCGCCGCCGGAGCCGCGACGGGGCCGGCGGCCGGCGCCTCGGCGCCCTGCGCCACCGCGATCCAGCGCCGCCCGCCGAGCGCCTCGCGCACCGCGCGCGACACCAGCCGGTGGACCGCGTTCGGCTCCGCGAAGCGCACCTCCCACTTGGCCGGGTGCACGTTCACGTCGACGGCCTGGGGCGGCAGGTCGAGGAAGAGCACGGCGGAGGGGAAGCGGCCGCGCGGCAGGACGTCGCGATAGGCGTCGAGCAGGGCGTGGCGCAGCAGCCGGTCCCGCACCGGCCGGCGCTGCACGAAGAGGTACAGGCCTGCCGCGGTCGGGCGATGTGCGTCCGGCCGCGACGCGAAGCCCGTCAGACGCAGCGCGCCGTCTTGCGCCGAGAGCGCGACCAGGCCCTCGGCCTCGCGCTCCGAGAGCACCGCGGCGATGCGGTCGAGAGGCTCCGCCACGGCGGGCCAGCTCAGGGCCGGGCGCTCGTCGCGGCGCAGGTCGAAGTGGACGGCCGGGAGGGCGAGCGCCGCGCGCGCGAGCCAGTCGGCGACGTGGCTCCACTCGGTGGCCGCCGTCTTCAGGAACTTGCGCCGGGCGGGCACGTTGTAGAAGAGGTCGGCGACCTCGACGCGCGTGCCCTCGGGCACGCCGGCCGCCCGCTCGCCCGTGCGCTTGCCACCCTCGATCTCGATCTCGAACCCGGCCGGTGCGCCGCGCGCCCGCGTGCGCAGCCGCAGCCGCGAGACCGAGGCGATCGCGGGCAGCGCCTCGCCCCGGAACCCGAAGGTCGCGATGCGGGCGAGATCCTCCGCGGAGCCGATCTTGCTCGTGGCGTGGCGCTCGAGCGCGAGCCGGGCGTCCTCGGGCGTCATCCCGGCCCCGTCGTCGCTCACCGCCACCAGCGCGGCGCCCCCCTCCCGGACGTCGATCCGGAGCCGGGTCGCCCCGGCGTCGAGGGCGTTCTCGACGAGCTCCTTCACGACCGAAGCGGGCCGCTCGACCACCTCCCCGGCCGCGATCTGGTCCACCAGGGCGTCGGGCAGCCGATGGACCCGGCCCCCCTGCCCTGCCCCGGCCGGCGCCTCCCCGGGCTGCTCCTGCGGGGTTCCCGGCAAGCGATGGCTCCCGGCCCCACCCCGAGCGGCCTCCCTCTGCGCGGCCTCCCTTCGCGCCGGATCGCGCGGGTCCGTGGCGATCTCCCCCTCGGCAACGGGCGCATCATGGGCCGGCGGCGCGGGCCCGGTCAACCCCGGCCTCGCAAAATCAGTGCTCAAGCCCTCAAATTGATTGACAAACGCCTGTGTTTCTCCATAGCCTCCCTCCGGGCACGTCCGCCTGGGGTGTGGGAGGGACCAACCGATGTCCGAGGGAGCAACCTCGCAGAACGCCGCGGCGTTCGGAGCGATCGAAGCGATCGAAGCGATCGGAACCGTGGATCGGGGTTCGGGAGCGAGCGCCGAGACGCCGGTCCTGCGGCGCTCGGGACGCCGTCGCGAGGACCGCATCGTGGTCGCGAGCGGTGCCGCGCAGCGCTCGATCGACCGCGCGATCCTCGCCGCCCGCAGCACGCAGCCCGTGCTGGTGACGGGCGCACCGGGCACTGGCAAGTCGATGCTGGCGCGCGCGATCCATGCCTGGAGCGCGGACGCCGCCGCGCCGCTCGAGACCCTCGCCTGCGCCGCGGTGCCGGAGCCGCTGCAGGCGCGCGAGCTCTTCGGCTGCACGGCGGGCACCTACCCGGCGTTGCCGGGCGCGCACCTGGGCGCCCTCGAGCGCGCCGCCGCCGGCACCCTGCTGCTGGAAGGCCTCGACGCGCTCGCGGCCGGAGTCCGCACCGCGCTCGGGCGCGCGCTCGCGCAGGGGTCGTTCCGCCCCGAAGGCGCGAGCGAGGAGCTGGCGCTGCGCACGCGCGTCATCGCCACCACCGACCGCGACCTCGGCGAGCTGCCGCTCGGCACGCCGCACCAGGCCGTGGACCTGCCGCCGCTCGCCGAGCGCCGCGAGGACGTGCTGCCGCTCGCCGCCCACTTCCTGGCGCAGGCCTCCGCCGAGGCGGGAGTCCCCGCGGTCGGCTTCACGGCGGAGGCGCGCACGGCGCTGCTCGCGGAGGCATGGCCGGGCAACGTCGCGGAGCTGCGCGAGCGGGTGCGCCAGGCCGTGCGCCTGACGGGTGGCGGCGCGATCCCGGCCGAGGCCCTGATGCTGGCGGCGCCGAGCGAACACGTCCCCTCCTTCCGCGAGGCGAAGCGCGCCTTCGAGGCCCGCTACGTGGAGACCGTGCTGCGCCTGTGCGACGGCAACATCAGCCAGGCCGCGCGCCTCGCGCGCAAGGACCGCAAGGACTTCTACGACGTGATCCGCCGGACCGGGATCGACCCGGCGCAGTTCCGCCGCTAGCGAGCGCCGTCCGCGCCCGCGCTCGGAGGGGCGCGGTATGCTCCGCCCGTGCGCGTCGCCGCCGTGCAGATGACCTCGACCGACGACGTCGCGGCGAACCTCGCCGCTGCGCGCAAGCACGTCGCCGACGCAGCGGCGCTCGGCGCGGGTCTCGTGGCGCTGCCCGAGAACTTCGCGTTCCTGCGCCGTGAAGGGGAGCCGATCCCGTGCGCGCAGGGGCTCGACGGCGAGATCGCGGGCACCCTGCGCGAGCTCGCGCGCGAGCACCGGATCTGGCTGCTCGGCGGCACCTTCCCGGAGGCGGCCGGCGCGGAGGGGCGTGTCCACAACACGGCCCTCGCGATCGATCCCGAGGGCCGGGTCGCGGCGGTGTATCGCAAGATCCACCTCTTCGACGTCGACCTCTCCGCCCAGGGCGGCCTCGTCTACCGCGAGTCCGATCGCGTCGCGCCGGGTGCCGGGATCGCGCACGTCGAGACGCCCTTCGGCGGGATCGGCCTGTCGGTCTGCTACGACCTGCGCTTCCCGGAGCTGTATCGCGCGCTCGCGGCACGCGGCGTTCGCTTCCTCGCCGTGCCCGCCGCGTTCGCGCGGGAGACCGGACGCGACCACTGGGAGGTCCTGCTCCGTGCCCGCGCGATCGAGAACCAGGCCTTCGTGATCGCCGCCGCGCAGGTCGGGGAGCACGGCGGCGGGCGCGCCAGCTACGGCCGCTCGATGATCGTGGACCCCTGGGGCCTCGTGCTGGCGCGTGCGCCCGACGTGCCGGGCCCGATCGTCGCCGAGTGCCGCCTCGAGGAGCAGGACCGCATCCGCACCGCCCTGCCCGCCCTGCGCCACCGCCGCCTGTAGCAGGCGCGCCTCGCGGCTCAAGCCCTCCGCGCCCCCGGCCGATCCAGCATGGCGCGAAGCGTCCCGCCCCCTGGATCGTGAGGCCTCGGAGGAGCGCCGCCCCCATGGTCCCGCCGCAACCCGCAGCGACAGCCGCGACCGGCCGCCGGGCCGCGCTGCTGATCCGCACCGGCGACTTCGAGGGCACGCGCTACGAGCTCGGCTTCGGCGAGACGCTGATCGGCCGCAATCCCACCACCGACATCACGCTGCTCGACGAGGGCGCGAGCCGCGAGCACGCGATCGTCCTCTACGACGAGGAACAGGAGCGCTGGTCGATCGAGGACCTCCAGTCCACCAACGGGACCAAGGTCAACGGCAAGCGCGTGCGCAGCCACCCGCTCGCCCCCGGTGACGAGATCCAGATCGGCCACACCCGCTTCGAGTTCGTCAGCGAGTAGCCCCGCCCGGGACCGCAGGCGGCTGGCTGCGGAAGTGCTCCGCGACGAGGTCGGCCACCTCCTGCGGTGAGTCGGTGACGTGGAAGAGGGCGAGATCGCTCGCGGCGATCGCACCGAGCCGCACGGGCTCCTCGCTCAGCCACTCGAGCAGCCCCGCCCAGAACGAGCGGCCGAAGAGCACCACCGGGAACGGCGGCATCTTGCCGGTCTGCTTGAGCGTGATGGCCTCGAAGATCTCGTCGAGGGTGCCGAAGCCGCCGGGCAGCCCGACGAAGCCGCACGAGTACTTCACGAACATCACCTTGCGCACGAAGAAGTAGTCGAAGAGCAGGCTGGTCCCGACGTGGTCGTTCGCGCGCTGCTCCCAGGGCAGCTTGATGTTGAGCCCGATCGACTGGCCGCCGGCCTCGCGCGCTCCCCGGTTGGCGGCCTCCATGATCCCCGGCCCGCCGCCGGTGATGACCGAGAAGCCGGCCTTGGCGAGCGCGGAGGCCACCCGCTCGGCCTCGATCGAGTAGGGGTGCTCCGGGGGCACGCGCGCGCCGCCGAAGACGCTCACCGCGGGCCAGACCGGCCGGAGGGATTCGAAGCCCTCCACGAACTCGCCCATGATCTTGAAGACCGTCCAGGTGTCCTTGGCGCGCGGATCGTGCACGGAGTCCGGATCGGCGCGGCGCGGAGGCGCTTGAGCCCGCGGGTCCGGACGCCCCCGGCCGGGCGCGACCTGGCCGCGTCCCGGGCCGGAGCGAGCGTGGGGCGCGGGGGTGGCCCGCGGCTCAGCGCTTGCGGAACAGCGCGTCGAGCGCCGCCTGCGCGCCCGCGCGGGGGTCCGCCTCGCGGGCGGCGCCACCACCGGCGGCCGGCACGAACCAGTCGCAGCGGTTGGCCCGCTGGCGGTCGGCGACCCGCTCCGCCTGCGGCTCGCGGCACTCGTTGTAGGCGCCCGCGTCGTGGTGGGCGCAGTTGCGGCAGGCGTGGAGGTCGGCGCCGCAGCGCGGGCAAGCGTCGCGGAAGCCGACCCGCTCCCCGCTCGCGAGTCCGATCGCGGCACCGCACGCGAAGCACTCCATCGTGCCCGCACCCTGCGCCAGTGGCGCCCGCGCTGTCAAGCGAAGCCGGGCGAAGCCAGCGCGCGGCCCGGCGCCGGCGGTGATAGGCTGCCGAGCCGATGTCGCCCTGCCCTGGCCGCCCCCTGTCCTCCCGGCTCCTCGCGCCGCTCCTCGCGCTCGCCCTCGCCGGGTCCGCCGCCCCGGCGCTGGCTGGTCCCGACGAGACCGACCTCGTGCTGCACTGGCTGCGCGGCGGCTGGCGCTCACCGCTCGTCTGCACCTTCGCGGGCGAGCCGCGGCGCGGTGTGCGCAGGGTCGTGATCGCGCCCGGGCCGCCGCAGTCGGAGCGGCGCGTGGACCGGATCACCTTCTCCTCGCTCGAAGCGCGCGACGCCGAACGCTGCCGCAACCCGCTCGGCGGCGACGCGCCGAACCTGGTCGGCAGCCTGCTGGTCGGCTACACGCCGAAGCGTCCCCATTCCGACACGCCGCAGCGCGAGTTCGAGCAGCAGCTGAGGGACGGCGCCGTCCGGCTCGACGTGGTCTCCGGGCGGCTGCGCCTGGGCGCTGCCTCCGCCGACCCCGCCTCGCTGCCCGAGATCGACTTCGCGGGCGGCCATGCCGAGGCGGGCGAGATCCCGAAGGGCTCCGACATGGCCCGCATGCTGGTCGACTTCGGCCCGCGCCGGCGCCTGTGGCTCGTGCTCGAGGCGCCCGGCGGCACGCGCGTCGAGCTGCCCCTGGTGCAGTTCGAGCAGCGTTGACCTCCGGCGACCTCACCCGCTGGCTCGAGGACGCGCGCTGGCGCCCGGGGCCGGGGGTCTCCCGGGCGCGCCTGCGCGAGCGGGTGGCCGCGCTGCGCACGGCGCTCGCGGCGGCTCCCCTCGCGCGCAAGGCGGGCCGGCGCAAGGCGCTCTTCGCGCTCGCCCTCGACGGCCCTGTGCCCGATCACCTCCTGAAGGTCGAGCGCTACGCGGGGGCGTCCCTTCCGCGACGCCTCGGGCGCGGCGGCGCGGCGCAGGAGCTGGCGCGCGCGGCGGCGAGCGCGGCGCGCGGCGTGCCGACGCCGCTGCCCCTGGCGGCGGGCGCGGTGCGACGCGGCGGGCGGCTCGAGGCCACCTTCCTGCTCGTTCCGCTCGTAGCGGACGCCGTGGATCTCGCGCGGGCCTGGGAGGGGGGACGCGCGCCTCGCAGGCTGCGGCGGGCGGTGGCGGGAGCGCTCGGGGCCGCGATCCGCGTGCTCCACGACGCCGGGATCGACCAGGACGACCTCGCGCCGAACAACTTCCTCTGGCGCGAGGGACCGGAGCCGCGCGTCCTCGTCATCGACTTCGAGCGGGTCCGCGTGGGGCGCCGGGTGGCCCCCGCACGCCGCGCGCTCGCGCTCGCGCGGCTCGATCGACACCTGGCCGGCGCGAGCGCGAGCGACCGCATGCGGCTCCTGCGCGGCTATGCCGGCGGCCACGCGCGCGCGTGGTGGCGCGCGGTCGCGGCCGCCCACGCGCGGCTCGCGGCCCGCGACTTCGCGCACCTGCTGCGGACGGGGACCCGGGCGAGCCGGCGCTTCGCGCCGGTCGCGAGCCCCGGCTTCCGGGGCTGGGCGCGGCGCGAGGGGCCGCTCCCCGCGGCGCTGGCCGCCCTCGACACCCCTGGCGCGGCGACCGGGCTGTGGATCACCGCGCTCGGCGCGCCCGCGGAGCCCGAGCGCGTGTGGGCCGCGGCGCTCGTGCTCGCCCAGCGTGCTGCTGCGCCCCCACCTGTCGCACTCTTGTGTCGAGGGGGGGCGTGTTTCCTCGTGGCCGAGCGGGTGAGCGGGGCCCGGCCCTTCGCGGGGGCGCCCTCCGAAGGGGCGGCGCTGGCGGGCCTGCTCTCCCGGCTGCTCGCGTTCGGCTTCGAGCCCTCGGCGCTCGCGTGCGACGCGCTCGTGCTGGCCCCCGGACCGGCCGGGGGCCTGTACGCGCAGCTCCTCGACCCGCGCGGCCTGCGCCCGGGACAGGTGCGCCGGGCGGGGCCGGACGCGCGCGCGTGGGCGGCCCGCCTGCTGGCGGGCGGCGTTCCCCCCCCTCAGAAGACGCTCCCGCGGTGACCGAGGCGCACGCGGGTCACGACCTCGGTCAGCTCGACGATCTGCGCGTGCGCGGCGCCGGCCGCGCCCAGGCGGCAGCTCGCGACGACGCGCTCGGCGGCCTCGGCGAGCGGCGGCAGGCCCAGCGCCTGCGCCTCGATCGCGAGCTCCGCCGCGCGCTTGGCCGCCTCCTCGAGCTGGCCCTCGGACTCCGCCTCCTGGATGCCGTCGATGCGCTCGCCGAGCGCGACGACGAAGACGTCGAGCTGCTCGAGCGCGTGATCGTCGACGAGCAGCGAGTGGATCGGGCCGGGGCGAGGGATCTCCACGCCGGGCCTATCGGAGCGCGCCGCAGCGAGCCTGAGGCGCTCGCGTACCATCCGGGCCATGCGCAGCGCCCGGAAGCCCAGCAGCTACTCGCTCCTGTTCACCTACGTGCTCCCCTATTTCGCCTACGTGCTCGCGCTCATGCTGCCCGAGACGCTGCTGCCCAGGCCCTGGGCCTACGCGCTCGCGATCGGCGCCAGCGCCGCCGGGATCGCCAGGGCCTGGCGCTGGTACGTGCCGCTGCGGGGGCCCCGCTCGCCGGCGGGGTCGGTCGCAGCCGGTCTCGCCGCGGGCGTCGCCGGGACGGCGCTCTGGCTCGTGATCAAGGCGCCCTTCTACGAGCCGGGCGGCGAGCCCTGGTCGCCGGCGGCCTTCTGGATGCGGGTGCTCGCCTCGACGACGGTCGTCGCGGTCTTCGAGGAGATGCTCTTCCGCGGCCTGCTCCTGCGCCTCGCCGTCACCTGGGACCGGCTGCGGCGCGCAGGTGCGAAGGAGCCCCTGGGCGATGCCCTCCACGAGCACGGTCCCGGCGACGTCGAGCCCGGGGGGTGGACGGTCCCCGCCCTCGTGCTCTCGTCGCTCGCCTTCGCGAGCGGTCATGCTCCCGCCGAATGGCCTGCGGCGACGGCCTACGGGCTCCTGATGGCGGGGCTCTGGGTCTGGCGGAAGGACCTGCTCTCGTGCGTCGTCGCGCACGGGGTCACGAACTTCACTCTGGCCCTGTGGGTACGACACACGGGACAGTGGTCGGTCTGGTGATCCCCACGGGGCCAAACGTCATGGCTTTATTCATCGCTTCATTCGGATATATTGATCGACCATGAGCCACATCTCCCTCGACGCCCTCCTCCGCGAACGGATCCTGCTCCTCGACGGCGCCATGGGGACGATGGTGCAGCGCCACGGGCTCAGCGAGGCCGACTTCCGGGGCGAGCGCTTCCGCCACCATCCCCGCGACCTCCAGGGCAACAACGACCTGCTGACCCTGACCCGGCCCGAGGTGATCCGCGGGATCCACGAGGCCTACCTCGCGGCCGGCAGCGACTGCATCGAGACCAACACCTTCAACGCCACCCGCATCTCGCAGGCCGACTACGGGCTCGAGCCGGTCTGCTACGAGCTGAACGTCGCCGCCGCGCGCCTCGCCCGCGAGGCCGCCGACGCCTTCGGCGCGCGCACGCCCGAGCGGCCGCGCTTCGTGCTCGGCGCGATCGGCCCGCTCAACAAGACGCTCTCGCTCTCGCCCGACGTGAACGACCCCGCGTTCCGCGCGCTCACCTTCGCGGAGGCCCGCGACGCCTACGCCGAGCAGGTGCGCGGCCTCGTCGACGGCGGCGTCCACGCCCTGCTGGTCGAGACGATCTTCGACACGCTGAACGCCAAGGCCGCGCTGTTCGCGATCGAGCGCGTGTTCACCGAGAAGGGCGCGCGGCTCCCGGTCCTGCTCTCGGTGACGATCACCGACAAGAGCGGGCGCACGCTCTCCGGGCAGACCGTCGAGGCCTTCTGGATCTCGGTGGCCCACGCCCGCCCGCTCAGCGTCGGCATCAACTGTGCCCTCGGCGCCGAGGACATGCGGCCCTACATGGAGGAGCTGTCGCGAGTCGCCGGCACCTTCACGAGCTGCTACCCGAACGCGGGCCTGCCGAATGCCTTCGGGGGCTACGACGAGACCCCCGAGCACATGGCCGCCCTGCTCGCCGGGTTCGGCCGCGAGGGCTGGCTGAACCTGGCCGGCGGCTGCTGCGGCACCACCCCCGAGCACATCGCGGCGATCGGCGCGGCGCTGCGCGACGTGCCGCCGCGCGCGATCCCCGTGATCGAGCGGCTCCCGCGCTGGAGCGGGCTCGAGCCGATGGTGGTCCGCCCGGACTCCAACTTCGTGATGGTCGGCGAGCGCACCAACGTCACCGGCTCCAAGCAGTTCGCGAAGCTCGTGCGGGCCGGTGACCACCAGGCGGCCCTGGCGGTCGCGCTCGACCAGGTGCGCGGCGGCGCCAACGTCCTCGACGTGAACATGGACGAGGCCATGCTCGACTCCGAGCAGGCGATGGAGACCTTCCTGAAGCTCCTCGCCAGCGAGCCCGAAGCGGCGCGCATCCCGGTCATGGTCGACAGCTCGAAGTGGTCGGTGATCGAGGCCGGCCTCCAGTGCCTGCAGGGCAAGTCGATCGTGAACTCGATCAGCCTGAAGGAAGGCGAAGCCGACTTCCTGGCCAAGGCGGCCCTCGTGCGCAGCTACGGTGCCGCCGCCGTGGTGATGGCTTTCGACGAGCAGGGCCAGGCCGACACCGCCGAGCGCAAGGTGGCGATCTGCCAGCGCGCCTATCGCCTGCTCACCGAGCAGGCCGGCTTCGAGCCCACCGACATCCTCTTCGACCCGAACATCTTCGCGGTGGCGACCGGGATCGAGGAGCACAACCAGTACGCGCTCGCCTTCCTCGAGGCGACCCGCCGGATCCGGGCGACCTGCCCGGGGGCCCTCGTCTCCGGTGGCGTCTCGAACCTCTCGTTCTCGTTCCGCGGCAACGACGTGGTTCGCGAGGCCATGCACTCGGCCTTCCTCTTCCACGCGATCCGCGCCGGCATGGACATGGGGATCGTCAACGCGGGCCAGCTCGTGGTCTACGAGGACATCCCGAAGGAGCTGCTCGAGCACGTCGAGGACGTCCTCTTCGACCGCCGCCCCGACGCCACCGAGCGGCTCGTCGAGCTCGCCGCGCGCGTGAAGGGCAAGGGCAAGCAGCGGGAGCTGGACCTGTCCTGGCGCGAGCGGCCCGTGGAAGAGCGCCTCGTCCACGCGCTCGTGCACGGCGTGACCGACTGGATCGAGGCGGACGCCGAGGAGGCACGCCAGAAGCTCGGTCGCCCGCTGCACGTGATCGAAGGCCCGCTGATGGACGGCATGGGCGTGGTGGGCGACCTCTTCGGTGCGGGCAAGATGTTCCTGCCCCAGGTCGTGAAGAGCGCGCGCGCCATGAAGCGCGCGGTCGCCTATCTCACGCCGTTCATGGAGGCGGAGCAGACGGAGCTGCGCTCGGCCGGGAAGATCGTGATGGCGACCGTGAAGGGCGACGTCCACGACATCGGCAAGAACATCGTCGGCGTCGTGCTCGGCTGCAACGGCTACGAGATCGTGGATCTCGGGGTGATGGTGCCGGCCGACCGGATCCTCGACGCCGCCGCCGCCGAAGGCGCCGACGCGATCGGGCTCTCCGGCCTGATCACGCCGTCACTCGACGAGATGGTGCGGGTCGGCCAGGAGATGGACCGGCGCGGGCTCGCGCTGCCGCTCCTGATCGGGGGCGCCACCACGAGCAAGCAGCACACCGCGGTCAAGATCGCGCCGGCCTACTCGGGCCCGACGGTCCACGTGCTCGACGCCTCGCGGGCGGTCGGGGTGGTGGCGAGCCTGCTCGACCCGCAGGGCCGGGACGCCTTCCTGGCGCAGACGCGCAGCGAGCAGGAGCGGCTGCGCCGGGTGCACGGCGCCGGCGCGGCGCGTCCGCTCGTCCCCTGGGCGGAGGCGCGCCGGCGCGGAGCGGCGCTCGCCTTCGGGCCCGAGCAGGTCGCGCTCCCCGAGCGCTTCGGGACGCGCCTCGTCGGCGACCCGGACCTGCGCGAGATCGCGAGCTGGATCGACTGGACCTTCTTCTTCCACGCCTGGGAGCTGCCCGGCAAGTACCCGCAGATCCTCGATCACCCCGAGAAGGGACCCGCGGCCCGCGAGCTCTTCGCGAACGGGCGCGCGCTGCTCGACCGGATCGTCGCGGAGAAGCTCCTGACGGCCCGCGGCGTCTTCGGGTTCTGGCCGGCGAACCGCGACGGGGAGGACGTGGTGCTCTGGACCGATGCCTCCCGCCGCCACGAGCGGGCGCGCTTCCCGATGCTCCGCCAGCAGCGCCAGCCCGCGGGCTCCGACACGAAGCCCCTGCTCTCGCTCGCCGACTTCGTGGCGCCTGTCGAGAGCGGCGTCGTCGACTGCGTGGGCGCCTTCGCGGTGACGGCCGGGATCGGCGCCGACGAGCTGGCGCAGCGCTTCGAGCGCGAGCACGACGACTACCAGGCGATCCTGGTGAAGGCGCTGGCCGACCGCCTCGCCGAGTCCTTCGCCGAGTGGCTGCACGCGCGGGCGCGCCGCGAGTGGGGCTACGGCCGCGACGAGGCCCTGCCGCTCACGGACCTGATCGCCGAGCGCTACCGGGGGATCCGCCCTGCCATGGGCTACCCCGCGTGCCCGGACCACACCGAGAAGTTCCGCCTCTTCGAGCTGCTCGACGCGCCGGCGCTCGGCATCACGCTCTCCGAGACCGGCGCCATGCTGCCGGGCGCGAGCGTCTCGGGCCTCTACTTCGCGCACCCCGACGCGCACTACTTCACGGTCGGCCGGATCGGGCGCGACCAGGTCGAGGACTACGCGGCGCGCAAGGGGATGACGGTCGCCGAGGTCGAGCGCTGGCTCGCGCCGAACCTCGGCTACGAGCCCGCGTGAACCCGGAGGGCGCGAGCCGGTGACGGCGCCGCTGGTCTTCGTGACGGGCGGCTCGAGCGGGATCGGCCGGGCGTTGATCGAGACGCTGCCCTGGCCCGCTGCGCGGGTCCTGAACCTGAGCCGGCGCGCGGGGCCCGCCGGGGCGGTGCCCGCCGAGCACGTCGCCGTGGACCTCGCGACCGCGAGCGGCTGGGATCACGCGGCGGCCTGTTTCGCGCGCGAGCTCGGGCGCTTCGGGGGGGAGCTCGCGGTCCTGGTCCAGGCGGCGGGGACGCTGACGCCGATCGCCTTCGCGGGCGAGGCGGCGGCCGGGCCGTATCGCATGAACGTGCTCCTCAACTCCGCGGCGCCCCAGATCCTCGGCGACGCCTTCCTGCGCGCGCTCGCCGCGAGCCGTGCCCGCGGCTGGATGCTCTGCATCGGCTCGGGCGCCGCGCGCAGCCCCTACGAGGGCTGGTCCGGCTACTGCGCGGGCAAGGCGGCCACCGACCACTGGGTACGCACCGCCGGCGCCGAACAGGCGCGGCGCGGCAATCGCTGCCGGATCCTGTGCGTGGCGCCGGGCGTCGTCGAGACGCCGATGCAGGCCGAGATCCGCGCGACGGCCGCGCGCGACTTCCCGCAGGTCGGGCGCTTCCGCGCGCTGCACCGGGAAGGCCAGCTCCGCGACCCGCTCGCCGTCGCGCGCGAGCTCTGGGCGCTGCGCGAGCGCGAGCTCGCGAACGGCGCCGTGATCGATCTGCGCGACGACTGAGCAGCGGGCGCTCCGCACCGTCTGCCCTACCCTGCGGGCCCGTGCCGCCCCTGCGCGCCGTGATCTTCGACCTCGGCGGGGTCGTGATGGGCTCGCCGCTCCACGCGATCGCCGCCTACGAGCGCGAGCTCGGAATCGCGCCGGGCAGCGTGAACCGGCTGGTGGTGGCGGCGGGGCCCGGCGGGGCCTGGTCGCGGCTCGAGCGGGGCGAGCTCGACCTCGAGGCCTTCTACCCCGCCTTCGACGCCGAGTGCGCGGGGGCGGGCCATCCCCTGTCGGCCCGCACGATGATGGAGCGCATCGCGCTCGCCGCGCAGCCCCGCCCGCGCATGCTCGCCGCCGTGCGCGCGATCCGGAGCCGCGGCCTGCGCACCGGCGCACTCACCAACAACTGGCAGGGCGACGGCACCCGCGAGCGCGACTGGCTCGCGACCCACTTCGACGCCGTCGTCGAGTCCGCGGTCGAAGGGCTGCGCAAGCCCGATCCTCGCATCTACGAGCGGGCGCTCGCGCGGCTCGCCGTGACGGCACGCGAGGCCGTGTTCCTCGACGACATCGGCCGCAACCTGAAGCCCGCGCGCGCGCTCGGCATGCACACGATCAAGGTCGATGATCCGGACGCGGCGCTGGCGGCGCTCGAGGCGCTGCTCGGGTTCGCGCTCCGAGAAGAGGGCTCGTAGGTCGCTGGGGATCGCGACGAGGGCCTTCGCGGCCCTCGTGGCGCCGACGGCGGCGAGCCTCGCAGGCCTCCTCGCGGCCTCGCTCCCGACTCGCGATTGCCGAGCGCCTTCCCTATCTTGCGCAGCCGTCTCCAACCGGAGAGGAACCATGTCCCAGCTCCTGCACGTCGCGATCGCCGGCGCCACGGGCGCCGTCGGCGCGGAGTTCCTGCGCCTGCTCGAGCTGCGCGCGTACCCGATCGCGAAGCTGACGCTCCTCGCCAGCAAGCGCAGCGTCGGGCGCACGCTGCGCTTCCGCGGCGAGGAGATCCCCGTCCAGGAGCTCACGCCGCAAGCCTTCCAGGGCGTCGAGCACGCGTTCTTCAGCGCGGGGGCGAGCCAGAGCAAGGCCTTCGCCCAGGCGGCGGTCGACGCGGGCGCGGTCGTGATCGACAACTCGAGCGCGTTCCGGTACGTCGACGACATCCCGCTCGTGATCCCCGAGGTCAACCCGGACGACGCCTTCCGGCACGCCGGGATCGTGGCCAACCCGAACTGCACGACCATCGTCGCGCTGATGGCGCTGGCGCCGCTGCATCGCGCCTTCGGCATCGAACGCGCGGTCATGTCGAGCTATCAGGCGATCAGCGGGGCGGGCGCGCAGGCGATGGCGGAGCTCGACCGGCAGGTGCACGACTGGGCCGCGGGGCGCCCGCTCGAGGTGAAGCACCAGCCGAAGCAGATCGCCTTCAACGTGATCCCCCGGATCGACGCCGTGCAGGACAACTTCTACACGAAGGAGGAGATGAAGTTCGTGTGGGAGGGCCGCAAGATCCTCCACCACCCGGCGCTGCGCGCGACCGCCACCTGCGTCCGCGTACCGGTGTTCCGCTCCCACGCGGTGTCCTTGAATCTCGAGCTCGCGAAGCCGGCGACGCGTGCGGCCGCGCTCGCGGCGCTGCACGCCGCGCCGGGCCTGCGCGTCACCGACGACCCCGCCTCCGAGGTCTACCCGACACCGCTCGAGACCAGCGAGCAGGACGACGTCTTCGTCGGCCGCGTGCGCGAGGACGTCTCGGTGCCGGGCGGCCGCGGCCTTGCGCTCTGGGTGGTGGGCGACCAGCTCGGCAAGGGCGCGGCGCTCAACGCCGTGCAGATCGGCGAGCTCCTGATCCGCGGGCGCTGAGGCCCGGCGCTCCGCCGACCTCGCGCGCCGCGGTCGAGTGGCGAAGGGGTTCGAGGGCCGTAGCGCACGGAGCTCCTCCGGGGCGCCGAGCGTCAGCCGGACGAAGCAGCCAGCGCGAGGGCGGCCTCGATGATCGCGAGGTGCGAGTAGGCCTGCGGCGTGTTGCCGAGCGAGAGCGTGGCGACGGGGTCGTACTGCTCGGAGAGCATGGCGGTCGGCCCCGCGCAGGCGGCCATCGCTTCGAAGAGCGCGCGGGCGTCGGAGCGGCGCCCGAGCGACAACAGGGCCTGCACGAGCCACGCGCTGCACAGGTGGAAGCCGCCCTCGCTGCCCGGCAGCCCGTCGTCCGCGCGATAGCGGAAGACGGTCGGCCCCTCTCGCAGCCCCTGCTCCACCGCCTCCACCGTCGCGCGCCAGCGCGGGTCGGCTGCCGGCAGCAGGCCCGAGAGCCCGACCGCGAGCGTGGCGGCGTCGAGGTCGCTGCCGTCGTAGGCCGCGGTGAAGGCGCCGGGCTGCTCCTTCCACCCGTGCTGCAGGACGTCCGCGGCGATGCGGTCCGCGAGCTCGCGCCAGTCGGCGCGCTCCCGGCCGTAGAGCTCGGCGATGCGCACGCCGCGATCGGCCGCGATCCAGCACATCACCTTCGAGTGCAGGTGGTGGCGCGGCGGGCGGCGGATCTCCCAGATCCCGTGATCCGGCTCCTGCCAGCGAGCGGCCACCGCCCCCACCAACCCCTCGACGAGCCGCCAGTGCTCCGAGGAGAGCGGCGCGTCGCGTTCGGCCAGCAGCGCCACCAGCTCGACGATCGGTCCGAACACGTCGAGCTGGAGCTGGTGGGCGGCCAGGTTCCCGACCCGCACCGGGCGGCTGCCGCGATAGCCGGGCAGCTCGCCGATCTCGGCCTCCGAGCCGAGCGCTTCGCCCCCGACACCGTAGAGCGGCTGGAGTCGCTCGGGCGCAGCGATCCGGTCGACCACCGCGAGCACCCAGCCGAGGTAGTGGAGCGCTTCGCTCGTGCTGCCGAGCCGCACCAGCGCGGCCGCCGCGAGCGCGCCATCGCGGAGCCAGCAGTAGCGGTAGTCCCAGTTCCGGATCCCGCCCGGGTACTCGGGCAGGCTGGTCGTCGCGGCCGCGGCGATCGCGCCGGTCGGGCCGTGGCAGAGGGCCTTCAGCACGAGCGCACTGCGCCGGATCCGTTCGCCCCCCTCGCCTGGTACGACGAGGCCGCCGGCCCACGACGACCAGAACAGCTCCGTCTGGCGCTCGCGTTGCTCGGCCGGGGGCTGGCTCGCCCGCAGGCTGCCGGTTCCGTAGCGCAGCTCGAGCTCGATCGGCCCCGCGTCGAGGTCGAGCTCGGCGCGTGCAGTCTGGTGGGGGCCTTCGTCCGCGATCGTCCAGCGTACCCCCGGTGCCCGCAGCACGATCGGGTCGTTGCTCGGCTCGATCGCGAGCCCGCCGTCGAGCGCGCGCAGCCGGGTCGGGATGCGGCCGAAGTCGAGACGCGGTGCCAGCTCGACGCCGACCCGACCCTGCCCCTCGATGCGGCGCACGAGGTCGGTCCGACCCGCACGCAGATGGGGGCGACCGCCGGAGGCGTCGAGGAAGTCCACCACCCGGAAGCGTTGCCAGTGCGTCTCGAGCACGAAGGAGTCGCCGATCCAGCGCTGCCCGTGCGGGCGCTCGCCGTCGAGGGCCAGCACGGAGAAGTGTCCCGCGGCCGGGCCGCCGAGCAGCTCCGCGAAGAGTGCCGGCGAGTCGAGCCGCGGCAGACATAGCCAGGTGATCCGCGCGGCCGGCGTCACGAGCGCGAAGGTGCGCTGGTCGGAGAGGCAGGCATGGTCTTCGATCGGGACCGCGCCAGCGCCCGCGAGCCACGCGGCGCGCAGCTCCGCGAGCTGCGCGAGCAGCCGCCCCACGGCCTCCGGATCCGGGATCCGCTGGATCGCGAGCGAGGAGCCTTCTCCGACCTTCACGGCCAGATCGGGCCCCGAGAGCGTCGCGAAGGCATCCTCGTCGGTGCGATCGTCGCCGACGAAGCAGACCGCGGTGGCGCCGACGCGCTGGCGGAGCTGGGCGAGCGCCATCCCCTTGTCGGTGGAGAGCACGGCCAGCTCGACCACCTTCTTGCCGTGGCGCGTGAACACGCCCTCGAGGGCGCCGGGGCCCTCCCGGACGGCGCGCAGCGCCTCCTGGGCGAGATCCTCGGGCGCCTCGCGGTAGTGGAAGGCCACGCTCGCGGGCTTCTCCTCGAGGCGTGCGCCCGGCAGGCGCGCGGCGATCCCCGCCAGGTCCTCGCGCACCCGCTGGCGCAGCGCGCGCGCCTCGTCCGGCAGCGAGCCCACGAAGTCCGGGTCGAACTCGCTGCCGTGGCTCCCGACCAGGTGCACGTCCTCGGGCTCACCGATCATGCCGGCCAGGTCGCGCAGCGCGCGGCCCGAGATCACCGCGACGTGGGTGTTGGCGAGACCCGCGAGCTGGCGCAGCGCCACCACCGACTCGCGCAGCGGCTGTGCCGCCGCCGGGTCCGGGACGATCGGCGCGAGCGTCCCGTCGTAGTCGGTCGCCACGAGGAGCACCGGCGTGCGGGCCAGCGCGGCGAGCCGGCGCTCGAGGTCGCTCATCGCTCGAGCCCGGCCAGGAAGGAGCGCGCCCAGGCGTGGACGTCGTGCCGCGCGACGATCCGGCGCAGCGCCACCATGCGCCGCTCCTGCTCCGCCTCGGGCATCCCGACCGCCTCCACCATCGCGTCCTTGAGCCCCTCGACGTCGTAGGGGTTCACCTGGGACGCGCCGCGCAGCTCGTGCGCCGCACCCGTCATCTCCGACAGCATCAGCACGCCGCGCTCGTCGACGCGGGAGGCCACGTACTCCTTCGCGACCAGGTTCATGCCGTCGCGCACCGGTGTGACCAGCATCACGTCGGCGGTCCGGTACAGGGCGACCAGCTCGGGGAGCGAGAAGCTGCGGTGCAGATAGTGGACGGGGGCGCGGCCCACCTCGCCGAACTCCCCGTTGATCGAGCCCACCAGCCGCTCGACCTCGCTGCGCAGCGCCTGGTAGTCCTCCACCTCCTCGCGGCTCGGGACGGCCACCTGGACCAGCACGCACTGGCGCGGATCCAGGCGCTTCTCGCGCAGGAGCTCCTCGAAGGCCAGCAGCCGCACGTCGATGCCCTTCGTGTAGTCGAGCCGGTCGACGCCGAGCAGCACGCGCCGGGGGTGCCCGAGCCGGGCGCGGATCCCGGCGGCCATCCGGATCACCTCGGGGCTCTCGGCGACGCGCTCGAAGCGGGCCGTGTCGATCGAGATCGGGAAGGCCCCGAAGCGGCTCGCGTGGCCGTGGAGGCGCAGCTCGTCGCGCGCCCCCTCGGCACCCGCGTAGCGCCGGCACAGCACCGAGAAGTTGCGTGCGCCGACGACGGTCTGGAAGCCTACGACGTCGGCGCCCAGCAGACCCTCCAGGATCTGGCGCCGCCACGGAAGCTGCGCGAAGAGCTCCTGGGGTGGGAAGGGGATGTGGAGGAAGAAGCCGATGCGCAGGTCCGGCCGCTGCTCGCGGATCATGAGGGGCACGAGCTGGAGGTGGTAGTCGTGCACCCAGACGATCGCGCCGGAGGCAGCCTCCTCGGTCGCGACCGCGGCGAAGATCCGGTTCACCTCGACGTAGGCGGCCCACCAGGGCCGTTGGTACTGGGGAGGCCGCACGGCGTCGTGGTAGAGCGGCCAGAGCGTGCGATTGGAGAAGCCGTCGTAGTAGCGCTCGACCTGGCTGCGCGAGAGCGCTACCGGACGGAGCTGGATCCCCTGGCTCTCGAGTCGGCGCGGCGCGCTCGCGCCGCGGCCGGGCCAGCCGACCCAGGTGCTCGAACGCTTGCGGAGGACCGGTCCGAGGGCGGAGACCAGGCCGCCCGGGCTCAGGTCCCACTCGTCCTCGCGGCCGCGCTGCGCGGTCACCGGAAGCCGATTCGAGACCACCACCAGCTCGCTACCCGCTCGTTTCGGCACTCGCCCGGTACGCTCCGTCGCAGACAGCCCGTCGCGAGCCCGAGCCTAGCGCCATCGAGGCGGACGCAAAGTCGCGCGAGCGCTATCCAACCGCGCATGGCCGAACCCACCCTGCACTACGCCCGCACGCGTGACGGCTGGCGGCTGGCCCTGCACCACCGCGCGCCGGCGCGCGGCGGCCACGGCGCGGCGCTCCTGCTGTGTCACGGCATGGGCTCGAACCGCTTCAACATGGACGGGCCCGGCCGGGCGAGCCTCGCGCGCCATCTCCAGGCCCTGGGCTGGGACGTGTGGGTGCTCGAGCTGCGTGGCGCGGGCCTGTCGCGGCGCCGGCTGCGCTTCCCGCGCGCGAGCTACGGCTGGACCTTCGAAGACTACGTCCAACACGACGTGCCGGCCGCGGTCTCGCTGGTGCGACAGCTCACCGGCCAGGAGCGGCTCCTGTGGGTCGGCCACTCGCTCGGCGGGATGATCGCGTACGCCGCGATGATGACGCCCCTCGCCGATGCCTTCGCCGGCGCCGTCACGCTCGCGTCGCCGGGCATGACCGACATCGGCCACGAGGCGCTCGACCGCTGGATCGCGCTGCGCCGGCTCTTGCGCTTTGCGCCGGCGCGGCTTCCTGCGCGCTGCGCGGCGCGGGCCGGCTCGCCCCTCGCCGGCGCGATCGCCCGCACCGTACCGACGCTGGTTCGCGACTGGCTCTGGCACCCCGACAACCTCGACCTCGACGTGGTGCGCTTCATGATGCGACACGGGGTCGAGGACCTGCCCCGCTCGCTGCTGATCGAATTCGCCCGCTGGTACGACGCCAAACGCATGAGCGACCGCTACCGGATCTTCAGCTTCGGCGACCATCTCGAGCGGGTCCGCGTGCCGATGCTGGTGATCGCCGGCGCCCGGGACCGGCTGACGCCACCCGCAGATCTGGCTCGCCTGGTCGAGCGACTGGGCTCGAGCGACAAGACCTTCTGGGTGGCAGGGCACGCGTCCGGCCTCGCCCACGAGTACAGCCACGTCGATCTCGTGCTCGGCCGCCACGCGCCCGACGAGATCTACCCCGTCGTGGCCGCCTGGCTCGCCGACCACGCACCGGGAGCCGCGGGCCGGTCCTGATGCTCAGCCCGGAGCGGTCTGGTGTACCAGCTCGCGCAGGCGTTCGGGCCGCAGGAGCACGATGCGGCGGTTGTCGCGCCCGATGAGCCCCTCGGCGGAGAGCTCGCGCAGGGTCTGGTTCACGGTCTGGCGGGTGGCTCCCACCAGCGTCGCGAGCTCGCTCTGGGTGATCGGGATGTCGATCACGCGGTGACCGTTCTCGGTCTGCCCGAAGTCGGCCGCGAGCTCCCCGAGCATGCGCGCGACGCGCGTGCGCACGTTGCGGAAGACCAGGTCCTCGACCCGGCTCTCGATCTTCTTGAGCCGATCGCCGATCTGGAGGCTCACCTGGAAGGCGAGCGCGGAGCGAGCCGCGAGCACCTGCTGGAAGTTCTCGCGCGGGATCTTCCAGACCGCCGACGCGCGCACCGCCTCGGCGAAGCTCTCGCGCGGATACTCGCCGAAGGCCGGCAGCTCCCCGAAGACCTCACCCGGCGCCACGTAGCCGAAGCTGGTCTCACCGCCTCCCTCCGAGAGACGATAGATCCGGGCGAGGCCAGCCTGCAGCAGGTACACCGACTGGGGCTGCCGGGTGGGCGCGAAGATCAGCTCGCCGCGCGCGAAGCGGCGCAGACTGGCACCCCGCTCGAGCTCCGCCAGCTCGTCGTCTTCCATCCGCGACAGCCACTCGATGGTGCGCATCATCCCCCCGCTCGGGGCGCCCTCGGCGCCCCTTCCTGGGATCCGCCCTCCGGCCGTTCCCGGGGCGGCGCCTCCGCCCCGGGAGCCTCGCGAGACGCTGCGTCCGGCGACCGCCAGACCCGCTCGCGCAGCGACTCGAACTCGCGGGTCAGGAAGTCGGCCACGTCGCGGCCCGCACGCTCCACCGAGGAGCGCAGCTCGGTGAGCGTCTCCTCCATCTCCACGCGCCGGCGCTCGCGCTGCCCGCGCCGGCGTCCGCTCTCGACGGCGCGCCGCGCCGCCTCGCCGAGGTCGTCGAGCTCCCGGCCGAGCTCGACCACGAGGTCGTCGAGGGTGACCAGGCCCGAGAGGCGGCCGTCGCGCAGCACCACGATGCGGCGCACGCGGGCCGTGCGCATGCGCTCCACCACGACTTCGATCGGGTCGTCGGCGCTCACCGTGACGAGCGGGCGGCTCATCAGCTCCGCGGCGCACTGCTTCTCGGCGCCAGCGCGGGCGACCACGCGGCAGGCGAGATCGCGATCGGTGACGATGCCCACCGGATGGTCCGCCTCGTCGACGATCACCACGCTGCCGACCGCGAAGTCGCCCATCAGCCCCGCAAGCTCGGCGGCGCTCGCGTCGAGCGGCGCGGTCGCGACCTCGGTGCGGTAGTAGTCACGCGTGCGCATGGGTCACTTCCCTTCCGGCGCCGGACCGGGTCTTCCGGGGGACCGCTCCACGGGGGCCTGGGCCGCGGCCGCCGCGGCGACCCCCGCGAGCTCGCTCGCCACCAGACGCAGGATGTCGTCGGAGCTCAGGATGCCGACCAGCTCCTCGTCCGCGTTCACGATCGGGATCCGCCGTACGGACCGGCGCCGCATCAGGGCCGCGGCGGCGCGGAGCGACGACGTCTCGTGCATCACCAGGGGGTCGGTGCCGAACGCATCGACCACCCGCGTCGTGTCGGGGTCGAGTCCGTCGCGCAGCACGCGTAGCGCGAGGTCGCGATCGGTGACGATCGCGCGCGGGTGCGACCCGAGCAGCCCCACGAGGCACCCGACTCCCTCCTCCGCCATGCGCACGGCGGCGGCGCGCAGCGTGTCGCGCGCGTCGATCGTGCGGACGTCGCGCTGGCAGTAGTCGGCGATCGCCACGGCCCCTCCTTCGCGAGCTCCCCATCGACGACCCGGGCTGGTGCAACCGCCATGCCCGTCTGCCCGTGAGCCCCGCGACGCCCTGGGTCGGCGGTTGTGGCGTTCTGGCGCATAGGACATTGTCGGCGGGGCGACCTGTCGCGCTGGCCCTGGCGAGCCGGGTCACCGGCTCCCTCCCGCTCCGGGCATGGCTCGTGCAAGCTCGCGCACGCTGGAGCCGACCGGGAGCCGCCGAGCCGATGCCCCTCTACGACCGTCCCGTCTCGACCATCATGCGCCGCGAGTTTGCGAGTCTGCACCCGGACGACCGCCTGGACCTCGCGGAGCAGATGATGAAGGTCGGGCGCGTGCGCCACCTGCCGGTGCTGGGCCCGGACGGCCACGTGGTCGGCATCGTCTCGAGCCGCGACCTGCTCGAAGCCTCGCTCAGCAGCGTGCTCGATCTCGATCCCGCTTCGCGGCGCGGGTTCCTCCGCTCGGTGGCGGTCGCCGATGTGATGCGGCCGGAGGTCGAGACGGTCGCGGAGAGCACGTCGCTGCTCGGCGCGGCGAGCCGGATGATCCGCCACAGGATCGGCTGCCTGCCGATCGTGGGCCCCGACGGTGTCATGACCGGACTCGTCACCGAGACCGATCTGCTGATCGCGGCCTATCTCCCGGAGCCCGCTCCGCGCTAGCTAGGCGCGCGGCGCGCGAGCGTCAGCGATCGAGCGCGAGGCGCACGAAGTCGCCCTCGGTCAGGATGCCCACGAGCCTGCCCTTCGCGACCACCGGCAGGCAGCCGAGCTTGCGCTCCAGCATGATGCGTGCCGCCTCGACCAACGCGGTGTCGGGCTCGACCGTCACCGGATCGTTGGTCATCACCTCCTTGACGAGCAACATGCCCATCACCTTCTGCTGCGCGTGCGCGCCGTAGCCGAGCGCACGCGCCAGCGCGCCCCGGAACAGGTCGCGCTGCGAGAGCACGCCGACCACCTCCCCCGTCGCCTCGTCGAGCACCGGCGTATGGCGGATGCGCCCGAGCCGCATCAGGTCGTCCGCGATCACGAGCTGGTCGTTGCGCAGGACGGTCGCCACCTCGGTGCTCATCACGTCACGGACCTTCATCGAACTCCCTCCTCGTGCGCGCCGGACAACCCCTTGCTGCGCCTGGAGTGCAGGAGGATACTGGCTCGCTGGTGAAGGAAGGGCTCGACGACCGGCTCGACTACCTGGGGCTGACCGAGGACGATCGGCAGCTGCTCGCCCGCATCGGGCCGCTGCTCGAGCGCCACGCCGACCGCTTCGTCGCCGCCTTCTACCGCCACCTGCTCTCCTTCGACGAGACCCGGCGCCTGCTCGCCGACCCCGCGGTGACGGAACGCCTGCTGGGCAAGCAACGCGAGTACCTCCTGAGCCTCGCGACCCCCGGGCTCGACGCGACCTACCTCGAGGAACGGATCCGGATCGGTGCCGTGCACGCCCAGGTCGGACTCGGCCCGCGCTACTACCTCGGTGCCTACGCGCTCTACTTCTCGCTGCTGGCGCCGGTGATCGCCTCCGATTGCGAGGGCGACACGGAGCTCGTCCAGCGCACCTTGAGTGCCCTCGTCAAGGTGCTGTTGCTCGACGCCGAGCTCGCGATGGAGTCCTACGTGGAGCGCCACGGGGAAGGGCTCACCCACCTGAACCGGGAGCTCGCCGCCGTGAGCCGCTCGCTCTCGCGCGAGGTCGAGGTCCAGGAGCAGGAGCTCCGGCAGACCCAGAAGCGCGCACGCGCCGCCGAGGACCTGGCGTCGGTCGCGACGCTCGTGGCGGGGCTCGCCCACGAGATCGGTACGCCGATGGGGGTGATCCGTGGCCATGCGGAGGCGCTCGGCGGCGCGGTCCAGGGCGAACGGGCGCAATGGCGGCTGCGCACGATCCTGGAGCAGATCGACCGCATCTCGAGCATCATCCGCGCGCTGCTCGACGTCGCGCGGCCACGCGAGCGCGTCCTGGTGCCGATCGAGCTCCCACAGGTGCTGGACAACGCGCTCGCCTTCCTGTCCGAGCGGATGCGGCGCCACGGGATCGAGATCGAGCGCCGCTACGACCGGGTGCCGGTGATCCACGGGGATCCCGACAAGCTCCAGCAGCTGTTCCTGAACCTGTTCCTGAACGCGGCCGACGCGATGCCCGACGGTGGACACCTTATCGTGTCGGTCGCGGCCTCGGATGGCCAGGCGGTCGGGATCCGGATCGCCGACGACGGCGTCGGCATCCCCGCCGCCGACCTCGAGAACCTGTTCACGCCCTTCTTCACGACCAAGCCGGCAGGCCGCGGCAGCGGACTCGGGCTGGTGGTCGCCCAGGGCATCGTCGCCGATCACGGCGGGCGCATCGAGGTGCTCAGCGCCCCCGGCCGCGGCACCGAGTTCGTGATCGAGCTGCCGCTGCGCGCTCAAACCGGGCCGGAGGGGCGGATCGGATCGTAGGCGCGGCGCAGGAGGTCGCTCTCGGTGAGCAGGCCGACCAGCCGCGGGCCGTCCGGGCCGGGCTCGACGATCGGCAGGCAGCCCGTGCGCGAGCGGGCGATCCGCGCCGCCGCCTCGTCGACGCTCATCGTGGTCCCGCCCGTCTCGGTGTCCGGCGACATCACCTCTTCGACGCGCGTGCAGCGGCCGGCAAGGGCGGCCTCGACGAGGACCGCGAACGAGAGCACGCCGCGCAGGACCCCGTCGGCCACCACCGGGAGCTGGCGCAGGCGCGCCACCCGCATCATCTGGAGCGTCTCCGCGATCGAGGCACCCGGTGCGACGGAGAGCCAATGCCGCCGCATCACCCGAGCCACTTCGGCCCCGAACGTCCCCGTGCTTCCCTCGAACCCCATGCCGCCCGCAGGTGCAGACGGCGTGCCAGCACCTCCCGGCGTCCCGGAGGCGGCGCGAGATCCAGATCCGGGGCCTGATGCCTCGCTTCGTGTGCCAGGAGGGGTGCGATGCTGAGGCTGCGCGTCGTGAGCTGATTTGTCACATTCGGGTCATTTTGCCCTATACGTGTGACCTCATCTGCAGCGCCCGTGCGTCGCGGGTGGCACGTAACGTGCTCCTGGGATACCCCGATGACCCGCCTCCGGTCCGTCCTGGTCGTCGACGACGACGCCGCCATGCGCGACCTCGTGCTCTCCCTCCTCGACGACGAGGGGATCCGGGGCGTCGGCGCCGCCAGCGCCGACGAGGCGCTAGAGCGCCTCGCCGACCTCGACTGCGACGCGGTCGTCTCCGACATCCGCATGCCGGGGCGCTCGGGCATCGAGCTGCTCGCCGAGATCCGCGAGCGCCGGCCCGAGACGCCGGTGATCCTGATGACCGCCTTCGGGAGCATCGACTCGGCCGTCCAGGCCGTGCGCGCCGGCGCCGCCGACTACATCACCAAGCCCTTCCAGAAGGACGCCCTGCTCGTCACGCTCGAGAAGGCCTTCGAGCGACGGGCGCTCGAGGAGGAGAACCGGCGGCTGCGCCGCGCGCTCGACCGCACCTCGTCGTTCGGCGACCTGATCGGGACGAGCGCCGCCATGCGCGAGATCTTCGCGCTGATCCGCAAGATCGCCGACGGGCGCAGCTCGGTCCTGATCACCGGCGAGAGCGGCACCGGCAAGGAGGTGGTGGCCCGCACGATCCACTTCTCGAGCGCCCGAGCGAGCCGGCCCTTCGTCCCGATCAACTGCACCGCGATCCCGGAGGGCCTGCTCGAGAGCGAGCTCTTCGGCCACGTGAAGGGCGCCTTCACCGGAGCCCACGTGACCAAGCGCGGCCTCTTCGAGCAGGCGAGCGGCGGGACGCTCTTCCTCGACGAGATCGGCGACATGGGGCTCGGCCTGCAGGGCAAGCTCCTGCGCGTGCTCCAGGACCGCGAGGTGCGCCCGGTGGGTGGCACCACGTCGGCGAAGGTGGACGTCCGCATCATCGCCGCCACCAACCGCGACCTGCACGCCGAGATCGAGGCCGGCCGGTTCCGGCGCGACCTCTTCTACCGGCTCAACGTGATCCCGATCGAGATCCCGCCGCTGCGCGAGCGCACCGACGACATCCCCCCGCTCGCGAGCGCCTGCCTCGAGCGCCATGCCGACGGCCGCGCGCTCCGGCTCACGCCCGCCGCGATGGAGCGGCTCAAGCACTGCCGCTGGGAGGGCAATGCGCGGGAGCTCGAGAACGTGATCGAGCGTGCGATCGCGCTCTGCGAGGGACCCGAGATCGGTCCCGAGGACCTGCCGCTGCCGGACGCCGCGATCGGGCCCGAGGGACCCGCCGAAGACCCGGGTGGCTTCGTCCGCCAGGCCCTCGACAAGCAGCTGACGCTCGCCGAGCTCGACGACCTCTACATCGACCAGGTGCTCGGGTACACGCGCGGCAACAAGGTCCAGGCCGCACGCATCCTCGGCATCAACCGCCGCACGCTCTATCGCCGCGGCGAGCGGCGCGGCCGCGCGCCCGGCGGCGGGTTCGTGCCGTGAGCCGCTTCCGGACGATCCTCGTCCCGACCGACTTCTCGGCCCACGCGCACGCCGCGATCGAGCTGGCCCGCACGCTGGCTCACACAGGCGGCGGGGCGGTCCACCTGCTGCACGCCTACGAGGTGCCGCTCGGCACGATCTCGCCCTACGGCGTCGCGCTGCCCGACGGCCTGCTGGCGCAGGTGCGCGACGCAGCCGCGCGCCGGCTCGAGAAGGCGGCCCACGGCTTCGTCGAGGCGAAGGTCTCCTGCGAGACCCACGTCGCACACGGACCTGCCGCGGACGCGATCACCGAGGCGGCACAGCGCCTGCACGCCGACCTGGTCGTGATGGGCACGCGCGGGCTGAGCGGATGGAAGCACGCCCTGCTCGGCAGCGTGGCCGAACGCACCGTACGCAGCTCGCCCTGCCCCGTGCTGACCTTCCGTACGCCCGACCGCGCCGAAGGAGGATCCGTGGGCCACTTCCGCAAGCTCCTCGTGCCCCTCGACTTCTCGAAGCACTCCGACGCCGCCCTCGCGCTCGCGGTCGAGCTCGCGAGCGAGCACGCCGCCGAGGTCCACCTGCTCCATGCCTACGAGCTGCCCGCCGCCGTGACGATGGCCTACGGCGTCGCGATCCCCCAGGCGGTCTGGGACGGGGTCCAGGAAGCCGCCCTCGCGCGCCTCGAGGAGGGACGCAAGCGCCTCGAGGCGGCCGGCATCCGCGGCACCACGCACCTCGTGACGGGGCCCGCCGCAGATGCCATCGCGCAAGCTGCCGAGAGCGTGGCTGCGGACCTGATCGTGATGGGCACCCGCGGCCTCACGGGGCTCAAGCACGTGCTGCTCGGCAGCGTCGCGGAGCGCACGATCCGCACCGCGCCCTGTCCCGTCCTCACGCTCAAGTCGGACGCGCAGGACGCCTGACGGAGAGGCCGCATGCCTCCCCCTGTCGAGCCGCTCCCCGCCGGGCTCGCTGCGGCGCTCGCGCGGCCGGCGGCACACCCCTTCGACGCGAGCGCTGCGGCGGGCGTCGAGCACGTCCAGACCCACCTCTCGCACGTGTACCTGACGGGAGCGCGGGCCTGGAAGCTCCGCAAGGCCGCCGCGCTCGGCTTCGTCGACTTCGCGACGCGCGCGAAGCGCAATCGCGACTGCGCCCGCGAGGTCCGGCTCAACCGCCGCCTCGCACGCGACGTGTACCTGGGCGTCGCCCCGGTCGAGGCCGATCCCGCCGGCGGCTTCCGGATCGGTGCGCTCGCCCCGGACGCGGACGAGGAGACCCTGGCGCGCGACCCGCACGAACACGTGGTCGCGATGCGCCGGCTGCCGGCGGGGCACGACGCGCTCGCGCTCCTCGAGCGCGGCGCGCTCCACGCGCGCCACCTCGACGCGGTCGCCGAGCGGCTCGCCCGCTTCCACGCCGAGCACGGCCTCGGCGTCCCCGCGCCCTTCACACCCGACGCCTGGCGCGCCCGGATCGAGGGCCCCGTGCGCGACAACCTGCGCCTGCTCGAGCCGGCCGCGGGCCGGCTCTTCCCGCGCTCGACCTGGCGCCAGGTCGAGCAGCGGACGAGCGCCTTCGCCGACGCCCACGCCGGCCGCTTCGAGGCGCGCCGCCGCGAGGGCCGCGCCGTCGACGGCCACGGCGACGTGCACCTCCAGCACGTCTGGTTCGAGCCGGGCCGCGCCGAGCCGCTGCTCGTCGACTGCATCGAGTTCCGCGACGACCTGCGTCGGATCGACGCCGCCTCCGAGGTGGCCTTCCTCGCGATGGACCTGCGCTACCGGCGCCGGGCGCAGCTCGCGGCGCGCTTCCTGCGCCGCTACGCGGCCGCCCGCGACGACTTCGGCCTCTACGGCGTGCTCGACTACTTCGTGAGCTACCGGGCCGCGGTGCGCGCGAAGGTGGCGGCGCTCGCCGCCGACGACGGCGCGATCGAGCCCGGCCAGCGCGCCGCCGCGGCGGCGAGCGCGCGCCGCCACCTCGCGCTCGCAGCGCGCGCCCTGGCGCCGCCGCGCGCGGGCGGGCTGGTGCTGGTCGGGGGCCTCGTCGGCAGCGGCAAGAGCAGCGTCGCCGAGACGATGGCCGACACCGCCGGAGGCGTCGTCGTCGCGTCGGACCGGGTGCGCAAGGCGCTCGCGGGGCTCGCTCCCACCGCGCGCGGCGGAGCCGCACGGGGCCTCTACGACAGCGCTGCGAAGGAGCGCGTCTACCAGGCGCTGCTCGAACGGGCGGAGCCGATCACGGCCTCGGGCCGGATCGCGATCCTCGACGCCACCTACGCCCTCGAGCGCCACCGGGCGGCCGCGCTCGCCTGGGCGCGCGGGCGTGGGATCGAGCCGGTGCTCGTCGAGGCGCGCTGCCCGCACGAGACCACCCTCGCGCGCCTTGCGGCGCGCGCCGCCGCCGGCCGGGATCCCTCCGATGCCGGCCCGGAGCTGCTCGCCTGGAGCGAGCGCCACTACCAGCCGCCGCGCGCGGGCGTCATCGTCATCGAGACCCATCAGCCGGATTGGCGGACCCGGGCGCGTTCCCTCGCCCGCCGTCTGCACCCGACCCGGGAGCCAGCGGAGGAGTGATGCCCGAGCGATCCGTCGAGAGCGTGATGCAGCGCGACGTCGTGACCCTGCGCCCCGAGAGCAGCGCGCGCGAGGCCGAGCGCCTGCTCGCCACGCACCGCATCGGCGGCGCGCCGGTGGTGGACGAGGCCGGGCGCGTGGTGGGCGTCCTCTCCCAGAGCGACCTCGGCCGGCTCGAGGCCGAGCGCCCGAGCACAGCGGCTGCGGGCGCCTTCTTCAGCGACGTCGACGACTACCGCGACATCGGGGCGCTGCCCGCCGCGGCGAGCGTGGTGCCGGTGGCGCGCTTGATGAGCCGGGAGGTGCTCTCGGTCTCACCCGCGGCGACGCTCGCCGAGGCGGCCCGGCGCATGCGCGAGCGGCGCGTGCACCGGCTCCTGGTCGTCGAGAACGGGGCGCTGCGTGGCGTGGTCAGCGCCTTCGACCTGCTGGTCGCGATCACCGGGTGATGGCCGGCCGGGCGAGCGCTCCCCCCGCCGCTCATCCCTCGCGCAGCGAACGGTAGGCGCGCAGGTGGCGGAGCGCGCCGGCCGGATCGCCGAGCCGGTCGTGGAGCCGCGCGTCGTGGCGGAGGTGCGCTACGCCGAGGGCACCCGCGACGGGCGCCTGCGCCAGCCCGTCCTGCTGCGCCTGCGCGAGGACAAGAGGCCCGCCGGGATCGATGCGCCGCCCGGCCCGCGAGGCGGGCGCCCGAAGGTCCCGCGAAGCCGAAGGAGAAGAGCACGAAACCGAAGCCCGGACACGAGCTTGTCCTCACGAACCTCGACAAGACCTTCTGGCCGGACGAGGGCCTCACCAAGGGCGACCTGCTCGGCTACTACCGCGCGATCGCCCCCTGGCTCCTGCCCTACCTGCGCGACCGCCCGCTCACGCTCGTCCGGCACCCGGACGGGATCACGGGCAAGGCGTTCTTCCAGAAGGACGCGCCCGCCTCGGCGCCCGCGTGGGTGCGGCGCGAGCGGCTCTGGAGCGAGCACGGCCGTCGCGAGATCCGCTTCTTCGTCGTGGACGACGTGGACGCGCTGCTCTACGTCGCGAACCTCGGCGCCATCGCGCTCCACGTGCAGGCGAGCCGGGTCGCCGACCTCGCGCATCCCGACTGGTGCATCCTCGACCTCGACCCCAAGGGCGCACCCTTCCGCGACGTCGTCACGATCGCACGTACCCTCCATGGGCTCACCGGCGAGATCGGGCTCCCGGCCTTCCCGAAGACCAGCGGCTCGGCGGGTCTGCACGTGCTCGTGCCCCTCGGAGGGCGCCTCACCTTCGCGAAGGCGCGCACGCTCGCGGAGCTCCTCGCGCGCGAGGTGGTGGCGCGCCACCCCGGGATCGCGACGCTCGCGCGGCGCGTGGCTGCTCGCGGCGGGCGCGTCTACGTCGACACCGGCCAGAACGGGCACGGGAAGCTCCTCGTGGCGCCCTTCTCGGTGCGCGCGCTGCCCGGGGCGCCGGTCTCGATGCCGCTGCGCTGGAGCGAGCTCGGCCCGCGCCTCGACCCGCGGCGCTTCACGATCCGCAACGCGCTCGCGCGCCTGCGCCGGCTCGGCGAGGATCCCCTCGCGCCGGTCCGGGGCCCCGCGCCCGACCTGCTCGGGGCGCTCGAACGGCTGGCCCGGCGGGGCCGCTGATCCCCCCACCGCTATCCTGCCCCCCCTGCCACGCAAGAACGGGGACGTCGGTTGCGTCGTCTGTCTCTCCTCGCGATCGCGCTCGCCGCCCGGGTCTGCGTGGCGCACGCCGCGCCGCCGCCGCCGCTCGGCGTGGTCGCCACCATCGAGCCGATCGCGATGATCGCGCGCGAGCTCGCCGGCGCGCACTTCACCGTCTCGACCCTCGTGCCGCCCGGCGCGAGCCCCCACACCTTCGATCCGCGCCCCGGCGACGTCGTGCGGGTGGCACGAGCCGCGCTCCTGATCGCGGTCGGGGGCGGCCTCGACGGCTGGACGCAGCGCCTGCTCGGCGCGAGCGGGCGCCCGGTCGAGACGCTCGTGCTGCTCGAGCTGCCGGACCTCGCGCCGCTGCCCGCGGCGGGCGCGGCGTCGCGCGGGTCCGATCCCCACGTCTGGCTCGACCCGCTCCGGGTGCGCGACGTGCTCGCGCCCGCCATCGCCGCCCGCCTGGAACACCTCGATCCCGCGCACGCCGCCGACACGGCGGCGCGGCTCGCCGATCTCCAGGCGCGCCTCACGAGCCTCGATCGCGACCTGCGCGCCGTGCTCGCGGGCCCGCGCCGCGCCTACGTGGCCTTCCACGCCGCCTGGCGCTACTTCGGGGCGCGCTACGGGCTGGAGGAGATCGGCGTGATCGAGGAGGCCCCCGGCGAGGAGCCGGGCCCGCGCGAGCTGGCGGAGCTGGTCGCGGCGGCGCGCGCCGTTGGCGTGCGCGCGATCCTGATCGAGCCGCAGCTCGACCCGCGCGTGGCGCGCACGCTGGCCGCGGAGTTCGGCGCCACCACCATACTGGTCGATCCCAACGGCGACCCCACGGATCCTGAACGAGCCGGCTACGAAGGGCTCCTGCGCTGGAACGCCCGGGCCTTCGCGCGAGCGCTGGGCGGGAGCTCATGAGCGAGGTCGCGATCCGCTTCGAGCACGTCGACGTGCTCCGCGACGGCCGGCTCGTGCTCGAGGACGTGAGCTTCGCGGTGGGCACGGGTCAGTTCGTCGGCGTGGTGGGCCCGAACGGCGCCGGCAAGACGACGCTCCTGCGCGCGCTCCTCGGCCTCCTGCCGGTGGCGCGCGGGCGCATCGAGGTGCTGGGGCGGCCGCCGGGCGCGGCGCGCGGCGAGATCGGCTACGTGCCCCAGCGACACATGATCGCCCCGGGCTTCCCGGCGACCGTCCGCGACGTGGTGGCGATGGGCCGGCGCGGGCGCCTGCGCGCGGGCGACCGCGAGGCGGTGGAGCGCGCCCTCGCGCGCGTGGACCTGCTCGAGCGCGCGGGCCGGCCGGTGGGCCGGCTCTCGGGCGGCGAGCAGCGGCGCGTGATGCTCGCCCAGGCGCTCTGCGCGGGCGCGCGCCTGCTGGTCCTCGACGAGCCCACGATCGGCCTCGACCTGCCGGCCGAGCAGGCCTTCTACGCGCTGCTGCGCGGCCTCGACACCACCGTGCTCGCGGTCTCCCACGACCTCCTCGCGCTCGCCTCGGTGGCCGACGAGCTGATCTGCATCAACCGCACGATGCACGTGCACGGCAACCCGGACGACGTCGTCCACAGCCACGCGCTGCGCGCCGCCTACCACTGCGAGTTCGACTTCCTGGCGGGCGAGCTCGCGCACCACTCGAAGCCCTCCGCGGACCCGCGCTCCTGATGCTGGAGCTCGCCTTCATGCAGCGTGCGCTGCTGGCCGCCGCGGCGATCGGCCTGGTGTGCGGCGCCCTCGGCTTCTTCGTCGTGCTGCGCCGGCTGGCCTTCATCGGGGTCGGGATCTCGCACTCGGCGATCGGCGGCGTCGCGCTCGCCGTCGTGCTCGGCTGGCCGCCGCTCGGGACGGCGGCGGTCTTCGCCGTGGCTGTGGCGCTCGCGATCGCGCGCCTCGCGCGCAGCGGGCGCCTGTCCGAGGACGCCGTGATCGGGATCTTCTTCTCGGGCTCGCTGGCGCTCGGGGTGGTGCTCTTCAGCCTGCGCCGGGGCTACCAGCAGGACCTCTTCGGCTACCTGTTCGGCAACGTGCTCGCGATCACGCCGGGCGAGCTCGCGCTGCTTGCGGCCGCCGGCGCGGCGGTGCTGGCGGCGCTCGCGATCAGCTTCCGCCCGCTGCTCTTCCTGGCCTTCGACGAGGAGGTGGCGCGCGCCTACGGCCACCCGGTGGCCGCGCTCGAGACGGGGCTGCTGGTGCTCCTGGCCGTGACCGTGGTGATCGGGGTGCGGCTGGTCGGCGTGATCCTGGTCGAGGCCCTGCTCGTGGTCCCCGCCGCCACCGCGACCCTCTGGGCCACCCACTACCGGGCCCAGCTCGCCCTCGCGATGGCCCTCGGGGCGAGCGCCGGCGTCCTGGGCCTCGCCGCCGCCTACGCCTTCGACCTGGCGGCCGGCGGCACGATCGTGCTGGTCTCGGTGGCGGGCTTCTTCGTGTCCCTCGTGCTCCGGCCCCGGCCGGGATGACCCCTCCCGGTCCCGGGACCACGACCCGGCCCCGGGATCGCGTGCCGGGGCCCTGGGCCGGCGCGATCGTTTTGCTATCTACAGGCGCCCCGGCGGGACCCGTCGCGCCGGAGCCTGCTCTTCACGAGGGACGATCGCCGATGGCCAAGACCTCCCAGGTGCACCGGGACCTGCGCCGCAAGGCGCTGATCCAGAAGCACGCCGGCAAGCGCGCCGAGCTGCGCCAGAAGCTCCAGGACCCGGAGGTCTCGATCGAGGAGAAGCTGGCCGCCCAGCTCGCCTTCTCGAAGCTGCCGCGCAACTCGTGCCCCACGCGCAAGAAGAATCGCTGCGCGATCACCGGCCGCGCGCGCGCCTACTACAAGAAGTTCGGGATCTCCCGCATCGCGCTGCGCGAGCTCGCGCTGGCGGGGCAGCTCCCGGGCGTGCGCAAGTCGAGCTGGTAGGAGCGAGCGCGCCGTGAAGCCCGGCATCCATCCCGACTACCACAAGGTCATCTTCGTCGACAGCGCGAGCGGGACGGAGTGGACGACGCGCTCGACGATGGGCTCGAGCGAGACGCGCGAGGTGGACGGCGAGCAGGTCCCGGTGATCCGGCTCGAGGTCTCGGCCGTGAGCCACCCGTTCTGGACCGGCCAGCTCCGCGAGGCCGCGCGCGGCGGCAAGGTCGACGAGTTCCGGCGCCGCTACGGCAAGAAGAAGTAGGAGACCCCGATGCCCCGCCGCTGCGAGCTCACCGGGACGCGCGTGTCGTTCGGCCACAACGTCTCGCACTCGAACCGCAAGTCGAGCCGGACGTTCGCGCCGAACCTCCAGAGCGTGTCGCTGCTCTCCGACGGCCTCGGCCGCTCCGTGCGCCTGCGCGTCTCGACGCGCGCGCTGCGCTCCGTCCAGAAGCGCGGTGGGCTCGACGCCTTCCTGCTCGGCACGCCCGACGACCGGCTTCCGCCCGAGGCCCTCGAGCTCAAGCGCCGCCTGCGCCGCGCGATCGGCTAGCGCGACGCCCGCCGCGGCGAGCGGACGCGAGGGAATGACGGAGCGCGCCACACAGCGACGGCTCGCAGCCGCGCTCGCGGCGGCCGCGCTCCTCGCCCTCGGCGCGCCGCTCCACCAGCACCACGGCGTCTCCGAAGCATCGGCGCAGACGATCACCGGCCACGCCACGGCGGCGGACGTGGCCCACGGGGGCGCCGGCTGCCCCGCCTGCCAGACGAGCGCGACCCGCGCCGGGGCGGCGCCGCCCGGCATCGCCTCGCTGCCGTTCGCCCTCCCGGCGCTCCGCCTCGACGCGGCCCGCACGCCGGCGGCTCCATCCACCGAGACGCGTCTCCCGAGTCCGCCCCGCGGCCCACCGTCCCCGATCGCCTGACTCGAATCCCGTCACGAGTCATCCGGCGACCGCGTGCGTCGCGCCCTCGAGCGCGTGGCCGCGGCCGCCCGCATCGTGCGCGCGCCGGCATGACGGCGCGCGCCGGAGGGGACCATGCGGAGCTCCGCGTTCCACCTGTCGATTGCCTTCCTGTGCCTTTCCTGTGCGACGGAGGCCGGCGCCGCCGAGCCGGTGCCGCCCACGATCCAGCAGCAGCTCGACGCCCTCGCTCGCGAGAACGCCGAGCTGCGCCGCACCGTCGAGACGCTCGCCGACGAGGTGCGCGCGGCGCGCGACGAGGCGCGCGCGGCCGGCGCCCAGGCGCCCGCCGGGGCGGCGCCGATCGCCGGCGCCCCCCCCGACGGCGCACTGCTCTCGCTGGGCGGCGGCCGCCTCCAGCTCCTCGACCTCTCGCTCGACGTGCTCGCCGCGGCCGGCTGGTCGGACGCCACCAACGACCAGCTCGGGCTGCTCGAGGGCGGCGGCCACGACCCGCGCCGGCGCGGCTTCACGCTGCAGCAGGCGGAGCTCTCGATGGCGGGCGCGGTCGACCCGTACTTCACGGGCGAGGCGCACCTGGTCTACTTCATCGATCCCGAGGGCGAATCGCGCTTCGAGCTCGAGGAGGCGTTCGTCACCACCACGAGCCTGCCCTTCGGGCTCCACGAGCGCGGCGCGCAGCTCGAGATGGGGCACTTCTTCACCGAGTTCGGCCGCATCAACCCCCAGCACCCGCACCAGTGGGACTGGATGGACCAGCCCGTCGTGAGCACGCGCTTCTTCGGCGAAGACGGGCTGCGCGCGCCCGGCGTGCGGCTCGGCTGGCTGCTCCCGGTGCCGTGGTTCTCCGAGGTCCACCTCGGCGCGCAGAACGCCAACGGCGAGACGATGCTCTCGTTCCTGGCCAGCGACGAGGCCTTCGAGGAGCGCCCGATCGGGGGGCGGCCCTTCGCCGACGTCGACGTGCGCTCGCCGAAGGACCTGCTCTACCTGGCGCGCTGGGTGAACGGCGTCGACCTCTCGGACACGACGAGCGCGCAGCTCGGCGTCTCCTACGTGACCGGCCCGAACGCGACCGGGCCGGACGGGAGGACCCACATCGTGGGGGGCGACGTCGTCGTGAAGTGGCGTCCGCTCAGCGCCGAACACGGCTGGCCCTTCGTGACCTTCCAGGCCGAGCTGATGGGCCGCCGCTACGAGGCCGACGGCTTCGACCTGTGCCTCGACGAGGACTGCCAGGACCTGGTCGGGGTCGGCAGCGACGACCTCGAGGACTGGGGCTTCTACGCGCAGCTCCTCTACGGCTTCCGGCGCAACTGGGCCGCTGGCTTCCGCGTCGAGCACGCGGGCGGCAGCGGCCACGACTTCGACCAGGACAGCTCGCTCGACGACGGCGCGCCGGTCTTCGCCTCGCGCGAGGACGACCCGTTCCGGAGCGACCGCACCCGGATCGCGCCGCTGCTGGTCTTCCATCCCTCGGAGTTCTCGCGCCTGCGCCTGCAGGCCAACTACGACTGGACCGAAGGCCCGGAGCTCGACGACGCGCTCTCCGTGTGGGCCGGGATCGAGTTCCTGTTCGGCGCCCACGCGGCGCACGCGTACTAGGAGGCCGCCATGACCCTGCGACAGCTCGCGCTTCCGATCCTCTTCGTCGCCATGCTCGCGCCGGGGGGCGCCCGCGCCGACGCGCTGCGGGTGGTGGCGACCACCCCGGACCTCGCCGACCTCGCCCGGCAGGTGGGCGGCGACGCGGTCGAGGTCACCTCGCTCGCCAAGGGCCCCCAGGACGTCCACTTCGTCGAGCCGCGCCCGAGCTTCGTGAAGGAGCTGCACCGGGCGGAGCTGCTGATCCGTGTGGGCATGGGGCTCGAGAGCGGCTGGCTACCCCCCCTGCTCGGCGCAGCCCGCAACCCCCGCATCCAGCGCGGCGCCGCAGGCTCCCTCGACGCCTCGACGGCGATCGTGCCGCGCGAGGTGCCGCAGGCCCGGGTCGACCGCTCGATGGGCGACGTGCACCCGTTCGGGAACCCGCACTACCTGCCGGATCCGCTGAACGGGCTGCGCGTCGCGGGCGCGATCCGCGACCGGCTCTCGGCGCTGCGTCCGGACCAGGCGCGCGCGTTCGCCGCGCGCTACCACGCGTTCGCTGCCCGGCTCGTCGAACGGCTGGTGGGCGCGGAGCTCGCGGGGCAGCGCACGCCGGCCGAGATCGCGGCCGCCGTCGAGGCAGGCCGGCTCCCGGCGCTGGTCGCCGAGGCGGGTGCGTCGCTCGGGGGCTGGCTCGGTGCGATCGGGACCGGGCCGCCGCGCAAGGCGGTGGAGGACCATCGCGCGTGGATCTACCTGGCCGAGCGCTTCGGGCTCGAGCTGGTGGCCGCGCTCGAGCCGCTGCCGGGCATCGCGCCGACCACGCGCCAACTCCAGGAGGTGGTCGAGCAAATGCAGGCGGAACGCGTGAATCTGATCCTGTCTACCCCGTACTTCTCGCCGCGCCACGCGGAGTTCGTCGCGGAACGCACGGGCGCGCGCATCGTCGAGCTCGCCCACCAGACCGGCAGCCGTCCGGGCACCGACGACTACCTGGCGACGGTCGACTTCAACGTGCGTGCGCTGGTCGGGGCGCGCTGATGCCGGTGCTCGCGTTGCGCGGCGCGCGCATCGGCCACGGCGGGCGCAGCGTGCTCGCCGGCGTGGACTGGGAGGTCCACGCCGGCGAGAGCTGGTTCGTGCTCGGCCCGAACGGCGCCGGCAAGACCTCCCTCCTCCACACCGTGCTGGGCCTGCTGCCGCTCCAGGGCGGGCGGCTCGAACGCGACCCCGAGCGCGCGAGCCTGGCGCGGATCGGCTTCGTGCCGCAGCGCTGCGAGCTGAGCCCGACGCTGCCGACGACCGTCCGCGAGTTCGTGACGCTCGGGCGGGTCGGCCTGCCTCGCGCGCGCGCTGGCGAGCTCGCCGAGGCCCTCGCACGCGCGGGCCTCGCGGGGCTCGAGGAGCGCAGCTACTGGTCGCTCTCGGGCGGCCAGCGGCAGCGCGCGCTGGTGGCGCGGGCGCTCGTGCGCCGGCCCGCCCTCCTGATCCTCGACGAGCCCACCGAGGGCCTCGATCCGCCCAGCGAGGACGCCTTCCTCGAGGTCGTGGACGCGCTCCAACGCGAGCGGAGGGTGACGGTGCTCTTCGTCACGCACCGGCTCGCGCTGGCCGCGCGGCGCGCGAGCCACCTCGCGCTGGTGGACGCCGGCACCGTGGTCGCCGGGCCACGCGAGGAGATGCTGGGCCGGCCCGAGCTGCGGCGCGCCTTCGGATCGGCGCTGGCGGGCCTCGCGTGATCGAATCGTTCCTCGAGTCCTGGGCGCTGTTCCAGACCACGTATCTCGCGGGAACGGCGCTGGCGGCGCTGCTCGCGCTGGTGGGCGTGTGGGTGGTGGCGCGCGAGCAGGTCTTCCTCGGCGCCGCGATCGGCCAGGCCTCGACGCTCGGCATCGCAGCCCTGCTGTGGGGCGCCGGGCTCGGCGCAGCGGCGCACTGGCCGTGGCTCGAATCGCGCGCCGCCGCCGACGTCGCCGCGGTGGCGGCGTCGGTGACGACGGCGCTGCTGACCGCGAGCCCGCGGCGCGCAGGTGCGGCGGGCGCCGAGGCGCGCACGGCGTGGATCTTCCTCGCCGCTGCGAGCCTGCCGGTGCTGCTGCTCGCGCACAGCCCGCACGGGCTCGAGGAGGTGCACCGGCTGATGTTCTCGACCCTGATCGGCGCCCACGAAGGGGAACTCGCGGTGTTCGCGGCCCTGGCGGCAGCGAGCATGCTCGGGGCTGCGTGCTGGAGCGACCGGCTCCGGCTGCTCGCGATGGACCCGGAGATGGCGGCGGCGGTCGGGATCCCGGCCCGGCGCTGGCTGCGCGGCGTGGCGCTGTGGCTCGGGCTCGCGATCGGCCTCTCGATCCGCTCCTCGGGTCTCATCTACACCCTCGGATGTTTGGTGCTCCCGGCGCTCGTGGCGCGCAACCTGTGTCGCGAGGTGCGGCCGATGCTCTGGGTAGCGCCGGCCGTCGCGGCGGCATCCGCCCTCACGGCCTTCGTAGTCGCCAATGCCGCCGACGTGCCGCCGGCGCACGCCGCGGTCGCGCTCCTTTGCGCGCTCGTGGCCCTGACCGCACCCCGGCACCGGACTGCCTGAGGGTTCCCCCCCCCCGCTCGGGCCCTGCTGATCCCCTTCCGCCTCCTGCGCGCGCAGATGGCCCCCTCATCGCGCTCAGTTCCGAGCCCGTTTCCGCCGATGGGGGGAGCGGGACCGGTAGCGAGGGGAGCGTCGTGGCGCGTCGGATCGTCACAGGGGTCCTGCTCATCGTCTGCCTGGCGGTGGCGCCCCCCGCAGCGCACGGCCCGGCAACGCCCGCGCCCGGCTGGGACCTGTTTGCGGCGGAGGCGCAGTTCGTGAGCCTGGCGCCGCGAGCGGCTTTCGCACCGGAGAGCGCCGCGTTGACGGCCGGGCACAGGCCGCACGCGACGCCCGAACCCGCCGCGCTGTTGCTCCTCAGCCTCTGCCTGCTCGGTCTCCGCCAGCGTCAGTGGGTGCGCGCCCTCAGCCACGCGGCAGCAACCGCGCGCGGCGAGCGGCCGCCCTGGTCCACCGCGCCGTTCAGGCGCCGCATGGTCGGGGCGTCGATCGCACCCCCGAGCCCGGCGAGCGCACGCACCACCTCGGGACGCTCACGGGCCAGCCGCGCGCCCGCCAGCACCACCGCGTCGTAGGGCGGGATCACGCCCCGCTCGTCGCGCAGCAGCACGAGGCCGCGGGCTGCGATCCGGCCGTCGGTCGAGAAGGCGCTGATCACGTCGACCTGCCCGCTCGCGAGCGCGTCGTACATGAGCGAGGGGTCCATGCTGCGTTCGCTCCGGAACGCGAGCCCGTAGGCGGCGACGAGGGCACGCCACTCGGGGCGTTCCAGGAACTCGTAGTCGGCGCCGATCGCGAGCGAGGGGGCGTGGCGCGCCAGGTCCGCGATGGTCGCGATCCCGAGCGCGCGGGCGCGATCGCCGCGCATCGCGAGCGCGTAGGCGTTCTCGAAGCCGAGCGCCGCGACCAGCGTGACCCCGTCCTGCTCCGCGAGCGCGCGGCGCACCTCCGCCAGCATCGCGGCGCGGGCGGGAGGCGGCCCGCTGCGGCCGAGCACCGTGGCCCACAGGGTCCCGGTGTAGTCCACGTACGCGTCGATCTCGCCCGCGCGCAGCGCGTCGAAGAGCACCGTCGAGCCGAGGGAGCCCAGCACCCGCGCCGGGGCGCCCGTCTCGCGCGCGATCCAGCCGGCCAGCAGCTCGGCCAGCACGTACTGCTCGGTGAAGGTCTTGGCTCCGATCACGACCGGCGCCGGAGCGCTCGCGGCCGCGCCTCCCCCACCCGCGCGCGGCAGGCTCGCGGCGGCGGCGAGCAGCGCGAGGCCCGCGAGCGCGGCGGCCACGAGCCCGCGCCGGCGCCCGGCCACGCCGCGCTCGAGCAGGCGGATCGCCCGGTCGAGGGTGAAGGCCAGGGCGGCCGCGGCCCCGCAGCCGAGCGACACCGCCGCGTAGTTGCGGGTCTGGAGCCCGCTGAAGATGAAGTGGCCGAGGCTCGGCGCGCCGACCGGGGTCGCGAGGGTCGCGGTCCCCACCACCCAGACCGCCGCGGTGCGCAGGCCCGCGATCATCACCGGCAGCGCGAGCGGCAGCTCGACGCGCCAGAGCCGCTGCCGGCCGGTCATGCCCATCGCGCGGGCGGCCTCCCGCACGCCGGGATCGACGCCCGCGAGGCCGGCAACGACGTTCTGGAGGATCGGCAGCGTTCCGTAGAGCGAGAGCGCGAGCAGCGCCGGGGCGACCCCGATCGCCGGTACCGCGAAGCCGAGCACGCGCAGGCTCCAGCCCCCGAGCGCGGCGAGGACGGGCACCATGAAGGCCAGGAGCGCCAGGCTCGGGATCGTCTGGAGGGCGCCCACGAGGGCCAGGAGTACGCGCCCCCCGCGCGGCTGCCGGCTGGCCCAGACCCCGAGCGGGACGCTCGCCGCCGTCGCGATCAGAAGCGCCGCGAGCGAGAGCTGGAGGTGCGCCGCGGTGTAGCGCGGGAGCTCGCCGAGCAGCTCGCTCACGCGCGGGCGTCCCCGAGCAGGGCCTCGACCGCCCGGGCCTGCCGCCGCGGCGTCGCGACGAGCTGCGCGACGACGGGATCCGCGGGCGCCCGCAGGAGCTCGCGGGGGGTCCCGAGCTGGAGCAGGCGCCCCCCGGCGAGCACCGCGATCCGGTCGGCGAGGAGGACCGCCTCCGCCAGGTCGTGGGTGACGAAGAGCGTCGTGATCCCGAGGGTCTGGCGGATCTCCTGGAAGCGTTGCTGGAGGGTGTCGCGGGTGAGCGGATCGAGGGCTCCGAAGGGCTCGTCCATCAGCAGCACCTCGGGCTCCCCGGCGAGCGCGCGCGCGATCCCGACCCGCTGCTGCTGGCCGCCCGAGAGCGCGGCCGGCCGGCGCCGGGCGAGCTCGGGCGGGAGCTCCATCAGCGCCAGCAGCTCGGCGACGCGCCGCCGCACCCGCGCGCGCTCCCAGCCGAGGAGCTCCGGCACCACGGCCACGTTCTCCGCGACCGAGAGGTGCGGGAAGAGCCCGATCTGCTGGAAGCAGTAGCCGATGCGGCGGCGCAGCTCGGGGGCGCGCAGGGTGCGGACGTCGCGGCCAGCGATGCGCACCACGCCGTGGCTCGGCTCCACCAGGCGGTTCACCATCTTGAGGGTCGTCGTCTTGCCCGAGCCCGAGCCGCCGACCAGCGCCACGAGCTCGCCGGGCGCCACGCGCAGCGTGAGCTCGTGCACCGCCACGACCTCGCCGAAGCGCCGCCCTACCCGCTCGAGCTCGATCAAGGCGCGCCTCCTCCTCGGACGGATGCCCGGGCCGATCCTATGCCGGCTGGCCCGCGCGCGCGAAGCCGGTCACCCTCGGCAGGCCATGGACACGCGCGCAGAGGAGCTGCTGGCCTTCTGGCTCGGGCCGCTCGACGGGGACGGCCTGGCCGCGCCCGCCTTCGAGGCGCGCTGGTTCGCGAAGGACGCGGCCTTCGACGGCGAGCTGCGCCGCCGCTTCGGCGCGCTCCACGAGGCGGCCTGCGCCGGCCGGCTCGAGGACTGGGCCGGGAGCCCGCGCGGCCGGCTCGCGCTCGTCCTCCTCCTCGATCAGCTCTCGCGCAACCTCCAGCGCGGCCGGGCCGAGGCCTTCGCCGGCGACGCCCGTGCGCTGGCGCACGCACGCGCCGCCCTGACCCGCGGCGAGGACCTCGCGCTCGCCCTGTGCGAGCGCGTCTTCCTCTACCTGCCCTTCGAGCACGCCGAGGACCGCAAGGCGCAGGAGCTCGCGGTGGAGCGCTTCCGGCTCCTCGCCGCCGCCGCCCCGGAGCGGGCACGCGCGCGCTTCGCGAGCTTCCTCGACTACGCCATCCGGCACCGTGAGGTGATCGAGCGCTTCGGGCGCTTCCCGCACCGCAACCCGGCCCTGGGACGCGCCTCGACGCCCGAGGAGCGCGCCTGGGTCGAACGGGAGGGCGGCTTCTGATCCGCGCCGTCCTGCTCGACCTCTTCGACACGCTGGTCGACCTGTCGCTCGCCGACCTGCCGCGCCTCACCGTCGCCGGGCGCGAGCTGCCGACCACCGCCGGCGCCGTCCACGCGGCGCTGCGACCCCACCTGTCGATCTCCTTCGAGGACTTCGCCGCCGCCCTCGCCGCCGTGGACCGGGACCTGCGGGCCGCGTACTGGGGCCAGGGACGCGAGCTCCCGACCCCGCTGCGCTTCGCCCACCTGCTGGCGCGGCTCGGCGCGTCCGATCCGGAGGGCACGCTCGCGGACGCGCTGACCCGCGCGCACATGGACCTCCTGGTCGGGATCGCGCGCACGCCGGCGCACCACCCGGCCGTCCTCGACCGGCTGCGCGGGCGCGTGCGGCTCGGCCTGTGCTCGAACTGGAGCTGGAGCCCCGCGGCGCACCGGATCCTCGCCGGCACGGGCCTGCGCGAGCGCCTCGATGCGCTCGCCATCTCGCACGACGTCGGGGTCCGCAAGCCGCGCGCTGAGCTCTTCGCCGCGGCGCTCGACGCGCTCGGTGTCGCGCCCGGCGAGGCGATCCACGTCGGTGACGACCTGCGCGCCGACGTGGAGGGCGCCGCGGCGCTCGGCCTGCGCACGGTCTGGATCACGCGCCGGGTCGCGGACCCCGGCGCGGCGCGCGCGAGCACCCCCGGCGCGCGGCCCGACTGGGTGGTCCGCGATCTCGCCGAGCTCGAGGCGATCGTCGCGGGGGAGCGGGCCTGAGTCAGGCGGCGGGCGGCACCAGGGAGGGGTCGAACCAGGTCAGGATCTCGCCGTTCACCTCGCGCGGGTAGGTGTGCGAGAGATCCTCGATCTCGCGATAGACGAGGGCCGCACCGGCGCGCTCGAGCTCGTCGCGGGCGAGCCGCGCGAGCGCGGGCGGGAAGAGCCAGTCGAGCGCGCCGTGCACCTGGAAGACGCGGCGCCCGCGCGCGCGCCCGAGGTTGCCGCTCGCGAGGTTGAGCGGGTGGAGGACGCCCGCGACCGGTGCCAGGGCGGTGTAGGGCGCGTCCTCGTCGAGCCCGGCCAGGAGCGTGAAGGTGGCGCCGTCCGAGAGCCCCGTGAGGAGGATCCGCCCGCGGTCGACCGGCCAGCGCGCGGACACCCAGTCCACCATCGAGCGCAGCCGCAGGGCGTCGCTCGGGGGCGCCTCGAGCGACCAGGTCGAGCCGACGGAGGTCGGCGCCAGCAGGAGGAAGCCCCGGCCGCGCGCCTCGCGCAGCCAGGTCCAGAGGAAGTCGCGGCCGTGGCCCGCGCCGCCGTGGAGCGCGACCACCAGGGGCCGCGGCGCTTCCCCGGCGAGCCACTCGGGCACGTAGAGCGAGAAGCCGCCGCGCGCCTCGGGATCGCCGTCCGAGCCCGCGCGGTGCAGGCCCACGCCCGCGCCGAAGGCCGGCGCCGGATGCGGATCGAGCGCCGCGAGCCGCCCGTGCCAGCCCGGCTCGACGAAGTGCCGGCCGATCGGAGGGAGCACGCCGCGCAGTGGATAGAAGGCCTCGAGCGCCCGGCAGCCGCGGCGCAGGCTGCCGAGCACGCGCGCCACTGCCTCCGCCGGCGGCCCCGGGTCGAGGAAGAGCGCGAGCGCGGCGAGGGTCTCGGCGGCGCCCGCCGCGAGCTGCTCGTGGAAGGGCACGAGCGCGGGCGGGACCTCGGCGGCACCGAAGGCCTCCTGCGCCTCCGCGAGCCGGTCGCGCAGCGGTCCGAGCTGCTGGCGCAGGCGCGGCGCGTCGGGCGGGTGGAGGCGGCGCTGCGCCCACTCGAGGCCCTGGAGCCCGGCGAGCGAGGCGCTGCCGACGGCGGTGAGCGCGCGCGCGTAGCCGGGCGGCAGCTCCGGATCGGGCTCGCCGCTCATCGCCCCGCGCCCTTCGCCGCCGCGACCGCCGCGCCCTCCGCCGGGGCCTCGATCACGGGCAGCTCGCGGCGCTGCCCGCGCAGCGCGGCGCGCACGGCGGGGTGTGCGACCTCGATCAGCGCGCGCGCCCGCTCGGCGACCGTGCGGCCGGCCAGCTCGGCCGCACCGTACTCGGTCACGATCACGTCCACCTGGTGGCGCGGCGTCGTGACGGACGCCCCCGGCGCGAAGCCGTGCACGATCCTCGACACCACACCGTGCCGCGTGCGGGCGCTCGACGGCAGGCAGATCAGCGAACGCCCGCCCTCCGAGAACCCCGCGCCGCTCACGAACTCCTCGTGGCCGCCGATCCCCGAGTACTCCTCGTCCCCGATCCGGTCCGCCACCACCTGGCCGAGCAGGTCGACCGAGAGCGCGCCGTTGATCGAGATCATGCGGCGGTTGCGCGCGATCAGGGCGGGATCGTTGGTCTGGTCGATGGGCAGGAAGCGCACCGACTCGTTGCCGTCGAGCCAGTCGTAGAGCGCGCGCGAGCCCAGGGCGAAGGTCGCGGTCGAGATCCCGTCGAAGAGACCCTTGCGGTTCGTGACCTTGCCGCTCCGGCACAGCTCCATGAGCCCGTCCGTGAACATCTCGGTGTGGATGCCGTAGTCGCCGCCGCTGCCGGCCGCGAGCAGGCGCGCGATCTGTCCCGGTACGCCGCCGATCCCGGTCTGGAGGGTGGCGCCCTCGGGCACGAAGCGGCAGGCATGCCCGGCGATCCGGCGCTCCACCTCGTCGGGCTCCGCGACCGGCAGCGCCACCACGTCGCGATCGCTCTCGACCACGACGTCGACCTCGTCCACGTGGAGCGCATGGCGGTGGGCGGGCGGCAGCCCGAGCGTGCGCGGCAGCTTGGGGTTCACCTCGACCACCAGGAGCCGGCCCGGGTCACGGCCGCAGCGGTGCAGCTCCTCGACCGTGGCGCCGGCGTGCAGGGAGAGCGAGAGCCAGCCGCCCGCGTCGGGCGGCGCGGCGGTCGTCCCCATCACGCGCGGCGCCATCGCGCGGGCCAGGTGCGCGAAGCGCCGGAAGTCCGCGGGGATGAAGGCGACCGTGTGGCCGGCTGCGCGCAGCGCGCGCTCGACGGGGCCGAAGAACCCCGAGTGGAGCGTGACACCCGGGCGCGTGAAGAGCGGGAAGAAATCGGTCAGGAGCGCCCCGAACACCGTGAGGCCGCGCCAGTCGTCGCGCGCCGAGAGCGCGTGCAGGAACGCCGCGGGCTGGCCCGGCCCGAGCGGAACCGCCAGGGTGTCGTCGGGACGCAGCAGCGCGGCCGCCTCGGGTAGCGAGAGCATGCGCATCGGGGACCTCCTCGGGGTCGTCGCAGTCTCGGGGGTCGCGGGGAGGCGGGCAATCCGGCGGCCGACGCTCGCCCTCCCTCCCATGGTCCGGGCAATGCCCGCCGCTACTCTCCGCCGCCCTGGAGGATCCCATGACCCATCGCAGCCCGTTCGTGGCCGCTCTGCTGCTCGCGCTGGCGGCGGCCTTCGCCCCGCCGGCCGAGGCCGAGAAGGCGCCCGGCACCGACGACGAGAAGACGCTCTACGCGCTCGGCGTGAGCGTCGCCCGCAACCTCGAGCCGTTCGCGCTGAGCCCCGAGGAGGTCGACTTCGTGGTGGCCGGGCTGCGTGACGAGCTGGCCGGCAAGGAGTCGGCAGTGCCCCTCGACCAGTTCGGCCCCCGGATCCGCACGCTCGCGGAGACGCGGGCCACGGCCACCGCCGCCAAGGAGAAGGAGGCCGGTCAGGCCTTCGCCGCCCAGGCCGCCGCCGAGCCGGGCGCCGTCAAGAAGCCCTCCGGGCTCGTGATCCGCACCATCCAGGAGGGCAGCGGCGCCTCCCCTGGCCCCGACGACAGCGTGAAGGTCCACTACACCGGCACGCTGCGCGACGGCAAGGTCTTCGACAGCTCGGTGAAGCGCGGCGAGCCCGCCCAGTTCAAGCTCGGCGGCGTGGTCCCGTGCTGGACCGAGGCGCTCCAGACCATGAAGGTCGGCGGCAAGGCCCGGATCATCTGCCCGGCCGAGATCGCCTACGGCGACCGCGGCTTCCCGGGCTCGATCCCGCCCGGCGCGACGCTCGCCTTCGAGGTCGAGCTGCTCGAGATCGTGAAGCCCGCGGCGGCAACGCCGCCGGCGGCGGAGACGCCGGCCGAGTGACCGTACGGGGCCGGACGGAGGCTCGTCCTCCGCCCGGCCCGCGCACCCCTGCCGGCGAGCAGCCGGAGGAGACGAGCGTTGGCGGGCGAAACGCTGCGCTACGGGGTGATCGGGACCGGCATGATGGGCTGCGAGCACATCCGCAGCCTCGCGCTCCTGCCCGGTGTCGAGGTGACGGCGATCGCCGATCCCCACGAGACCAGCCGCGGCTGGGCGCGCAGCGCCCTCGCGGGGCGTGCGGTCGAGGAGTACGCGGACTACCGCGAGCTCCTGCGCCGCGCAGCGGTGGACGTGGTCGTGGTCGCCACGCCGAACCACACCCACCACGAGGTGCTGCGCGCGGTCTTCGCGACGCACAAGCACGTACTCGTCGAGAAGCCGCTCTGCACCGAGGTCGGCGACTGCAAGCGCGTCGTCGAGGCAGCGGCACGCCACCCGGGGATCGTCTGGGTGGGCATGGAGTACCGCTACGTCCGTCCGCTCGCGCGCCTCGTCGAAGAGGTGCACGGCGGCGCGATCGGACGCCTGCGCATGCTGGCGATCCGCGAGCACCGCTACCCGTTCCTGCCGAAGGTCGGCGACTGGAACCGCTTCGCCCGCTACACGGGCGGCACCCTGGTCGAGAAGTGCTGCCACTTCTTCGATCTCATGAACCTGATCGCGCGCGAGCGGCCCTTGCGGGTCTATGCCTCGGGCGGCGCCGACGTGAATCACCGCGACGAGCGCTACGGGGGCGAGGTCCCCGACATCCTCGACAACGCCTTCGCGATCGTCGATTTCGAGGGCGGGGCCCGCGCGCTGCTCGACCTGTGCATGTTCGCCGAGCACTCCACCCACGAGATGGAGGTGGCCGCGACCGGCGACGCCGGCAAGGCCGAGGCCTTCGTGCCAGCGCAGCGCCTCGTGCTCACCCGGCGCGACCGCGACGAGCCCGCGACGATCGCCTTCCCGCCCGACCCGGGGCTCGCGGGCTCGGGCGCCCACCACGGCGCCACCTTCTTCGAGCACCTGGCCTTCCGCGACGCGATCCGCAGCGGCGGGCGGCCGGTGGTCTCGGTCGAGGACGGGGCGCTCGCCGTCGCGATGGGCGTTGCCGCCGAGCGCTCCGTGCGCGAGCGGCGGCCGGTGGAGCTGCGCGAGCTCGGGTCCTGAGCCCGGCCCGGCCGCCCCGCGCGCGCCGCCCGGGCCTTGGTTACCGTCGGGTCGATTCCGGCCCAGGCCGGCCCCCATGACCCCCTTCCCGGAGCTCCCGATGCGCCCCCGGACCCTGCTCGCCGCCCCCCTGCTCCTGCTCCTGCTCGCCACCGGCTGCCACCCCCAGGGCCTCCTCCGGGTCTTCGGACTGGGCTTCCTGTCGCCCGCCCCGGGCCTCCTCTCCCTGGCCGGCGAGGAGCCCCTCGCGGTACGCCTCCACCTGCCCCTGCTCGGTCGCGTGCAGTCGCTCGAGGTCCTCCTCGACGGCGAGCCCGTCCTCGACCTCGCCGGCGGCGGTCTCACCCTCGAGCCGCGCCACACCGCGGCCGGAAGCCTTCCGGGCCTTCCCGCAGGCGCCTACGAGCTCGAGGCGCGCGCCGTCGTGCGCTTCCTCTTCTTCCTGCGCGTCCCGATGACGGCCCGGACCTCGCTCGAGCGGATCGCCCTCGATCGGCCCGACCGGTGCGAGATCCTGAACGACGTCGAGTGCCTGCTGCCCTTCCCCTCCTCGCGCTTCCTGGTCGCCGCCGACACGGCGACCGGTGTGCGGGTCGAGTACCCGGAGGGCTCCCTGCCGGACCTCTCGCAGCCGCTCCACCCGGCGGCCTTCGGCGGCCAGGACGGCTTCAGCCCCGGCGTCCAGGTGCTGATGCACTTCCCGGGCGGCGTGGACCCGGCCCTCTCGGGCGCCTCGCGGCTGCTCCCCGACTCGCGCAGCTACGGCGAGACGTCGCTCGGCCGGCGCAGCCCCACGCTGCTGCTCGACGCCAGCGCCGGCATGAAGCCCGTCCTCCACTGGATCGAGCGCGACGCCCGCGCCGCCGCCGGCCCGTCGCCTGCGCGCGAGGTGCTCTTCCTGCGCCCGGGCGTGACGCTGAAGGGCGGCCACCGCTACGTCGTGGCGATGCGCAACCTCGTCCACCCGGACGGGACGCCGGTCGAGGCCGAGCCCGCCTTCGCCGCGCTGCGCGACGGGAGGCCGAGCGACATCCCCGCCCTCGAGGCGCGCCGGCCCGCGATGGAGCGGCTCTTCCGAAGGCTCCGGCGGGCAGGCGTGCGGCGCTCGGAGCTGGTGCTCGCCTTCGACTTCGTGGTGCAGAGCGACGCGGAGCTCACGGGCCCGATGCTCGCGATGCGCGACCAGGCCTTCGCGTGGCTCGAGGCCCAGGCCGGCCCGACCTTCACCGTGTTCCCGCTCGCCGCGCCCGGCGCGAGCGGCGAGGTCTCGATCGCGCACGACTGCGCGGCGCCCGGCGCACGCACCTGGCGGCAGCTGCGCGGAACCTTCCAGGTCCCGCTCTTCCTCTCCTCGGACCCCCTGCTCGAGCCGACCACCGGCGGCCGCCTCGTCGACGCCGACGGGGACGGCCTCCCGGAGCCGCAGGGTGTCATGGACGCACCCTTCGCGATCACGATCCCCTGCGCCGTCCTCGACCCCGCCACGCCCCCCCTGCGGCCGATCGTGACCGGCCACGGTCTGTTCGGGAACGGCGCCTCGGTGGTGGACGCGCCGCAGGGCTTCGGCGCGATCGAGCTCGCCCACGGCGGCCCGGACTTCCTGCGCATCGCGGGTGCGACCGACTGGCTGGGGCTCTCGAGCCACGACTTCTCGATCGAGCACCTGTTCGACAACTTCATCCTCCAGGCCATCCTGCTCGACCCGAACAACTTCGGCGCCCTGCCCGACCGGCTGCGCCAGGGCATGACCAACGCGCTCGTGCTCGGGCGCATGCTGCGCGAGGGCCGCTTCGCCGGCGATCCCGCCTTCCAGACCCCCGACGGCCGCGAGGTCTTCGCCGAGCCGAACGAGCGGCTCGACTACTTCGGGATCAGTCTCGGCGGGATCATGGGCACCTGGTTCGCGGCCACCTCGCCCGACGTCGGCAACGTCGCGCTCGACGTGCCGGCCGCGAACTTCTCGATCCTGATCCAGCGCTCGACCGCGATCGGCCTGATCGACTTCGCGCTGAACCTCCTGAACCCGGACCCGATGGTGCAGGCCCTCTTCTTCGGGCTCGCCGAGGAGCTCTGGGACTCGGCGGAGCCCTCGGGCTACCTGCACCACGTGACCCGCGCCCCGCTCCCCGGCAGCGGCGCGGCGAAGGACCTGCTCTACGCCGTCGCCGAGTTCGACGGCGTGGTCTCGAACGAGGCCAGCGAGATCGCGATCCGCACGCTCGGCCTGCCGAACCTCGCCGACACCCGGAGCGACGAGGGCTCCTCGGTCGCGGATCGGGCCGGCATCCCCGACGTGGCGCCGCCGCTCGACCCGAGCGACCCCCACTTCGTCGGCGCCACCACCTGGTACGACGCCGGCATGTACGGCGACCTCTCCGATCCCGCCCTCGCCGCCTTCGCCCCCCCGCTCGTGAACCGCAGCGTCGGCTCGCCCTGCGACCCCCACGGCCGCACGCTCCAGATCCCCGCCGAGGTGCGCCAGATCACGACCTTCCTCGACGACGGCGGCATCGACAGCTTCTGCGACGGCCTGTGCGACACGCTCGTGAGAGGGGGCGGCTTCGAGCCGTTCGAGATCCCGGGCGGTGCCGCCCAGCCCTGTGACCCGCTCCCGTAGCCGCGGCAGACGGGCGGGCACATGGCGGCCAGATGGCGCCCCCGGGCTGACTCGAACAGCCGACACGCGGTTTAGGAAACCGCTGCTCTATCCATCTGAGCTACGGGGGCGGAAGTCCAGAACCTAACGAAAGTCGGGCACTTGGCGCGAGCGCTCATGCTGACGCTCCGTCCGTTTTCGCGAGGTGGGGGGACTTGTGGGGGGACTCGATCGCCTCGATTCGCGCGATCAGGTCCGCCGGGACCTCTCCCGGCTCCACCTCGAGCGCCCGGCGGTAGGCCCCGGCGCCGGCCCAGGTGGCGTAGTGGCGCGCCGTCGTGGCCACGTCCTGATGCCCGAGTTGGCCGCTGATGTACCCGAGCTGGATGCCCGCGGTCAGGAGTTGCGAGGCGAACGTATCGCGAAGATCCTTCGGCGTTCGGCCCGCGAGCCCGGCGGCAGCGCAGATCCCCTCGAAGTGCCGCCCCTGGTAGTTGCGGTGGATGTAGCCCGGGAGCACGCGGGCTGAGGGCTCCGGCTGCCCCTGCGCCACGTAGAACTCCCGCAGGAGCCGCCGCAGGCGGCGCGAGAGCGCCACCTCCCGGCTTCGGCCGCTCTTCGGGGCCTCCTCGTACTTGCCCCGGGCCACGCTCGCGCGGATCACGAGCGCCCGGGTCACGTCGTCAGGGTCCCCGCCCCAGCGCACGTCCCGCCAGCGAAGCCCGGCCACCTCGCCAGCGCGCAGGCCAGCGTCGAGCATGAGCAGGGTCGCGACGTGCGAAGCCTGCGCTTCGCGCCGGGGGCGCCCGTTCCCGAAGCGCCGCTCGTACTCCACGCGCGAGGCGGTCACCAGCGCCCCGAGCTGCGCCGGCTCCTCGATCGGCCGGATGCTGCCGCCCTGCGCGGCCTCGGCCCGGCCCCGCTTCGAGCGGCGGCGCCGGCGGAGCGTCCCCCGGAACGTGTCGACCGGGTTCGCGTCGATCAGCTCGAGGTCCACGGCGTAGCCGAACACGCCCGAGAGCGCGGAAAGCAGCGTCAGGCCCGTTCGCTCGTGTCGCCCGCGGCCTTCCACCTCGCGATACCACCAGTCGAGCAGGGTCGCGCGCCGGATGTCGCTCGCGCGCATCGCGCCGAAGTAGCGGCGAAGCTCACCGTCCGCGCCGAGCACGCGGTCGCGATCGTCCCGCGTCGTGCCCGACAGGTGGCCGGTCGCTTCCTTGAGGTAGCGCTCGGCCAGGGCGCCAAAGGTGTGCGCGGCCTCGCGGCCGGCGCGCTCCGCCCGCTTCCGCAAGTAGGCATCCCGCACCGCCGCCGCCGCATCCCAGTCGGCCTCTTCGGTGGAGAAGCGCACGCGCTGGCCGTCGAGCACGGCCTCGAAGTAGACCACGGCCCCGCGTCGGGTCAGGTTCCGGTACTTCGCGCCCTTCGGCTTCGCCTTCATGGTTGCTCCTCGTTCGGCGCCGCATCCGCGGGCACCCGTCGGGTGAGAGGCTACGTCAGAAACGGCCCAGCCCAGCAACCCCCCTTGCGCGCATCTCGGGTGCGCCGGCACGTTCGGGCTCGGGGGGTGCGGCTTGAACGCCGATCAGGCCGTGTGGCGCTACCACCGCCTGCGCGCGGGTCTCTCGGCGCCGCGGAGCCAGGATGCCGCCGCCGTGCGCGGCTATCTGCTCGCGGCGCGCTGCACCTGCGGAGGCGAGGAGCGCCACGAAGTGCACAGCGCGCGCGGGCGCGCATGGGTCATGCGCTGCGCGCGCTGCGGACGCGCCTGGCGCCGGGAGCTCGCCTTCGTGCCGCGCGCCGCGATCCAGGGCGGACGCACCGTGCGCGAGCCCGCGGCGCTCGCCGATCTGGCGACGCTCGCCCGCTGCCTCGAGACGCTCGACCCCTGGCAGCGGCGCGTGATCGAGCACTACGTCGCCTGGCCGGGCCCGGGCCGCGCCGACACGGGCATCGCACTCCTCGCGAGCGAACACTGGGCCGAGGCGCCCTTCGCGTGGACGCAGCACCGGGTCCGCCTGCTGCTGCGCACGGCGCGCGAGGCGCTCGACGCCGAGCTCGCCCGCCGCGGCCTCGCGCAGCACTAGGAGCGCCCCTCGATTCGCGCCTGCAAGCGCTCGCGCATCGCCTCCGGGTCGAGCTCGAGCGCCGCGCACCAGAACTCGCAGCGCGGGCCGCGCAGGAAGTCGAGCGCCGCAGCGCGGGCGGCCTCCGCCGCGGCGGGCCCGGGAGGCCGCATGGCGTCGTTCACGGCGTGCTCGAGGAGCCCCGCCGCGAGCCGGCGGACGTCCTCGCCGCTGAGCTCCATCGTCACGGCGCCTTCCGCTTGCGCGCCACGAGCCGCGGGCGCGGCGGCGTCGCGAGCGCCTCGAGCGCCTCGCGGACGAGCTCGCCGAGGGCGGCCTGCAGCGCCGGCACCGATGCGAGGCCTACGAGCAGCGGGGCCCACCGCGCAGGGAGCGCCCGGAGGTGCCGGGCGACGTGCGCCCTCGCGCCGGCGACAGCCTCGCGCGCGGCCTGCGCGCCGACGAGCTCGCTGCGGAGCCGCTCGTTCGCCATCGCCTGCGCGTCGGCCTTCTCCTTCGCGAGCCGCGTCCACTCCCGGAGCCGGACCGTGCGCGCGTCCTCGCGGCTGCGCGCCCGGGCCTCGAGCACGGCCTGGGCCGCCGCCAGGTCCTCGCGGGTGCGGATCGGGCGCACGATGCCGTCGGCCAGGAGGCGCCGAAGGTGCCGCTCGCTGATGCCGAGGGCCGTCGCGGCCTCACGCTGGCGCATGGTCTACACCCCCTCGCGTCGGACGGACGGACACGGGTTTCGCGGGCCGGCGCCTAGGCCTAGCCGGCGCGCGCGCGTACCCGCTTTCCGAACCCCCAGGAAGGACCCGCCCTCGCTGCTCCTCAATGGAGCCGGCCGCGCGCGAGGAGCGCGCCGAGCCGCGGCGCCGTTGCGGGGTCGGCCAGAAGCTCCGCCCCCTTCTCGCGCGCGACGAGGTCGATGCAGGCATCGACGAGCTCGTGTGCCTCGACCGCGCGCACCGGCTCCGCCTCGAGCGGGAGCAGGGCCCCGTAGAGGCGCAGCCCGCCCGCCAGGAGCGCCGCCAGGTGCTCGGGCTCGAGGAGTGCGCCGAGCTCGCGCAGCGGGATCAGCACCGGCTCGGGCGTCTCGTAGGCGGCGCGCAGCCGCGGCAGATCCCATTGCATCCGTGTGTACCTCTCGAGCTCACCCGCCCGCGCCGGCCGTGATGGGGGCAGCCGGCGCGAGCGGGTGGCCCTGACGCGCTCAGGTGGTCGTTGCGTCCGTCAGGATCGCGAACGACTCGGGGTGCCGGACCGCCACGTCGACGTCATAGAACGCGCGCAGCACGAGGCCGCCCGAGTCGGCGAGCGTGATCGGATCAGTCGTCACGTCGAGCACGCCCCATTCGCCGATCAGCAGATCGCGCCAGTTGCCGAAGATGATGGCCGAGCAGACGGCGCCGCTCGAGCCCTTCACGAGGTTCGAGGGCACCTGGTTCGAGACCGCGGCGCGGCTGCCGTTCAGGAGCCCGAACCCGGGCAGCGTGCCCGCCGGGTGCTCCCACACGAATTCGGCGGTATCCGTGGCCTTCTCCGTCGTCTTGAGCTTGCTACGCACTTTCGCGTTCGTGAGGTAGGCGAGCGAGCCCACGTCGGCGTTGTCCGCCGCGACCTCGCGCTCGAGCGCCACGACGTGCGCCCAGGTGGGCGGCCCGCCGTTCGCGCCGATGGCGACGCTCCCGACGCCCGTCGTCCCGAGGATGCCGAGCGGCTGGTTGCCGGCGCCCGAGCCCGCGATCGCGGCCAGGTCGACCGCGAGGCCGAGGACGAGCGCCAGGTCGTTGCGCACGAGATGCTCGATGGCCGGCGTACCCTGGAGCAGCATCTTGCGCGTCACGTTCGTTCGCGCAGCGACCGTCTTCGGCGTCATCGAGACCGCGTCGAAGCCGGAGTCCGAGGCGGTCACCGTGCCGCCCTCGGCGAGCCATTGCGCCGAGGCCGCACCGCTCTGGCGCGGGATGTCGACGTCGCCGACGAGCCCCGGGAGGATCGTCGCGCCGAGGGCCCGCACCGCCGCGTTGTTGCGCAGGAGGTCGATGAACGAGCCCGCGAGGAGCTCGGTCCCGACGAGCGCCGCGCCCGCCGCGCCGCCGCCCTTCTCGATCGTGCGCGCCTGCGGCGCCGTCAGCACGTCCGGCGGAACGAAGAACCCGCGCGCCTCGCGGCCGAGCTGCTTCGCGACCGCTTCGGACGCCTCGAGCTCGAGGCCCGCGCTACGCCAGTCGCGCGAGGCGAAGGCCTTCGCCGCGCGCACGAGCGAGTAGCGCTCGATCTCGCGCCCGCCCATGCCGATGGTCGGCATCTCGAGCGGCTTGGCGGGCGGCACGGCGTTCTTCAGCGTCCAGGCCTTGAAGTCGCCGCTCGCCCACTCCTCGTTGATCGCGCGCTCGCCCTGCTCGCGCACGTTCCATCGCTCCGCCACCGCGCGGATCTCGGCGATCCGCTCGCGCTCGAGCTGCGCGGGAGTCTTTCCGTTGGGTTCCATGATCTCGATCCTCTCCTGCGCGCGGCCGATGCCCACGGTCGGGTCGGCCGCGATCGCCACAAGCGACACCTCGAACGGCGTCCACCTGGTTGCCGTGTAGGTGTCGCGCTCCTCGCCTTCCTGGCGCTCGACTTGGTCGAGCGAGTACCCGATCGAAATCTCCGGTAGGAGGCCCTCGAGGACGTCCGCGAAGAGCTCACGGGCGCGGCGCCCGTTCCCGAACCGCAGGCGCCCGCGCAGGCGCCGGCCCTCGAGGCGGATCGCCTCGACGCGACCGATGGGCTCGCGCGGATCGTGCGCGAAGAGGAGCGCCAGGCCCCGCTTCGCTCGCGAGAGGTCGACGGCCTCGCGGGTGTGCCGGAGCACCTCGCGCCCGTACGCCCGCTCGACCGGCTCCTCGCTCGAGAGCGAGGCCTCGACGACGCGCTCGGTGTCGCCCGACGCTCGCTCGCCGAGCTCGAGCGTGAAGACGCGACGCGCCACGCTACCCCGGGCCGGAGGCCCGCCAGGCTGGCTCATTGGATGAGTCTCGTTCGGTGAGCTGCGGCGCGGGTTGCTGTGCTCGCCGCGCTCGGGGCCGGCCGCCAGGCCGGGTGCGGAGTCGCGATCGCGCGCAGGGTGCGCCTGGAGCCCTCGTCCCGCCGGCGGCGAGCTCCTCGGCGCGGTCCCCCGCGCGGGGTCGTCTCGCTACCTCGGGTCGCGATGGGCTGGGCTCCCGAGCCCATCGCGTCGGCCCCGCGAGTCCGCCGCCCTCCCGGGCGCCGCCCTCGCGGCGGCTTCCGATCCGCGGCCGGGTCGCTCCCTCCCGGGAGCGACACGCCACCGCGGCCGGCTGCTTGACGGCAGAGGCTATCACGGCACGCCAGGAGCGCGAGCATTCGCGTGGCCCTCCTTCAGTCGAACGGGTTCCCTTCGCTGGCGGCCGCCGCGCCCGGGCCGTCGGTGAAGGCGCCCGCGATCGCGGACACGAGCGCGTCGTAGTCGCGCGCGAGCACGTCGCCGGAGTGCTCGTAGCCGTGCGTCGCGAGGAGCGCGCGCACGCGCGCCTCGACGTCGGCGCGGTCGAAGCCCTGCGCCGTGCCGGCCTCGGCAGCGACGGCGAACAGGCGCCTACGCTGCGCGTCGCTGATGCGCCGCTCGGCGCCGCCGCTGCGCGCCGGCCGCTCCGGCGCGCGCGACTGGCGCCGGGGCTCGCGCTCCTCGCGCGCCTCGGCCGAGCGCCGCGAGGGCGGCGCGCAGGCGGCCTGGCCGTCGTCGTCGTCGTCGGTCGCGATGCCAAGGAGCGCCGCCAAGGCGTAGCGCCGGGCGTAGGTGAGGGCCGAGCCGACCCCCTGCGCGTCAGCGCGCGTGACGGGTAGCAGGAGCTCCGTCTCGAGCGCGGCACCCGATGCGTGCAGCACGATCGTGCGCACGCCCGCGCTCCGTGGGTCGGCGACGAGCGGTATCTGCACGATGGCCAGCGCGTGCCGCGCGAGCACCGGGCGCGCGAGCTCGAGCACCTGGCCGAGCGTCGCGTAGGCGTAGGAGTAGTTGCCCTTGTCGGTGCGGACGTCCGCGCGGGCGTCGGCGGCCACGTTGCGGAGCTCGCCGAGGGCGGACACGAGCGCCGCCGCGAGCGTCGGCGCGACGCTGGCGCCCGGGTCGACCGGCGGCGGGGTCGGCTCCTGGGGGGGCGTCGGGTCATCGGTCATGGCGTGTCTCCCTCTGGCGCATGAGCGCCTCGATCTGCCTGCGCCCGCCGGCCCGCCGCGGCTGGGGTCTCGGCCTGGCGGCGAGCCCACGCAGGCGGTCGGTCTCGAGGGCCTCGCAGCGGGTGCAGCGCACCGGCGCCCCGAGCTGCGGGTGCCGGCGGCGGAAGGTCGGCTCGTCGCAGGCGCAGCACTCGACGAGCGGCAGGTGGGCGTCGTCACGCCGGGACACCTCCCCCTCTTGGGTGGCCCGGCTCGGGTGTCCCGAGTGTCCCCCCTCCGTAGGAGGGGACACCTCGGGACACCGGGACACCGGGGGTGTCCCGAGTGTCCGGGACACCTCGGGACACGCGGGACACTCCAGCATCAGAGCACCTCCAGGCCGCTCTCGGGCAGCAGGCGGAATCGATCCGGCAGCTCGTCGGCGATCCGGCGCGCGAGCGCCTTCGCGTCCGTGCGGCGCTTGCCCGAGGGCTTCCTCTCGGGCGCGATCTCGAACAGGTGCCGCGCCAGGTCGGTCACGGTGTAGGAGCCCGACTCGAGGTCGAGCAGGCGTGCCCGGAGCGCCTCGGCCTCGGCGCAGGTCGGCGGCCCGGCCAGCTCCCAGCGGATCACACGGTCGCCGTGGGTCGCCGTCGCGAAGTAGAGCTCGGAGAGCGGGGGCACGTCGTTGACGACCGCGTCGAGCATCCGCACGCCCGGCTCGATCTCCCAGAGGGTCGCCACGCTGCGCGCGAGCTGCGCCAGGACGGCGCTCCCGCGGATCTCCTCCATCCGCTCGCCCTTCGTCAGCTCGGCGGCCGGCTTCGCCTTCGGCGGGCGCTTGCGCGGGTGGTGGATCAGGACGCCCGACGGGCCGAGCGACTCGGCGATCCGGTCGAGCTGATCGATCGCGAGGCGCGCGCCCTCGTCGTCGTTCACGGTCAGTCCCGGCGGCAAGAAGTGCTGGTAGGGGTCGATCACGAACACGTCGTAGCGGCCGTCCGCGATCGTGTTGCCGAGCACCTCCACGCCATGATCGTCGAGCGGGAGCGCGCGCTTCTCCTTGCCGATGATCGCGACGCGGCCGTCCATCCATGCGCCGTCCGGGGCGAGCGCGGCGAGCTTGCGGACGATTGACAAGGTGGTGTCGTCCTTGCTCACGATCAGGGCGCGCATCGGGTCGCGGCCGTCGTGGCGGCCCGTCCAGGGCTCGCGGCCGTAGATCAGGTCCACGACTACCCGGACGATCGAGGTCGTCTTGCCGATGCCTGTCTGCCCCGCGTAGACGGTCGTCAGGCCGGGGTAGAGGACATGCGTCGCGACGGGGACGATCGAGGGCGCCGCGGCTAGCGTGGCGAGCTGCTCGCGGGTGGGCACCAGCTCGACGTAGCTCCGGATGCGCGGCTCCTGCGCGCCCAGCTCCGACGCGATCGCGCCGAGCTCCCGGCGCGCCACCTCGCGCAGATCGTCGGGCGTCGCGGGCTCGACGAGCCGCGCCGCCAGGAGCCGCTCGCGGCGCTCGAGCGCCTCGCGATGGACGGCGCGCGCGTGCGCCAGGACGTGCGCACCCGTCGCCGCGCCATCGGCCAGCTCGGCGAGCCGCACCGCCGCACGGTGCGCGTCGCCCGTGGACTCGCGCGACATCGCGGCGTGTAGGGTCGGTAGGTCGATCGGGTCGCCGCGGTCGGCCAGGTCGAGCATCGCCTGCGCGACCCGCGCGAGGAGCGGGTCGGCGAGGTCCGCGGGCGTCGCGATCGCGAGCGCCTCGCGCACCCGCTCGGGGTCGCCCCCCACGAGGAGGCCGCCGAGCAGGGACTCCGCCGGCGACGGGATCGCGCGGTCGGGGGGCGGCGCTACACTTGCGGGCACCTGCATCCGTGTCCTCGACCCCGCCGTGGTCTCGTCGCCGCGGCGGGGTCACTCGTCTCAGCCCGCGCTCCTCGCCTCGCGCTCGAGCACGCGCTCGGCGACGGCCTCGGCGCGCGCCGTCGTGCGCGCGGCCTCGCGGCGCCACCACGCCTCGACGTCGACGCGCAGGACGCGGATCGCGCGCCCGCGCCGGACGCCGGGGATCTCGCCGCGGCGGATCAGCTCACCCAGGTACGCGCGCGACAGGCCGTACACGCGCTCTACCCCGCGCATGGACAGCGTCGCGCGGTCGTGGTCGCGCTCGATGATCGGTCGAGTGTCGCGGGGCATGGGCGCACACTGCGCCGATTGCGCGCGGCGTGCACGTCAGAACTTGGTGCCACCTTTTTCATCGTGCGCGCGGCGGCAGCGGCTTCCGAGGTGTCGGGTCGTGGTCCCGGGCTGCGTGGAGCGCCGCCAGGAGCGCGCTCTCACTGTTCGCCGCGTAGAGCTCGCGGAGCCTGGCGATCGCGGCTCCTGGGGCCAGCGGGCAGCCCGGGACGCCCACCTCGAGCGGAGCGCGCGGGCCGGATTCGATCGCGAGGCGCACGATGCCCTGCCCCTGCGTGAGCGCGCGGTAGGCGGCGATGAGCTCGCGCGGGTCGCGCTTGCGGGGCCGCTGCCAGCCCATCGCGCGCTGGACGCGCTGGAGCTTCTGGCGGTCGGTTGCCTCGGAGCCCAGCACCTCGAGCGCCAGGCGCTCGCGTGCCGCGCGATCGTCGCCCTGCGCGTGGAGGCGGCCGAGCTCGGCCGCCATCTCCTCGCCTAGCGCGCGCAGCGCAGCGAGCACGGTCGCGCGCGAGGCGCCGGTCTCGATCGCCTGGCCGAGCGCCTGGTAGGCCGCTGCCGTTCGCGCGCGGCCGCGGAAGCGGCCGATGCTCTCCGCCATCCGGCGGAGCCGTCGCATCTCCGGGTCGGACACGCTGCCGCTGCTCCTCGCGGCGCTCCGGTGGGAGCCTCGGGGCAGGGAGCGGAGCGGCTCCCGTTCGGCTGGCCGGCCTAGCCCCGAGGCGAATCGCTCAGGTGGGGGGACTACTGGGGGGACTCCCCTCATTCGTCGCCACACCGGGCCATGTAAGGCCATTGCGAGGGGATGCGCAACCCCGCGGAATCACAGGAAGTCGAGTAGAGACGCAGAGATGCGTCAGACACTCGAGCCCATTAGGAAACCGCTGCTCTATCCATCTGAGCTACGGGGGCGGGAGGCGGGAAGGCTAGCGACCGTGGGGACTCGTTGCGAACGATCCTCGTGGCGATCCCTCTCGGGTGAGCGAAGGGGACGGAGCCGAAGGCAGCGCCCATCAGCTTGTGGACTCGTTCCTTCGAGTTCGAGTCGGAACGACGCTCCCGTGCGTCGAAGAGGTGACGGGGGTGCGCCGTGCCTGGTCTCCTCCTCGCCGCCCTGCGGGTCGGCTCCCTACTCGTGCTCGGAGCGCCAGCGCTCGCGGGTGACGACTACACCGGTTCCATCGCGCCGGGTCTGCACCCGCGCCTGACGGCCGCGACGGTCGCGGATCTCGTCGGGGCCGGCGGCAGCGCCGCGCCCGCGGGCGTGCGCCGGATCACGGCGTTGGAGTGCGTCCGTGGGGACGACATCGGGCGAGCGGGAAGCACGGCGCCCTTCTGGATCGTACGTGTGGAGGGCCATTTCGTGAACCTGCGCACGCCGCCGGGGTGCCCCGCGCAGGTGGCTCCCGAGGGCTTCTACGTGATCGACGATGCGACCGGCAGCATGGTCGCCCGGGGATTCGTCGGCGGGCGATTCACTGGGCCTTGCGACCGGCTGCAGAAGGGTCGGTAGACGCGGACCGGTCTCGGCTCGGCCGCGCTGAACGCGGTTCGCGCTGCGCTACAGCCAGCGCCGCGTCGAGCGCTTGTAGGCGAGGTACTCGTCGCCGAACTTGGCCTCGAGGTAGGCCTCCTCGTGACGGATCGCCGTCGCGTAGACGATGGCGAGGACGAGCGGGATCGCGAGCAGGACCCAACCGTTCCCCCAGCCCCAGCCGATCGCGAGGAGCAGCAGCGCCATGCCCACGTACATGGGATTGCGCGAGCGGCGGTAGACGCCGCTCGAGACGATCGAGGGCGTGCTCTTCCACGGCTTCGGGTCCTGGCCGGTGCGGCGGAAGAGGCCGAGCGCGCCGGCCAGGAAGGCGACGCCGAGCGCCGCACCGAGCATCGCCCCCACCGCCCGCGCGGCGGGCGAGAGCGGAAGCCGCAGGGGCACGATCCCGTGGAGCCCGCCAGCGACGAGCAGGGCGAGCAGGTACACGAGCGGCGGGGGCAGCCGGACCTTCGCACCGTCGCGCTCGGCCGTCATCGCGGCGCCGCTCTAGTTCGCGCCTTCGGTGTTGGTGCGCTGCGCTTCGTCGATCTCCTCCTGGGAGAGGCCGATCTCGCGCAGGCGCTTCTGGATCTCTTCGGGCGACATGCGGATCTGGACCATCTTGAGCAGATACCTGGGATCCCCTTCGCGCGGCTCGAAGGAGAAGACGACGGCGCGGTCGGTGGGGATCGCGGCGACCGCCGACTTGAAGCCCTCCTTGGTGCCGCTGTTGTCGAGGCCGCCGCCCTTCGAGGCCTTGATGACGGTGCGCTTGAGCACGCTGCCCTCGGGCACCACCTCGAGCTCGAGCTCCTCGCCGCTCTTCAGGCCCGGGGCCGGCTTGCCGGCGACGCCGCCGCTGCCGAAGCCGCCCGACACCTTGGGGCTCGTGATCTTGACCTTGAAGACGCTCCGGGCCTCGTCGTAGCCGAGCAGCATGCCCTCGGCGCCGTAGCGCTTGGCCTCGGCGGCCCGGGCGGCCGGCGGGGCGACGAGCAGCGGTGCCAGCGCGAGGCCGAGCACGAGGAAGGCGGGGAGCGGGCGGGCGCGCAGCATGTCGGAGCTCCTTGGGCGGCCGTGGATGGTTTGGCGCCGCGGCCCGCGAGGATACCGCGGCTCGCCCCGTCGATCAGGCGCCCCGCCCCGGCTCTAGTAGCGGAGCAGCACCTGGACGTCCTCGACGCCGAGCTGCGCCCGGCCGCCGAGGGCCGTCAGCTCGACCAGGAACGAGCAGCCCACCACCTCGGCGCCCGCCTCGCGTGCGAGCTGCACGGCTGCCGCCGCGGTGCCGCCGGTCGCGATCAGGTCGTCCACGACGAGCACGCGCTCGCCGGGCCGCAGCGCGTCCTCGTGCATCTCGACGGTGTCGCTACCGTACTCGAGGTCGTAGGTGACCCGCCGGGTCTTCCAAGGGAGCTTGCCGGCCTTGCGCACCAGCACGAAGCCGGCCTCGAGCGCCAGCGCGACGGGCGGGCCGAAGACGAAGCCGCGCGACTCGATGCCGAGCACCTTCTGGACGCCACGCCCCCGGAAGGGCTCGACCAGGCCGTGCACCGCGGCGGCCAGGGCGCGCGCGTCGGCCAGCAGCGGCGTCACGTCGCGGAACAGGATGCCGGGCTTCGGGAAGTCGGGAACGTCGCGGACGAAGGCGCGCAGATCGACGGCGTCGGGCACGGGGCTCCTCTCTCGTGGGAACGCTCAGGGCAGGCAGACACGCGGGTCGCGCGGGCGATTGCTGCGCCGGATCTCGAAGTGCAGGTGCGGCGCCGTCGCGTTTCCGGTCCGCCCGACGCGCGCGATCGGATCGCCCCGCTCGACGAAGTCCCCCTCCTCGACGAGGTTGTCGTCGTTGTGGGCGTAGACCGTAGCCCAGCTCCCGAGGTGCTTGATCACGACCACGCGGCCGTAGGCGCCGAGCTCGTCGCCCGCGTAGACGACCTTGCCGGCCTCCGCGGCGTGGATCGGGGTGCCGCGCCGGGCGGCGACGTCGATCCCGTCGTGGGGACGCCCGTGGCGCTCGCCGTAGGCCGAGGTGAGCGTGCCGAGCACGGGCCACTCGAAGCGCAGCCCGTGCTCCCGGGCGGCGTCCGAGCAGTCGCCTCCCCAGCCCTCGCGTCGCTCGAGCGTGTCGGGGCCGCGCGACGCCGCGGCGCTCACCGCCGGAGCGCCGGTGCGGCCGTCGCCCTTCGGGACCCAGAGCCGCTGGCCGATCTGGAGCGTGCGGACGTCGTCGACCCGGTTCACGCGCCGGATCACCTCGGCCGGCGTCCCCGTGGCCTGCGAGATGCGCCACAGGTTGTCGCCGGCACGGACCACGTACCAGGCGCCGGGGCCCGCGCCCTTCGGACTCGAGCGGCAGCCCGCGCTCCCGGCCAGCACGGCGAGGCCAGCGAGCGCGAGCGCCGCGTGGGCCCGTGCTACGCGGCCCATCCGTGCCGGCCGACGAGGTCCACGAAGCGGCACGGCCCGAGCGTCTCGGCGCGCAGGCGGCCCTCACCCGTGCGCCGCACGCGCACGAGCCGCTGCCCGCCGCGCGGCCCGACGGGCGCCACCAGGCGCCCGCCCGGCGCGAGCTGCGCGAGCAGCGGGCGCGGCAGGTCTGGCGCGCCGGCCGTCACCACGATCGCGTCGTAGGGGCCGTCGTGCGGGCGTCCGAGCGAGCCGTCCCCCAGGTGGACGACGACGTTGCGGATCCCGAGCCGGTCGAGGGCGCGCCGCGCCGCCGCGGCGAGCCGCGGCAGCCGCTCGATCGAGACGACCCGCTCGGCCAGCATGCCGAGCACCGCCGCCTGGAAGCCCGAGCCGGTGCCGATCTCGAGCACCCGCTCGCGCCCGGCGAGCTCGAGCGCCTCGCTCATGCGCGCGACCGTGGACGGCGCCGAGATCGTCTGGCCGTCGCCGATCGGCAGCGCGTGGTCCCGATAGGCCTGGGCGTGGAGGGCCTCGGGCACGAGCTGGTGTCGCGGAAGGGACTCGAGCGCGGCGAGCACGCGCCGATCCCGCACCCCGCCGCTTGCCAGCCGCTCCACCATGCGCCGGCGCGCGCCGCGCAGCTCCGCGCCTGCGGTTTCCACCTCGCCCCCCCCGGCGCCGCAGCTTGGGGCAGCGCGGGGGGATTCGCAAGTTGACCGCTGAAGTTCCTGGAATTCCTAGCTGCTACGGCCTTCCGGGGGCATCGCGAGCCAGAGCGCCAGGTAGAGGATCACGAAGATGCCGCCGGTGAAGAAGGCGCCGAGCACGAAGGCGAGGCGCACGAGCGTGACGGAGATCCCGAACCGCTCGGCAAGGCCCGCGCAGACGCCCGCGAGCATCCGGCCCTCCTGCGGGCGCAGCCACGGCTCGGTGACGAAGCGCATCGAGCCGGGCTCGAGCGCCGAGCCGCAGAAGCGGCACTTCACCGCCTCGGCGCGGATCGTCTCGGCGCACCAGGGGCAGCGCTGCGTGCCGGGTGCTTCGCCGGGAACGGGCAGGTCGAGGTCGCTCATGTTCCACTCTCCAGGACGCCGGCACCTGGCGTACGTGCGCTCCGGATCGTGGCCAGCCAGAGGGGGACCAGCGCGTAGAGCGTCCCCACGGCCAGGGCGAGCGAGCCGAAGTAGGCGACGCCGAGCCCGTCGAGGAGCAGCGGCGGCAGGATCCCGCCGAGCAGCGCGAGAGCGCCCTCGGCGACCAGCCAGGCGTGCGCGAGCACGAGCGGGAGCCCGACCGAGAGCACCGCGAGGGCGCCCGCGAGCTCGCGCCGGAACGCGCCGCCGCCGGGCGCCGGCGCATGGGCGCGCAGCGCCCGCACGGCGCGCACCCGCGTGCGGGCGAGCAGCTCGGGCCCCGGGGACGGCGGCGGAGCGGGGCTCGCGGTGGCCGCAGCGAGCGCGTGCAGGAAGCGCGCGTGCGCCGCGCATGCGGCGCACGCGATGAGGTGTGCGCGCATGCCAGGAGCTTCCACCGCGGCCTCGTCGAGCGCCGCCTGCACGGTCTCGCAGCTCACGTCCCGTCCTCCCAGCCGTCCTTCAGGGCGCGGAGCGCGCCGTGGAGCCTGCTCTTCACGGTTCCGCGCGGGATGCCGAGCGCGGCGGCCATCTCGGCCTCGTCGAGCCCCGCGTAGAAGCGCAGCCACACCACCTCGCGGAGCCGCTCGGGCAGCTCCGCCACGCGCTCGCGCAGCGCGAGCCCCTCGAGCGGGGACTCGGCGGGCCGCGACGGCTCGTGCGCCCGCGCGGCAACGGCGCGCGTGCGGACCGCGCGCCGCCGCCACAGATCGGTGGCGAGATGCGAGGCGATCCCGTAGAGCCAGGGCCGCACCGGCCGATCCGGCCGCCAGGTGCGCGCGCCGCGCGCGACCCGCAGCCAGGTGTCCTGGAGCAGGTCGTCGGCATCGTCGCGGCTGCCGCAGATCCGCACGAGGTGCGCATGGATGCGCGCCGCGTGGCGGTCCACGAGCGCGCCGAGCGCCCGCTCGTCGCCTCGTGCCACCGCCGCCATCAGCTCCTCGTCGGACTCCATTCGTCCGGCTGGCCGTCGCGATCGTCGCGCCGCACCGCGGGACCGCTCCGGTGCCGGCCGTGGTCACCGAGCAGGTCGCGAACCACGTCGAGGACGCGATCGAAGGCCGAGCGCTGGCCCGGTCCGTCGGGCAGCACGAACCAGAAGGCCGCGTAGAGGAGCAGGCCCATCCCGTGCAGGAAGAGCGTGGCGAGCACGAAGACGGCTCGCACCGCGGTCACCGGGAGCTCGAGGTTGTGGGCGAAGGCGGCGCACACGCCTGCGAGCTTGCGCTCGCCGTGGCCGCGGTGCCACTCGCCCGGGTCGCGCGGGCCGCCGCCGAGCCGGCTCCCGCACCAGCGGCACTTGATCGCCTCGGCCTGGATCTCCTCGGCGCAGTAGGGGCAACGCTTCGTGGCCATGGGTCCCTCCGGTCGGGCGCGAATGGGTGCGGGAGCCTTCGATCGCCCTCGCTTCCACGATCGTTCTACGCGCGAAGCCGGGCCGCGGTTCACGGGGCAGTCCCGCCGACCTCGCGGCGGCTCACGAGCCGCCTTCGGCCCCCGGCGGGAAGCGCCGCCGGACCGCCTCGACGACCAGCGCCGCGGCGGCGTCGGTGGCCAGCGTCCCGGTGTTGAGGACGAGGTCGTAGAGGCACGGGTCGTCCCCGGACACCCCGAGGCGATCGCGCAGGAAGGCGAGGCGCCCGGCGTCCTCGCGTGCGAGCTCGGCCGCAGCAGCGCCGGGCGCGAGACCGCGCCCGGCCCCGAGCCGCCGCACCCGCTCCTCGTGCGGCGCCACGACGAGCACCCGCAAGGTCCGCTCCCGCGGCAGGATCGGGATCGCCCCGCGCCCGACCACGACCGCCATCCCGCGCTCCCCCAGCGCAGCCACGACCCCCGCCAGCTCCCGGGCCTCGGCCGGGTCCAGATCGCCGAAGACCGCGCGCGTGCGCGCTTCGATGGCGGCACGCACCTCGGGTGCGAGCGGCCCGACCAGTCGGTCGCGAAGATCGGGGTCGCGCGCCAGCTCGCGGAGCTCGTCGAGCCCGAACAGGCCGTAGTCGAGCCAGCCGGCGACACGCTCGGCCACCGCGTCGCCGCCGGCCCAGGGCTGGCGCGACACCGAGACGACGGCGCCGCGCGAGGCCGGCATGCCGGCCCCACCGGCGATCGCCCAGCGCCGGGCCTGCCGCTCGAAGAGCTCCGCGAGCGGCTTGGCGGCCATCGTCCCCCTCCTCCGCGGCGCGGGAGCGTACCCCGCGGCCACGGACCTCGCTTTGGGTGGGCGAAACGTCATCTCGAAGGGGTATGCTGGGGCCCATCGACGAACGACGGGAGAGCATCATGGCCTCGAACCCCCCGCACGACGACGATTTCTCCGAGGACGAGGGCTACTTCGAGAGCGAGTCCGCCGCGCCGAACCGCTTCGACGCGAGCCTGCTGCGCGCCCCGACCCGACACCTGCCCACCCGCTTCCCCCTCCTCTTCTCGCCCACCCACACCGTCACCCAGGCGATGCGGGCGATGCAGAAGGAGCACCGCGGCTGCGTGCTCGTCACCGAGGACGGGAGCAACCAGACCCGCGTCGTCGGGATCTTCACCGAGCGCGACGTGCTGCTGCGGATCGTGGACCGCGGCCGCAATCCTGCGACGCTGCCCCTCGCCGAGGTGATGACCCGGGATCCCGAGTCGCTGCCCAAGGACGCGAGCATCGCGTGGGTGCTCAACAAGATGAGCGTCGGCGGCTTCCGGCACGTTCCGGTGGTGGACCGCGCGGGTCGCCCGGTGTGCGTGGTGTCGGTGCGCGACGTGGTGGAGATGCTCGTCGAGCGCTTCCCGCGCGAGGTGCTGACGCTTCCGCCCGAGTACGGCGCCGACTTCGCGCGCACCCGCGAAGGCGCCTGAGCGGCGCCCGTTCTCGCGCGCCGCTACGCTGCTCCACCTCGAAGGAGGAGGGGGCGGCGTGGCGCGCGAGACGGTGCTGGAGACGCTCGCGGAGGGCGTGCTGACGCTCGCCTGGAACCGCCCGCGGCGCAAGAACGCCTTCGACGAGACGATGTGGCACGAAGGGGCCGCCGCGCTGCGCGACGCGCGCGCCGACGATCGCGTGCGCAGCGTCGTCGTGACCGGTGCCGGGGAAGCGTTCTCCGCGGGACAGGACCTCGGGGAGATGGCGAAGCCCCCGGGCGGCAGCGAGGGCCCCGGCTTCCCGCGCTTCATGGACGAGCTCGTGGCCTTCGACAAGCCGCTGCTCGCGGCGGTGAACGGCGTCGGCGTGGGGATCGGGCTCACGCTGCTGCTGCACTGCGACGTGGTGTGGATGGCCGAGGAGGCGCGGCTGCGGGCGCCCTTCGTACCGCTCGGGGTGGTGCCGGAGGCGGCCAGCAGCTTCCTGCTCCCCCTCCAGCTCGGGCACCAGCGCGCCGCCGAGCTGCTCTACACCGCAGAGTGGATCGACGCCGCGCGGGCCTGCGAGCTCGGGCTCGCGAGCCGCGTGCTCCCGCGCGCGCGGCTGCTGCCGGAGCTCCAGGCGCTGGCGGCGCGCATCGCGGCCCAGCCGCTCGGCGCACTCCGCTACACCAAGCGCCTGCTCCTCGCCGTCCGCAGCGACGGGATCCGCGCGGCGCGCGCCCGCGAGGACGCGGCCTTCCGGGTGCGCGTGGGCTCGCCCGAGAACGTCGAGGCGCTCCGGGCCTTCCTCGAGAAGCGCCCGGCGGACTTCACGAAGGTGCCGGCGACGGACCGGGACGCCTGAACGCGCTCCGGCTCGCGGCGCTGCTCGCGCTGGTCGGGCTCACCGCCAGCCGGCTGGGCCTCGTGCTCCACGAGGCCCTCGGCCACGGCGCGGTCGCGGAGGCGTTCGGCTGCCGGCTCACCGGCCTGCGGCTCTTCCTCTTCGGCGGCGGCTACGTGACCTTCGGGTGCACGGCCCTGTCCCTCGGCGGCACGCTTGCGATCGACCTCGGCGGGATCGCGCTCGAGCTCGCGCTCGGCGCCGCGCTGCTCGCGCTCGTGCGCGGGCGGCGCGGCGTCGCGGGCCTCTTCGCCACGGCGATCGGCCTGCTCTTCGTCCTCCACGGGCTCTTCTACCTGGCGACGGGCGTCCACTACGGCGCGGGCGACGGGCGCACCCTCCACGGGCTGCTCGGCGCGGGGCGCACCGCGTTCGTCGCCGCCGCGAGCGCCGTGCTGGTCGCGGCGAGCTTCGTGGCGGGGCACCGGCTCGGCGCGCGGATCGGGGTCTGGGTGGCGGCTCCGCGACGCGGAACGCGCATCGCGATCGTGGCGGCCGCCGCGCTCGCCGCCGCCGCGGCCCACGGCGTCCTACAGCGCGCCGAGCAGCGCTGGCTCGCGGATCCCGTCTACGCCGCGACCTTCGAGCCCGAGCACGAGCGCCGGATCGCCGCCGAGCTGCGCCGTCTCGAGGAGCAGCCCCACGCGCCGGGCGAGATCGCCGAGGAGCGGCGGCGCCTCGAGCGGGAGCACGCGCCCTTCCCGCTGACGCCGGTGCTCGGCGTGGCAATCGCGCTCGCGGCGCTGGCCGGCATCGTCGCGTCCTCGCGACGGCCGCCCGCGGCGCCGCCCGAACCGGTGCCGCTCGCGGGGGCCGCGCTCGCGTGCGCCGCCTCGATCGCGCTCGTGCTCGCCCTCGACCGCTGGTGGCCGCCCTGAGGAGCCCCCCGGCCCCTCGACGACGGATGCCTCGAGCGTCTCACCGAGCCGCCCTTCCCGCCGCCTCAAGGCAGCGAGCCCGGCGGCTCGTCCGCCTCCCGCCCGGCCACCGCGAGGCCACTCGCGGCCGACCGCTCGCGCTGCGTGCGAGCCCGGATCGGGTCGAGAGCGCTCATGGGATCCGGGGCGGCGTGCGTGCCGGCGTGCACGACCCCGCTCCCTTCGGGCCCGGCACCGATCCGGGCGAGGTCGGCGACGGCGAGCAGGAGGGCCGCCACGAGCACGGCGAGCAGGATCAGGTGATCGCGGGCCATCCACGAGGCTCCTCGATCGAGGAGGCTCGCACGCCGCGCGAGCGCGCGCTGTGAGCGGGCCCACAGCCGCGAGCGGATGCACGCGCCCGACCTGCCGGCCCGGCACCGGCGCCGCGCCGCCCGCCCGCACGAGGAGCACGCCGGCAGAGAGCGCGGGAGCGCCCGCGGCTAGGGCTCGGCGCAGAGCTCCTCGAGCGAGCGGCGCTCGGCGTCGACGCCGAGCACGCGCGCCACGATCGCCGCGCCGATCATCAGCGCCGACGAGAGCGCGTAGCCGGCGAAGAGCTGCCTCGGGTCCTGGGTGTCGACGAGGGCGCCGAAGAGCGCGGGCGCCCCGACGCCGCCGACCAGCGTGCCGAAGGCGTAGAACACGGCGATCGCCATCCCGCGCAGCTCGACCGGGAAGAGCTCGCTGACCGTCAGGTAGGCCGAGCTCGCGGCTGCCGACGCGAAGAAGAAGACGAGCGACCACGCGAGGGTCTGCGTGAGCGCGTCGAGGAAGCCGGCGACGAAGAGCCCGCCGGTCGCGAGCAGGAGCAGGCCCGCGAGCGCATAGGTCGCGGGGATCATCACGCGCCGCCCCCAGCGGTCGAAGGAGCGCCCGAGCAGGATCGGGCCGAGGAAGTTCCCGGCCGCGAACGGGATCACGTACTTGCCGACGTCGCCGGCGGGTACCCCGTGGAAGGCCTCGAGGATCAGGCCGTAGCTGAAGAAGATCGAGTTGTAGAGGAAGGCCTGCGCCAGCATCATCACGAGGCCGAGGATCGTGCGCCGCGGGTAGCGGCGGACGAGCGTGCGGATCAGGTGGGGGATGCCGACGGGGCCGTGCACGCGGACGCGCACGGGCGCCACCTCGCTCCGGCGTCCGGCGCCGGGGCCACGGACCTGCGCCTCGATCCGATCGACGGTCTCGGAGGCCGCGGCGAGGTAGCCGTGGCTGAGGAGCCAGCGCGGGCTCTCGGGCATGTGGCGGCGCACGAGCACGATGCCGAGGCCGAGCGTTGCGCCGAGCGCGAAGACGAGCCGCCAGCCGATCCCGACCGGGAGCAGCTCGGGATCGAGCAGCACCAGCGTGAGCCCCGCGCCTAGGCCGACGCCGACCCAGTAGCTCCCGTTGATGGCGAGATCGACCTGGCCGCGGATGCGTGCGGGCACGAGCTCGTCGATCGCGGAGTTGATCGCCGAGTACTCGCCCCCGATGCCGGCGCCGGCGAAGAAGCGGAAGACGAGGAACACGCCGTAGCCCGGCGCGAGCCCGCTGAGTGCGGTCGCGACCAGGTAGAGACCGAGCGTCACGAGGAACAGCCGCTTGCGGCCGAGGCGATCGGTCAGGTAGCCGAAGACGAGCGCTCCGGCGACCTGGCCCGCGAGGTAGACCGAGCTCGCGAAGCCCACCTCGGCGGCCGAGAGCCCGAGCGCGCGCGGATCGCGCAGGGTGGGCGCGAGGTTCGCGATCAGGCTCGCTTCGAGCCCGTCGAGGATCCACGTGACCCCGAGCGCGATCACGAACAGGCGGTGCCATCGCGACCAGCCGAGCGCGTCGAGCCGGGGCGGCACGTCGGTCTCGACCCAGGCCCCGAAGGGCGTGTCCCTTCGCATCGGACCCGACCGTAGTGCAGATCGTGGGCCGTTGGGCCGCCGAGCGGCGCGCGCGGGCGCTCAGCGTGCCCGGCGCTCTCGCGGGGCTCCGCTCTTTGCGGCGCGCTCGAGGACGTTGCGCGTGATCCGGTCGATGAAGGGGTCCGGAGCGCTGAGGCCCCAGGGCCACTCGGTGGTGCCCGCGCTGAAGACCTCCCCGCGCCCGCGGCGGAAGCTGCCGAAGGCAGCATGGCCGCGCAGGGCGCGCTCGATGTCGCCGCCGAAGACGCGATCGGCGACGAAGCGCGCGTCGTCGCGGCCGAGGAGCCCCTCGCCCGGCGTGTGCGCCGGCTCGCCGAGCGTCGCCGGGGCCAGGCCGACGATCTCGAAGTCCTCGGGCGTCCCGCCGACCCCCGTCGGCACCGGAAGCCCGTTCTCGAAGCGGAAGTCGCAGCCATCCGTCTCGTAGGCGCAGAGCGCGAAGTCGTCGCCGAGGACGTCGCCGTAGAACAGGTCCGTCCCGGCCAGCGACCAGTGCTCCGGGCGATGGATCGTGTAGCCGGCCGAACCACGCGAGAGCGCGTAGCCGACCCGCGCATAGCCGGCGCGCGCGAAGCTGAGGCCGGTCATCGCGGTCTCGGGCCGCCCGATCAGCGGGTCGGACCACAGGCTCGTCACGCGCCGCTCGCGCGGGGTGCCGAGGACGGGATCGTCGGTCGGCGCCGTGAACTTGTAGCCGGCCATCTCGCGGCCATCGCGCTCGAAGCGCACCTGCCAGAACGCCGCGTTGCCGGAGAAGAACGAGGCCTGACCGCCCGCGTCCACGAAGGCCTCGACCGCGTCGCGCTCCTCCCAGGTCCAGTACTCGTCGTGACCGACACTCAGGTACGACGGATAGGGGGCGAGCGCATCGGGCCTCGCATCGAGATCGCTCTGGGCCAGGTAGTCGAGCGCGATCCCCTGGCGCTCGGCCCAGGCCACGAACTGCTGCTCCCACTTGTGGAGGAAGCCGGCGGGCAGGTCCCAGAGGGAGGCGCCCGCCACCGCGAGCGCCGCCGCGGCATCGGGCAGACCGAGGGCCTGGCCCATCCCGCGCCGGCGGCTCGTCGGGATGCGCGCCGGCCCGGGCGGCGCGAGGAGGCAGCGCGAGTACGGGCGATCCCAGGCGACGACGGGCGCGGGCGCCGGGCGGTGGACGAGCTGGTTGGGGCCGTCGGTGAAGGCGGCGTCGTTGCCGTAGAGGTTCTTGCCGCCCCAGCTGTTGTAGGCCTGGTAGGTGTTGGTGGCGAGCACGAGGACGTGGCGCGCGCGCGCACCCGGGTTCGCCGAGCGCACGACGAGGAAGTGCTCGGCGTCGAGATCTCCCCCGCGCAGCCGGACCCGGTAGTACCCGCTCGGCCAGTCCGTTCCGACGCGCAGGGAGAAGCTTTCCGGCCAGCCACAGCCGGCCCGGTAGGCGTCCGCGGGCACCTCCCGCGGCGCGGCGTGGATGCCGCCCTGCTCGACCACCGTCTGCTCGGCGGCGCCCGCGCGCGAGACCGTGCAGGTGAGCGCGTCCGAGCGCGGGCTCGAGACGAAGAAGGTGGCGGTCTCGCCCGGCGCGTAGCTCGTGGCGTCGGCGTAGAGCCACAGGGCGCTCTCGTAGTAGCCGGGCGGACGGGCGCTCATCCGCTCTCCCCGAGGTAGGCCGGCGCGAAGGCCTCGAGCGCCGCGAGCAGGCGCGGCGCGATCTCCTCGGCCTTGCGCAGGTGCGAGCGCGTGGCGCTCCAGCCGAGGTAGCTGAGCGCGCGCGCGAGCAGGAACGTGGGCAGCCGCGCCAGCTGCTCCTCGGCGAGCGCGCGGCGCTCGCGGAATCCCGCCACCAGGGCACCCAGGCAGGCGTCGAAGGAGGGCTCGCCGAGCAGGTCGAAGACGGCGGTGGCGAAGTCGAGCAGGGTCCAGCCCTCCCCGCAGTCGTCGAAGTCGAGCAGGCGCAGGCCCGTGTCGCCGAGCATCAGGTTCTCGGGAAGGAAGTCGCCGTGGCAGAGGCCGAAGCGGTCGGGGGTGCGGCCGAAGGCGGCGAGGTCGGTGCGCAGGCGCTCGGCCAGGCGGTCGAGGAGCGCGCGCTGCGCGGGCGCGAGGCGCGCGAGCCGCCGCCAGTCGCCGAGCTGGGCGGTCGCGCCGAAGATCCCCTCGGCGTCCCAGACCGGGCGCGTGAAGCCCGGCGGGCGCTGCCAGGCCTCGGCGATGTTGGCGATCGAGGCCGCCTGGCGTCCGACGTCGGCGTAGACGCGCGCGAGCTCCTCGTCCGGGAGCGAGAGGGCCGCTCCCGTGGCCCGCAGCGGCCGGCCCTCGATCCACTCGAAGAGATCGCACTGGCGCGGCTCGGGCACGGCCGGGCTCGTCGCCCGGACGAAGGGCGCGCCGTCGCGCGCCGCCACGACCTCGGGCGTCGCGACGCCGCCCTCGCGCAGCGCGCCCATGAAGGCGAGCTCGCTCGCGATCTCGGCGTCGCTGCGGTAGCCGGCCTGGTGGATGCGCAGGGCGAAGCGGCCGCGCGCGCCGGCCTCCACGCGGAAGGTCATGTTCTCGCGGTAGGCCACGGGCGCGAGGCCGGCGTCCCCGAGCGCCCAGGCTTGCAGGGCCTCGCGCGCCAGGGTCTCGAGGCCGCGGATCTGCTCGGCCTCGGGCTGCGCGTAGAAGGCCGGGCGCTCAGCCCGCGACACGCTTCACCGCGGTCTCGAGCTTGTCGAGCGCCTCGTCCACGTAGGCGCGGTCGACGAGGAGGCCCGTCTTCCACTGGAGATAGCGGCGGTCGAAGCCTGCGAACATCGCCCAGAGGCCCACCTGGTAGAGCGCAGCCGCCATCCGGAGGCCGCCGTTCGGGTCGTCGAAGCCGAGGCCCACGATCAGGCCCTGCTGGCGCACGTCGCAGAGGTAGGGGCGGCGGGCGCGCAGGTCCGCGAGGCCGCTCGCGAGATGGGCGGAGATCTCCGCCACGTTGCGCGCGGTCTGCTCGGAGGCGCAGAGCTCGAGCGCGTGCAGGGCCACCACGCAGCCGAGCTCCGAGCCGCCGAAGGTCGAGACGTAGCCCCAGCCGCGCTCGTGGAGCCAGCGGCCCGCGCGGCGGCCGAGGACGCAGACGCCGATCGGGTAGAGACCGGCGCCGAGACCCTTGCCCGAGATCAGGAGGTCGGGCTCCACGCCGAAAGCCTCGACGGCCCAGAGCCTCCCCGAACGGCCGAGTCCGGTCTGCACCTCGTCGGCGACGAGCAGGGTCCCGTAGCGATCGCAGAGCGCCCGCAGGCCCGGCAGGTAGTCCGGGGGCGGGACGGGGAAGCCGAAGGTCGCCGGGATCGGCTCGATCAGGACCGCGGCGACGTCGCGCGGGGCCAGCGCCGTCTCGGCGGCGTCGAGGTCGCCGAAGGGGATCTTCGTGAACTCGCCGGGGTGGTCGGAGAGGAAGAAGGCCGCGTCGGCGTCGTTGCCCGCCGCGCCCGAGAGCCCGGAGGTGCCGTGGAAGCCCGCCCCGAGCGACACGATCCGGCGCCGTCCCGTGGCATGGCGCACGGACTTGATGGCCACGTCGTTGGCCTCGCTCCCGCTCGGCGTGAGCACCGAGTAGTGGAGGTCGCCCGGGGTGAGGGCTGCCAGACGCTCGGCCAGCCGGCCGCGCGCCTCCGAGGGGAAGTGGTGGTTCCCGACGTCGAGGGTCTCGAGCGCGCCGGCGAGCGCCGCCAGCATCCCGGGGTGGCGATGCCCGAGGTTGTAGGTGCCGCCGTTGAGGTGCAGGTCCTGGAGCTCGTGGCCGTCCACGTCCCAGATCCGGTAGCCCTCGCGCCGCCCGATCACGAGCGGGATCCCGGCGCCCGTCCAGGCCTCGACCCGGTTCGGCATCAGATAGGCGTGGTTACGGAGCAGGGCCTCCCGCTTGCGCGGCGAGACCCCGAGGCGATCGAGCTGGTCCTGGAACGACGTCACGACCGGGTTGGAGTCCGAGGCAACGGCGGTGGCTGGTCGGGCCGGCGGGATTCGAACCCGCGAGCTCCTGAACCCCATCGCGCCCGATCGGCATACGCAGTAATGCGATACGTTGCGCTCGCGTGCGATTCCTCTCGCATGTCTCCGCTTTTCATCTCGACGCCTCCGAACGCCTCCACATCATCGAAATCGGCCCCGATTGCTGGCCCTGGGCCTTCCCGGAACGCGAACCGACTCACCGAAGGAAGTCGCGAGCGAAGGAACGTCGGATGGCGAAGCGCAACAAGCGTACCGTCGACGCCGCAGCCCCGCGAGAGCGCGACTGCGGCATCCGGCGCGATCCCGAGAACCGGCGGGAGCGCTTCCTCTCCGCGGCCGAGCCGACGCGCCGGGGCGCGGCCCGGAAGGGGCTGGAGGAGTCCTGCGAGGCCGGCAAGGACCCCCGGCGCCAGCAGTCGGAGCTTCCGGCCGCCCTGGCTGCCGTGCGACTCCTCGTGTTCACCGGGGTTCGGGTGGGCGAGATCCGAGAAGGGAGTAGCGTCCGGCGAGGCTCACCGGCCAACGCCCCGCCCGATCGGGCCACGCAGGAAGCCACCCGGGTGGCCAGGTGACACCTGCACTCGTTCCGGTCCAAGCTTGCAACCGATACCACTGTTGGTAACATCTGCCAGTGGCTAAGGTCCGCCGGGGAGGCCACGTCTTCCTTACCTGGAAGGGGGACCACAGCCCCCGCCACGTGCATGTCTACCGGGACGGCAAGCTCGTGGTGAAATGGGACCTGGACAACTGGCAGCCCATGAAGGGCCGGGCCACAGCGAGGGTCCGCCGGCTGATCCGCGAGCTCGACAACGAGGGCGCACTGTGAAGATCCGCAAGGTCGAAGCGAACAACCGAAAGGGCGAGTTCCGAGTCGTCACCTACTCCGGCGACACCTACGTCTTCCCCTACGTGAAGGCCGAGCCTCAGCCGAATTCGGCCGACAGGGTCGCGGACGCCTACGTGGACCAGGAGCTGGGAAGGGAGGCCTTCACCTACGTCCTGGAGTCCGGTGACGAAGGATCCGTGCATCTCGACCAGGTGCTCGAGTACAACGAGGATCCCAACTACCTCCGCGACCTCCTCATCTATCAACTCACTGTGGAGGCCAAGAAGCGCGTCGACGAGAGCGGCCTCAGCCGCCGCGAGCTGGCCCGACGGCTCAAGACGTCCGTGCCGCAGCTCTATCGCCTACTCGACACGACGAATACCCGGAAGTCCATGAACCAGCTGATCTCGCTTCTCCAAGTGCTCGATTGCAGCGTTGACGTGATCGTCACTGGCAATGAGACTGGCGCGTAGGCGCGGGATCAAGAGAACGGCCGCGCTCGGCTCGTTCCGGAGGCATTGGTCGGGCCGGCGGGATTCGAACCCGCGACCTCCTGAACCCCATTCAGGCGCGCTACCAGGCTGCGCTACGGCCCGACTCGGGGAGGGTGTAGCGGGCGGGGGTCGGGGCTGTCGATGGCCGGGGCGGCGGCGCGCGGCCTCAGGCCCCGGCGGGTGCGCGCGGAGCGGCGTCCGGGGCGGCGCGCTCCCTGGCCTCGATCGCGGCCCAGGCACGGCGCGTGACCTGGATCGTGACGAGAACGCACGCCACGAGACCCAGGACGAAGAGCACACCCCCGGTCTCCCACTCGCGGTGACGGCTCGCCGCCATCCGCGTCACGTGGGCGGCGACGGCGCCGACGTACACGGTCGGGAGGATGTGGGCGAGCATGGCGACGTTGCCGAGCAGGGCGAAGCGGAGCGGGGCCCCCGCCGCGCCGAGGGCGTAGCTGAGCAGCGCCTGGTTCACCGGGAGCAGGCGGATCAGGAAGGTGAGGCGCGGGCCTCCCTCACGAGCCGCAGCGACCACGGCGCGCAGGCGCGGCTCCGCGGCGAGCAGCCGCAGCACCCGAGCGCCGAGCCAGCGGCCGCTCGCCCACTGCACGAGCAGGCACATCGGGTAGGCACCGGCGAAGTACGCGGCGCTCCCGAGGCCGAGGCCGAAGCAGGCGCCGGCCGTGACCCCGAAGACCGAATCGGGGATCAGCAGCGGGCCGAGGAGCACGATCGCGAGCGCCAGCCCGATCGGTCCCCAGGGTCCGAGCTCGGCGATCACGCGCTCGAAGGCCGGCAACGCATGCTCGACGCGGTGGCCCTGCCAGGCGAGCAGGGCCACCAGCGCGGCGCCGCCGGCGAGCGCGGGGGTCGAGCGGCCGGGCGGCCTCACGCAGAGCGCCCGCCGGCCGCCTTCGGCACCCGATGGCGCAGCGAAGTCATCCGCCCGGCCCCGCCCGCCTAGAGCAGCGCGCGAATCGCCCGCAGCTCCTCGCGCACGCGCCGCAGGCTCTCGATCGGCTCGACCTCGAGGCCCAGGTCCAGCTGCGGCTTGTCGAGAGCGCGGTGGATGCCCATCTCGCGCAGCTTCTTGCGCGCGCCCGCGATCGTGAAGCGCTCCTCGTGCAGCAGGCGCTTCAGGAGCTGGACCACCTCGATGTCGCGCTGGCGGTACATGCGCTGCTTGGAGCGCGACTTGGCGGGCGCCATCCAGCGGAACTCGGACTCCCAGTAGCGGAGCACGTGCGGCTTCACGCCCGTGATCCTCGCCACCTCGCCGATCCGGAAGTAGCGCTTCTCGGGCGCCGTCCCGTCGGCGGCGTCCGGGCCACCCGTCGGTGTCACGTGGGCAGGACCTTCCAAGCGCCCCTCCCCTCTTCGGATCCCCTGCGTCCGGCTCCGCGCGGCTCACCCGTCCCGTCGATCGCTTTCGCAGCCCCCCTCCGCGAGCCCGCCCTTCCGCGGCTATTCCTCGTCGTCCTCCTCGTCGTCGGAGCCGGCCAGCTCGGGGTTGTCCTCGTTCAGGAGGTTCTTTAGCACGAGACTGGGCTTGAAGGTGAGGACTTTCCGCGCCTCGAGCAGGATCTCCTCGCCGGTCTGGGGATTGCGGCCCTTGCGGGCGTTCTTCTCGCGGACCACGAAGTTCCCGAAACCGGAGATCTTGACCTTCTCCCCGCGCTCCAGGGTCTCCTTGATGATCTCGAAGACCTTCTCGACGAGGTCCGCCGACTCCTTCTTCGAGAAGCCGACCCGCTCGTAGATCTGCTCCACGATCTCGGCCTTGGTCATGGTCCGCCCTCCCATCGAGTCGTCCCCCACCTCAGTCGCCTCCCTGTCGCAGCTCGCCCTGGAAGCGGTCTGCCAGCATGCCCACGACCCGCTCGAGCGCCCGCGTCACCTCGGCGTCGGTGAGCGTGCGATCGCGCCGCTGGAACACGAGCCGGAAGGCCACGCTGACGCGCCCCTCGGGCACGCCGCGGCCCTCGTAGCGGTCGAAGACGGCCGCCTCGGCGAGGTGCGGGCCCGCCGTCGCGCAGATCGCCTCGAGCACCCGGGCCGCCGCCACGCCGTGCGGGAGCAGGACGGCCAGGTCCCGGCGCACGTGCGGATGGCGCGACGGCTCCTCGAAGCGGTGCGGCTCGGGCCGTGCGGCGGCGAGCGCCGCGAGGTCGAGCACGAGCACGGCGCAGGGGACGTCGATCCCGAGCCGGGCGGCGGCGTCGGGATGCAGCTCGCCGAGCCCTCCGACCACGCGGCCCCCCACCTCGATCCTGGCGCTGGCCGCCGGGTGCCACCAGGGCGCGCCGGCGCCGGCCTCGAAGCGGGCACCGAGCCCGAGGGCCTCGAGCACCTGCTCTGCTGCGCCCTTCAGCTCGAAGTAGACGGGGACGGGCGGGCCCGCCTGCCACAGGCCGTCGGCGCTCCCCGCGATCGCCGCCACCAGCTCCGGCCGCTCCTCGGGAAGCTCGCCGGGCGCCCGGGGATGGAAGGTCGCGCCGAGCTCGAAGAGGCGTACCCGCTCGAGCTGCCGGCTCCGGTTGCCGCGGACGGCGGCGAGGATCGAGGGCACGAGCGTGGTCCGCAGCGCGCCCTCCTCCTCGGTCAGGGGGTTCTGCACCCGCACCAGGCGCCGGCGCGGGTCGTCCCCGGCGAGCCCGAGCTCGTCGAGCGCCGCCGGGCTCGTGAAGGGCAGCGTCATGCACTCGAGGAGCCCCGCGGCGCGGAGCGCGTCGCGGGCGGCGCCGGCGAGCACGCGCGCGCGTGCCTCCTCGACCGGAGCGAGTCGCTCGCTCGGCATCGTGGTCGGGATCCGGTCGTAGCCGTGGATGCGGGCGATCTCCTCGACCAGGTCCACCGGCCGGCGCAGGTCGTTGCGAAAGCTCGGGACCCGACAGCGGAGCGGCGTCGCGTGGGGATCCTCGACCCCGACGTCCACCCGCGCGAGGAGCGCGACGATCTCCTCCCGCGTGAGGGCCGTGCCGAGCAGGCGGTTCGCGCGCGCCGGATCGAGCGCGAGGATCGGCACGGGCTCGAGCGGCGCGCCGGCGGCCTCGACGACCCCTGGCGCCACCTGGCCGCCGGCCAGCTCGGCGAGCAGGCGCGCAGCCCGGTCGCAGGCGCGGTGCACGCCCTCGCGGTCGACCTGGCGCTCGAAGCGATAGGAGGCCTCGCTGTGGAGGCCCAGGCGGCGCGCCGTACGGCGCACGCGGGTCGGGTCGAACTGGGCGCTCTCGAGGAAGACGTCCCGGGTGCGCTCGCCCACCTCGGTCTCGGCGCCGCCCATCACGCCCGCCAGCGCGATCGCGCGCTCGGCGTCGGCGATCACGAGGTCGCCCGGCTCGAGCGCGCGGCACTCGCCGTCGAGGGTCGCGAGCTTCTCGCCGGGGACCGCGCGCCGCACGCGCACGACGCCGCCGCGCAGGAGCGCCGCGTCGAAGGCGTGGAGCGGCTGGCCGAGCTCGAGCAGCACCAGGTTCGTCACGTCGACGACGACGTTGATCGCGCGCAGGCCGGCCGCCTGGAGTCGCTCCTGGACCCAGGCCGGGCTCGGGCCGACCCGGACCCCCCGCACGAGCCGCCCGGCGTAGCGCGCGCAGCCCTCCGGGTCGGCGATCTCGACCCGGAACGAGCCGGCCGCCGGCGCCCCGGCCTCGGGCGGCTCGGAGGGCGGCACGCGCAGGGCGCCTCCGAAGTGCGCCCTCACCTCGCGCGCGATCCCGAGCAGCGAGGCGCAGTCGCCGCGGTTCGGGGTGAGCGCGATCTCGACCACGCGATCGCCGGCCGCCAGCACCTGGTCGAGGGGCGCGCCGACCGGCGCCGCGGGATCGAGCACGAGGATCCCGGCCTGGTCGTCACCGAGGCCCAGCTCGCGGGCCGAGCAGATCATGCCGTGGGAGCTGACGCCGCGGATCTTCGCCTTCTCGAGCTTGCGCCCGTCGGGGAGCGTGGCACCGGGTGAAGCCACCGCGACCTTCTGGCCCGCCGCCACGTTCGGGGCACCGCAGACGATCTCGACCGGCTCGCCGCCGCCCAGGTCCACGCGGCAGAGCGCGAGCCGGTCCGCGTTCGGGTGGCGCTCGCGGCTCACGACCAGCCCCACGCGCACGCCCGAGAGGTCGGGCCCCACGCGCTCGACGCCCTCCACCTCGAGCCCGCCCTGGGTGAGCCGCGCCAGCAGCTCCGGCTCGGGCGGAAGCGCGATCCACTCCGCGAGCCAGCGCAGCGGCACGCGCATCAGACCTGCTCCAGCACGCGGGCGTCGCCGTCGAAGAGCAGGTGGATGTTCGGGATGCCCCAGCGCAGCATCGCGGCGCGGTCGAGCGTCATGCCGAAGGCGAAGCCCTGCCACCGTTCGGGATCGATCCCGCAGTGCTCGAGCACGACCGGGTGGATCATCCCGCAGCCGCCGGCCTCGATCCAGCCCGACTGCGAGCAGGTGGCGCAGCCGGCTCCCGCGCAGATCCGGCAGCGGTAGTCCATCTCGGCGGAGGGCTCGGTGAAGGGGAAGTAGGAGGAGCGGAAGCGCAGCTCGACGTCGGCGCCCATCATGTGACGCTGGAACGCGTAGAGGATGCCCTTCAGGTCGGCGAACGAGGCCGTCTCGTCGACCATGAAGCCCTCGACCTGGTGGAACATCGGCGAGTGACGCGGGCTGCGGTCGCAGCGGTAGACCCGGCCCGGCGCGATGAAGCGGAAGGGCGGCGTGCGACCGGTCATGGTGCGGATCTGGACCGGCGAGGTGTGGGTGCGCAGCACGTGGCCGCCCTCGACGAAGAAGGTGGCCTGCATGTCCCGCGCCGGGTGGTCGGCGGGCATGTTGAGGGCCTCGAAGTTGTTCCACTGGCTCTCGACCTCGGGCCCTTCCTCGACCGAGAAGCCGAGCCCGTGGAAGAAGGCCACCACGTCGCGCTCGACGCGGGTCACCGGGTGGAGCGCACCGCGCGGCGGGCGCCAGCCGGGCAGCGTGACGTCGAGGCGCGGCGCTCCGAGCGCGCTTGCACGCGCGTCCCGCTCGAGCTCGGCGCGGCGCGCCTCGACGAGCGCCTCGATGCGCGTCTTGATCGCATTGGCCTGCTCGCCCGCGCGCGCTCGTTCCTCGGGCGAGAGCTGCCCGATCCCGCGCAGCGCCGCGGCGAGTGCGCTCTTCCTGCCGAGCAGGCGCGCGCGTACCTCGGCCAGCGCCGGCAGGCTCGAGGCCCCGGCCAGCGCCTCGCGCGCCTGCCCCTCGAGCGCCTCGAGGCTCGCGTGCTCGGCCGCCACGCCCGTCCCGGTCAGGCCGTCTTCGCGCGCGCCCGCTGGACCAGCGCCGCGAACGCCTGCGGATCCACCGCCGCCAGCTCCGCCAGGTGCTTGCGGTCGATCTCGACGCCGGCCTTGCGCAGGCCGTCCATGAGCTGGCTGTAGGACAGGCCGTGCTCGCGGGCCGCCGCGTTGATGCGCGTGATCCACAGGCTGCGGAAGTCGCGCTTGCGCTGCTTGCGGTCGCGGTACGCGTAGGTCCAGGCCCGCTCGACGGTCTCCCGTGCGACCTTGAACAGACGGTGCCGCGAGCCGAAATAGCCCTTGGCTTCCTTCAGGATCCGGTTGTGCCGGCGCCGCTTCGCGACGCCCCGCTTGACTCTCGGCATGCTTCGACCCTTCCTTGCGCCGGCTCGCGCCGCCGGGCTCAGCCCGGCAGCAGCTTCTCGAGCCGCTTCTGGTCCACCGCGGAGGCCACCACCCGATCGCGCAGGTGGCGCTTCCGCTTGGAGCTCTTCTTGGTGAGGATGTGGCTCATCCCCTTCTGGGAGCGGACGAACTTGCCCGTGCCCGTGCGCTTCACGCGCTTGGCCGCTCCCCGGTGCGTCTTCATCTTCGGCATCAGTTCTCTCCCGGCGCCGGCTCGGCGGCCGGCGCTCCCTGCTCTTCCGTCCCGCCGGCACCCGGCTCGCCGGACCCGGTCCCGTCGGCCTGTTGCCGGGCCCGTTCGAGGCGTGCGATGGCGTCGCGGTTCGGGACCAGGATCATCGACATGAACCGCCCCTCGAGCCGCGGCGTGCTCTCGACGTTGGCGATGTCGGCCAGCATGGCCTTCACCCGATCGAGCTGCTCGAAGCCCAGGCTGGTGTGCACGATCTCCCGGCCCCGGAACATCAGCGTCACCTTGACCTTGTCGCCCTCGATCAGGAAGCGCCGCGCGCTCCGCACCTTGAAATCCAGGTCGTGGTCGTCGGTGCGCGGCCGTAACTTCACTTCCTTGAGCGTGGCGGCATGCGCCTTGGCCTTGCTGGCCGCCTGCTTCTTCTTCTGCTCGTACTTGTACTTCCCGTAGTCCATGATGCGACACACGGGAGGATTGGCTCCGGGCGCCACCTCGACCAGGTCGAGGCCGCGCTCCTGCGCCTTCTGGAGCGCGTCCCAGGGCGTCATCACGCCGAGCTGCGACCCGTCGTCGTCGACGACACGGATCTCACGGGCGCGGATGCGCTCGTTGACACGCTCGGCGCTCTCGGGCCGGACGTCGCGTTCACCTCGCTTGGGGAATCGGATGCGCGTTCCTCCGCGGGACGGTTCGGTTCAGGCCCTCGCCCGGCGCTCGGCCACCGCGGCCGCGAGCTCGGATGCGAAGGCGTCGAGGGCCAGCGCCTGTGCCGCCCCCTGGGCGCCGTGCCGGCGGCGCGGGGTGACGGTCCCGCTCGCCACCTCCTGGTCGCCGACCACGGCCATCACCGGGATCTTCTGCGTCTCCGCCTCCCGGATCTTGAAGTTGAGCTTCTCGTTGCGCTCGTCGAGGACGGCGCGCAGCCCGCGCGCGGCCAGCGCGTCGCGCACGCGCGCGCCCCACGCCGCGTGGCGCTCGGCGATCGGCAGCACCACCACCTGGACGGGCGCGAGCCAGAGCGGGAAGTCGCCCGCCGTGTGCTCGAGGTAGATCGCGAGGAAGCGCTCGAGCGAGCCCAGGATCGCGCGGTGCAGCATGGCCGCCCGGTGCTCCTGGCCGTCGCTCCCCGTGTAGCGCAGGTCGAATCGCTCGGGCGCCGACATGTCGACCTGGATCGTGCCGAGGGTCCAGGTGCGGCCCATCACGTCGCGGAAGTCGCACTCGACCTTGGGCGCGTAGAAGACCGCCTCGCCGGCCTTGATGCCGCAGGCGTAGCCGGCCGCCTCGACCGCGCGCACCAGCAGCCGCTCGGCGCGGTCCCAGTCCTCGGGCGCGCCGATGAAGCGCTCGGGCCGCGTCGACACCGACACCTGGACGTCGTCGAGGCCGAGCGCGCCGTAGACCTCGCGGAGCATCTCGAAGAAGCGAGCGAGCTCCGGCTCGACCTGCTCGGGCATGCAGAAGACGTGGGCGTCGTCCTGCGCGAAGGAGCGCACCCGCGACAGCCCGTGCAGGGTCCCCGAGCGCTCGTTGCGGTGCAGTCGCGTGAACTCCGCGTAGCGCAGCGGCAGCTCGCGGTAGCTGTGCTTCGCGGTGTTGTAGAAGGCGCAGTGGCCGGGGCAGTTCATCGGCTTGACGAAGAGCTCCTCCTCCTCGTCGCCCTGGAAGCGGAACATGTCGTCGCCGAAGTTCTCGTAGTGGCCCGAGGTCTTGAAGAGCTCGGCCCGGAAGAGCTGCGGCGTGATCACCTCCTGGAAGCCGTACTTCGGGTACAGGCTCCGCACGTAGCCGACCAGCTCGTTGACGAGCACGACGCCCTTCGGGTGGAAGAAGGGCGAGCCCGGCGAGAGCGGGTCCACGTGGAAGAGGTCGAGCTCCTGGCCGAGCCGGCGGTGGTCGCGGCGGCGCGCCTCCTCGATCCGCGCCAGGTGCTGGTCGAGCTCCTTCGGGGTGGCGAAGGCGGTCCCGTAGACGCGCTGGAGCATCGGGTTGCGCTCGTCGCCCCTCCAGTAGGCGCCGGCCAGCTCGACGAGCTTCACCGCGCCGATCTGGTCGGCGCGCTGCACGTGCGGGCCGCGGCACAGGTCCTGGAAGCCGCCGTGGTGGAAGATCGTGATCGGCTCGCCGTGCGGGATGTCGTCGATGCGCGCCACCTTCAGGTGCTCGCCGAGGCCCGCAAAGCGCGCCTTCGCCTCCGCGCGATCCACCACCTCCCGGGTGAACGTGGCTCCCTCGGCGAGGATGCGGCGCATCTCGTCCTCGATGCGCTCGAGGTCCCCGGGCGTGAAGGGGCGCTCGACCAGGAAGTCGTACTGGAACTTCTCGCTGTGGTCGCTGCGGCCGACGTCGATCTGGGCGTTCGGGAACAGGCGCTTCACGGCGTCGGCCATCACGTGCTCGGCCGAGTGCCGGATCACCTCGCCGGCCTGGGGGTCGCGCGCGGTCACGATCTCGACGGCGCAGTCGCCCGCGAGCGGCAGGCGCAGGTCCACCAGGCGGCCGTCGACGCGGCCCGCGAGCGCGGCGCGCGCCAGCCCCGGGCCGATGCGCTCCGCCACGGCGAGGATCGTCGAGCCCTCCGGCACGGCGAGGGTCTTGCCGTCCGGCAGGCGGACCGAGATCTCGCTCATGAACGCGGCAGGGTCATGGGATGGGGCTCTTCGATGTCCGTGGGAGCGCGGGAAGCCGAAGGGAGGCCGTGGTTGGCACGGGCGGGATTGAACCGCCGACCCCTACCGTGTCAAGGTAGTGCTCTCCCACTGAGCTACGTGCCAGAAAGCCGCCTAACGTGGCGCAGTCGATACCGTTTTGGGTGCGGTTCGTCAAATCCGCGAACCCTGCCGGAGGGTCACGGAGAGGGCGGAGAGGCAGGGTCCGTGGCGGGCGCCGGGGCTGGGTCGGAGGAAGGTGCCGCGGCGGGCTCGGACCCCGGCACGTCGAGCGCCGGGGACGCCGCTGCGACCATGCGCAGGCGCAGGGTTCCGGGCGCCGAGGCCGCCACCGCGACCCCGAGCGAGTCGCCAACCGCTCGGCGCAGGCGCTCGACCAGCGCCTCGTTGCTCTCGTCCGTCTGCATCTCGGCGACGACGACCCCGCGGGCGAACTCGATCGGCCGCACGTCGCTGCCGCGCGCCGCGAGCGCCCGCCGCACGCGCTCCCAGGTCGGCCATGCCTCGACCCCCTCGATCGTGAGCCAGAGCGAGTGGACCCCGCCGGGCGCCGCCGCCCCGAGGAGCCCCCCCCGGCGCAGCGCCTCGCGCACGCGCCCCGCCTCCACCTGGGCGGCCACGACCACCACGTACTCCCGCTCCACCCCGGGCTCCTGGACGAGCTGCGCCGGGCGCTCGCCGCGATCCTCGGAGAGCTGGTACTGGACCGCGTAGCCGCGCAGGTCGGCGCCGAGGGCCGCCTCGAGCGCGGCGCGCTCGGTCACGGCCGCGCCCCCCTCGCGCGCGAGCTCATCGGCCACGAGCAGCACGGCCTCGCGCAGGCCCGAGGCGAGTGCGGCCTGGCGCGCGCCCTCGCCCGCCGGCGCCGCCCCGACCGCGTCCACCTGGACGAGCTCGGCCGCGGCGGGCCGGGCCACCGCCAGCAGCACGGCGAGCACCCGGAGCGCCCGCGCACCCCTCATACCACCACCTCCGCCACGCGCCGGCCGAAGAGCTGGTCGAGCGCCCGCAGGAGCCCGTCGTCCGGGTCTACGGCCCAGGCGTCGGGCAGCGCGATCACGGTCTCGCTCTCGCCGGGGATGCGGACGCTCAGCAGCACGGGGCAATCGCCGGGATGCTGGCCGAGGGCCTGGCGCAGCGCCAGCAGCCGATCGCGGCTCGCCTCGGCCGCCACCACCTCGAGGCGCAGCCGCTTGGCGAAGCGCACCTCGGCCTCCTCGATCGTGACCGCGTCGTTCACGAGCAGCTTCGGCGGGTCGCCCGCCTCGAGCTTGCCGCTGACGAGGAGCGGCAGCGGCGGGCTCCCGGGCTCGGGCTCGAGCGCGCGCTTGAGCAGCGCGCGCAGCCGCGCGTAGGGCGCCGGGAAGAGGACGAGGTCGAAGGCGCCCTCGAGGTCCTCGAGCGTGCCGAAGGCCATCGTCTCGCCGCGCCGGCTGCGGGTCTCGCGGAGCGCCGTCACGAGGCCTCCCACCCGTACCTCGCGCCCGTCGTAGTCGGCAGCCTGGCCGGCCCGCAGGTCGGCGAAGCGCGCGAGCTCGGGCGCCACCGCCGCCAGCGGATGGCCCGTCACGTAGAAGCCGAGCAGCTCCTTCTCGAATCCGAGCCGCTCGCGCTCCGTCCAGGGCGCGGCCTCCGCGAGCCGCGGGGCCTCGCCCGCCGCCGCGGCCGCGGTGCCCCCGAAGAGGCTCGCCTGCCCGATCTCGCGGTCGCGCTGCGCGGCCGCGCCGCGCTCGAGCGCCGGGTCGAGCGACGCCCAGACCGCCGCCCGGTTCGGGTGCAGCGAGTCGAAGGCGCCGCACTTGACGAGGCTCTCGACGACGCGGCGGTTCACGCGCCGGCCGTCCACGCGCTGCGCGAAGTCGAAGAGGTCCGGGAAGCGCCCCGCGTCCGCGCCGCGCGCCTCCAGGATCGCCTCGATCGCGCCCTCGCCCACGTTCTTCACGCCGGCGAGCCCGAAGCGCAGGCCGCCCGCCGCGACCGTGAAGTCCCGCGCGGACTCGTTCACGTCGGGCGGCAGCACCTCGATCCCCTGCGCGCGGGCGTGCGCGATGTAGCGGGCGAGCTTGTCGTGGTTGCCCGCCTCGACCGTGAGCAGGGCCGCCAGGTACTCGCGCGGGTGGTTCGCCTTGAGCCAGGCCGTCTGGTAGGTGATCAGCGCGTAGGCCGTCGAGTGCGACTTCGCGAAGCCGTACTCGGCGAACTCGGCGATCAGGTCGAAGACCTCGGCCGCGCGCCCGGCGTCGATCCCGTTGCGCGTGCAGCCCGAGACGAAGCGCTCGCGCTGCCTCGCCATCTCCTCGACCTTCTTCTTGCCCATCGCGCGGCGCAGGAGATCCGCCTCGCCGAGCGAGTAGCCCGCCAGCTTGTTCGCGATCTGCAGCACCTGGTCCTGGTAGACGATGACCCCGAGGGTCTCGGCCGTGATCTCGGCCAGCTCGGGCAGCATGTAGTCGACCTTCGTGATCCCGTGCTTGCGGTTCACGTAGTCCTCGACCATGCCCGAGTTGAGCGGGCCCGGCCGGTAGAGCGCGACCAGCGGGATCAGCTCCTTGAACTGGCGCGGGCGCAGCTTCACGACCAGGTCCGTCATGCCGGACGACTCGACCTGGAAGACGCCCTCCGTGTCGCCCTTGCAGAGCAGGTCGTAGGTGGCGGCGTCGTCGAGCGGCACGGCCTCGACCGAGAAGCCGGGCTCGCGGGACCGGATCGCGCGCTCGGCGTCGGCGATCACGGTGAGCGTCTTGAGCCCGAGGAAGTCGAACTTGATCAGCCCGACCTTCTCGACGCAGCGCATGTCGTACTGGGTCATCACGTCGCCGGTGCGCGCGTCGCGGTAGAGCGGCACCGAGCGGATCAGGGGCTCGGTGCCGATCACGACCCCGGCCGCGTGCTTGCTCGCGTGGCGGGTCAGGCCCTCGAGCTTGCGCGCGGTCTCGAAGAGGCGCGCCACCTGCCCGTCCGCCTCGATCCGCGCGCGCAGGTCGGGCGACTGCGCGATCGCCTCGTCGAGCTTGATGCCGAGCGTCTCGGGCACGAGCTTCGCGATCCGGTCCACGTCGCCGAAGGGCATCCCGAGCACGCGCCCCACGTCGCGGATCGCGGCGCGCGCCTGGAGCGTCCCGAAGGTCGCGATCTGCGCGACCCGCATCTCGTCGGGCGCGGGTGTCCTGGTCCCGTCGTACTTCTCGGCGACGTAGCGGATCACCTGGTCGCGGCCGCGCATGCAGAAGTCCACGTCGATGTCCGGCATCGAGACCCGCTCGGGGTTCAGGAAACGCTCGAAGATGATGTCGTACTCGATCGGATCCACACCGGTAATTCCAAGGCCCCAGGCCGCCAGGCTCCCGGCCGAGGAGCCGCGCCCGGGCCCGACCGGGATGCCGCTGCGCCGGGCGTAGTCGATGAAGTCCGCGACGATCAGGAAGTAGCCGGCGAAGCCCATCGACTGGATCACGCCGAGCTCGCTCTTCATGCGCTCTTCGTAGACGCGGTGCTTCGTCGGGATCGGCTCGTCGGGCGCGAGGCCGAGGCGGCGGCGCAGCCCCGCCCAGGCCTGCTCCTCGAGCACCTGCTCGCGGGTACGCCCCGCCGGCACCTGGTACTCGGGCAGGTGGTAGCGGCCGGTCTCGATCTCGAGCGAGCAGCGCTCGGCGATCTCGAGCGTGGCCTCGACCGCCGAGGGGTGGTCGTGGAAGAGCTCGCGCATCTCGTCGCCGTCGCGCACGTAGAAGCCCTGGCCGTCGAAGCGGAAGCGCTTCGGGTCCTCGAGGTTCGCGGCCGTCCCGATGCAGAGCAGCACGTCGTGATGGGGGTGGTCGCCCTGCTCGAGGTAGTGCGCGTCGTTGGTGGCGACGAGCGGCAGCCGCAGGTCCGCCGCCATCTTCACGAGCTCGGCGTTCACCTGGTCCTGGGCGGGGATGCCGTGGCGCTGGAGCTCCAGGTAGAAGCGGCCCGGGAAGATCCGGCCGAAGTCCTCGACCAGGCGCCAGGCGCGCTCGGCCTGGCCGTCGAGGATCGCGCGACACACCATCGACGAGAGGCAGCCGGAGGTGGCGATCAGGCCCTCGGCGTGCTCGCGCAGGAGGTCGAGGTCGATGCGGGGCTTGTAGTAGAAGCCCTCGAGGTAGCCCTTGGAGACCAGCGTGACGAGGTTGCGATAGCCGGTCTCGTCCATCGCGAGGAGCAGGAGATGGTGGATCGCGTCGAAGCCGGACTCGTCGCGCTCGCGCCCGGCCTTCTCGAAGCGCGAGCCGGCCGCGATGTAGGTCTCGCAGCCCAGGATCGGCTTCACGCCCGCGGCGCGCGCCTTCTCGTAGAAGTCGACGGCGCCGAAGAGGTTGCCGTGGTCCGTCATCGCCACCGCCGGCATGCCGAGCGCGGCGGCGCGCTCCATCAGCGGCCCGAGCTTGATCGCCCCGTCGAGCAGCGAGTACTGGGTGTGCAGGTGGAGGTGCGTGAACGGACGCATCGACCCTTCTTGCGCCTCTCACCCGTGCGAGCGGCGGCCTATTCCCACTCGATCGTCGCGGGCGGCTTCGAGGAGACGTCGTAGACGACGCGGTTGACGCCGCGCACCTCGTTCGTGATCCGGCTCGAGGCGCGCGCCAGCACCTCGTGCGGGATCCGCGCCCAGTCGGCGGTCATCGCGTCGACCGAGGTGACCGCGCGCAGCGCGATCGTGTGCTCGTAGGTGCGCTCGTCGCCCTGCACGCCGACGCTCTGGATCGGCAGGAAGACGGCGAAGGCCTGCCAGATCCGGTCGTAGAGGCCGGCGCGGCGGATCTCCTCGATGAAGATCGCGTCGGCCCGGCGCAGGATCGCGAGCCGCTCGGCCGTCACCTCGCCGAGGATGCGGATCGCGAGGCCCGGCCCCGGGAAGGGGTGGCGGCCGATCAGCTCCGCGGGCAGGCCGAGCCGGCGGCCCACCTCGCGCACCTCGTCCTTGAAGAGCTCGCGCAAGGGCTCGACCAGGGCGAGGCGCATGCGCTCGGGGAGCCCTCCCACGTTGTGGTGGGTCTTGATCGTCTGCGAGGGGCCGCGCACCGAGACGCTCTCGATCACGTCCGGGTAGAGCGTGCCCTGCACGAGGAAGTCCGGCCGCGCCCCGGGCCCGGAGCCGCCCAGACGCTGCGCCTCCTCCTCGAAGACCTCGATGAAGAGGTGCCCGATGATCCGGCGCTTGCGCTCGGGGTCGCTCACGCCGGCCAGCGCGCGCAGGAAGCGCTCGCGGGCGTCGACGACGTCGAGGTGGATCCCGAGCGCGTCGCGGAAGGCCCGCTCGACCTCGGCCGCCTCCCCTTCGCGCAGGAGCCCGTGGTCCACCAGGATGCAGTGCAGCCGCTCGCCCACCGCGCGGTGCACGAGGGCGGCCGCGACCGAGGAGTCCACCCCGCCCGAGAGACCGCAGACCGCGCGCCCCTCGCCCACCTGCTCGCGCACCCGGTCGATCGCCTCCTCGAGGAAGGCCTCCATCGACCACGACGAGCCGCAGCCGCAGATCCCGTGCACGAAGCCCGCGAGCAGCTCGCCGCCGCCCTCGGTGTGGACGACCTCGGGGTGGAACTGGAGGCCGTAGAGGGGCGCCCCGCGCCGGCGCACCGCAGCAAAGGGCGAGTGGTCGCTCGACGCCAGCACCTCGAAGTCCGCGGGCAGGCGCAGCACGCGGTCGCCGTGGCTCATCCAGACCGTGCGCTCGCGCGCGCCGCCCGCCCAGCCGGCGAAGAGCGGGTCGTCGCGCTCGACCTTGAGCTGGGCGCGGCCGTACTCGCGGTCGTCGGCCTTCTCGACGACGCCGCCGAGCGTGTGGCAGATCCACTGGAGGCCGTAGCAGATGCCGAGCACCGGGACGCCGAGCGCGAGGATCTCCGGCGACGCCACGGGCGCGTCCGGGGCGAGCACACTCGCCGGCCCGCCGGAGAGCACGATCCCGCGCGCGCCCCAGGCCCGGATCCGCTCGAGCGGCAGGTGGCAGGGGTGGATCTCGCAGTAGACGCCGCGCTCGCGGATGCGCCGTGCGATCAGCTGCGTGTACTGGCTCCCGAAGTCCAGGATCAGCACGCGATCGCGATGGGCCTCCGCGGACATCGGCGCGCGCCTCCCTACTCGAGCCGGTAGTTCGGCGCTTCCCGCGTGATCACCACGTCGTGGACGTGGCTCTCCTGCAGCGAGGCCGACGAGATGCGCACGAAGCGCGCCTTCTGGCGCAGCTCCGCGAGGTCCGCGGCCCCGCAGTAGCCCATCCCGGAGCGCAGGCCGCCGACCAGCTGGTGGATGCTGCTGGTCAGGCTGCCGCGGTACGGCACGCGGCCCTCGATGCCCTCGGGCACGAGCTTCGCCGCCTCGACGTCGTCCTGGAAGTAGCGATCGCGGCTGCCGTCGGCCATCGCGCCGAGCGATCCCATCCCGCGGTACATCTTGTAGGTGCGCCCCTGGTAGAGGACGGTCTCGCCGGGCGCCTCGTCGGTGCCGGCGAAGAGCGAGCCGATCATCACCGTCGCGGCGCCGGCGGCGAGCGCCTTCACGGCGTCGCCCGAGAACTTGACGCCGCCGTCCGAGATCACCGGCACGTCGAAGCGCGCCGCCACGCGCGCGGCGTCGAGCACCGCGGTGAGCTGCGGCACGCCGACCCCCGTCACGACCCGCGTCGTGCAGATCGAGCCCGGGCCGACGCCGATCTTCACGGCCGAGGCCCCCGCCTTGATCAGGGCCTCGGTGCCCTCGGCGGTCGCGACGTTGCCACCCACGATCGGGAGCTCGGGGAAGCTGCGCCGCATCTCGGTCACCGCGTCGAGCACCGACTGCGAGTGCCCGTGCGCGGTGTCCACGACGAGCAGGTCCACCCCGGCGTCGACCAGCGCCTGGGCGCGCTCCATCCGGTCCGGCCCGACCCCCACCGCGGCGCCGCAGCGCAGGCGCCCGAAGGGGTCCTTGGCGGCGTTCGGGAACTTCTCGTTCTTCTCGATGTCCTTGATCGTGATGAGCCCGCGCAGCTCGCCCTTCTCGTCCACCACCAGGAGCTTCTCGATCCGATGGCGGTGGAGCAGCTCCTTGGCGCGCTCGAGGTCGGTGCCGGGCGCGACCGTGACGAGCTTCTCCTGCGGCGTCATCACCTTCGAGACCGCCTGGTCCACGTCCTTCAGGAAGCGCAGGTCACGGTTGGTGAGGATCCCGACCGCCTTGCCCTCGCGCGTCACCGGCAGGCCCGAGATCCGGTACTGCGCCATCAGCCGCAGCGCCTCGCGGATGCTCTGCTCGGGGTGCAGGGTGATCGGGTCCACGATCATCCCGGCCTCGAAGCGCTTGACCTGCGCCACCTCGCGCGCCTGCTCGGCCGGGGGCTGGTTGCGGTGGACCACGCCGAGGCCGCCGTTCTGGGCCATGCAGATCGCGGTCGCATGACCCGTGACCGTGTCCATCGCGGCCGACACGAAGGGGATGCTGAGGGCGATCTCGCGTGTGAGGCGCGTGCGCACGCTCACGTCGCGCGGCAGCACCGCCGACGCGCCCGGCACCAGCAGCACGTCGTCGAAGGTGAGTGCTTCGCGGAGCGGGTCCGTCATGGTCAACCCTCTGGCTCGGGTCGAGTGCGCGCCGGATGCGGATCGAATACGGATCGCCACAACCGGTAAGCCTGGGCGCTCATCCTGGTTGCGGAGACGCGGGTTCGAGGAGCGGGAGACTCGGGGGGTCCGAGCTGGCGCGCAGTCTACTCGGCCCCGTGGATGGGGTCAACCGAAACGGCGGGCAGCGAGCCGAGCGCGCCGCGCAGCGTCGCGGCCAGCTCGGCCGACAGGGCCATCGCGACCCGGCAGGCGGTGCGCGGGCTGTCCTCGGCGAGGCGCAGGAAGTCCTCCCGGCGCAGCAGCAGCACCTCCGCCCGGTCGGCGCCGGTGGCGCTCGTCTCGCGAGCCCCGACCGCGAAGAGCGCGAGGCCGCCCAGGACCGTCCCCGGCCCGAGGCTCGCCGACTCGCGGGTGCGGCGGCTCTCGACCTGCACGCTGCCCTCGGCCACGAGCACCATCGCGTCGGCGTCGTCGCCCTCCACGAACAGCGTCTCGCCGGGCGAGAGGCTCCGCTCCTCGAGCAGCTCCGCGATCTCGGCGCGCTCGCCCTCGGAGAGGTCTGCGAAGGGCAGGAAGCCCTTGAGCGCGTCGCCGCTCACGGGAGCAGCCTCGAGAACGCGCCGCGCAGCAGGTCGAGCGGGTCGCGCCGGCCCTCGAGCGGGAGCAGGAAGAGGGTGGACTCCTCCATCCACTCGAGGTTGCGGCGCATCTCCTCGGCGAGGTCCGCCTCGCCGGGCCGCACCAGGAGCAGGTGCAGGAGGCGCGAGCGCGGCAGCGAGCGCAGGGCCTCGCCGAGCGGGCGCAGGGCGGCCACGCCCTCGGCGACCGGGCCGTCGAGGAGCAGCATCGTCCCGATCGCGCCGTGACCCGCCAGGGGCCAGAGCGGCGCGTAGCCGTCGCTCGTCGGCACGTGCACGAGCTCGATCCCGAGGTCGTCCTCGAGCCGCAGGCGCGCAATCGGGGCGAGCGCGTGGGCGGGGATCCCGTCGGCCATGCGCGGGTGCGGCACCAGGCCGGGAACGGCGCGCAGGACGCGCAGGAAGTCGCGGGTGGCGGCGGCGCTCGCGGAGGCGATCAGGAGCTTGCCGTCGCGCTGGACGCCGCCGCGCGCGCCCAGCCACTCGCGCACGCGCCGGATCTGGGTGGCGCGGAACAGGCCCGCGTCGGGCGGCGGCACCGGCGCGCCGGCGCGGACCTCGACGATGCCGCGCTGCACGAGCGTCTGGAGGGTGCGGAGCACCTGGTAGTCGGGGTAGGAGGAGTGGTCCACCACCTCGCCCACCTGGCTGTAGAGCTCGAGCAGGAGGAGCACCTCCTGCGTCAGGGGGTGCACGACGCTCGGCAGCGCGCCGCTGCGCACGCGCAGGCTCACGTGGGCGTCGAGCGACGGCAGCTCGGCGCGCTGGCGGCGCCACTCGTCGAGCTGGCGCATGCCCTCCATCAGGAGCGCGCGCGTGGTGGCGGTGATGCGCGGCGGGAGCGTGATCGGCTCGGGCCGGAAGGCGAAGCTGCCCTCGCCCCAGGTGAGCAGGCGGAAGAGCGCCTTCTCGCCGTCCACGGGCCCCGTCACGGCCTGCACGACGTCGCCCTCGTGCAGGTGGACGCGGCCCCGCTCGCCGCGCCCGTCGGGCGTGCGCCGGCGCAGCTCGAAGGTGCCGCTGCGCCGGTTCAGGTGGAAGAGCTGGAGGAGGTCCGCGAGCGGGATCTGCGAGAGCCGGCCCTCCACCTCCTCGCGCGACTCGCGCATCATCGCGTCGAGCTCGGAGCTGCGCGCCGTCAGCTCCGCCACGCGCTCGCCCACCTCGTCGGGGTCGGCGTCGAGCGGCAGGTGCACCGCGCCCCACTCGCCCGGCGGCAGGTGCTCGCTGTCGGCCACGAAGACGAAGCGCACGCGCCGCGTGCGCGGATTCGTACGCAGGATCTCGACCAGCTTGCCGGCCTCGATCAGCGACAGGGCGCCGACCGTGACCAGCACCTCGGGCACCTCGGCGACGCAGGCCTCGAGCGCATCCGCCCCGTTCGCGACCGCACGCGTCGCGTAGCCGCGCACGGCGCAGGCCTCGCGGATCCTGTCGGCCCGGTCCGGGTTCGCGTCGGCGACGACGACGAGGCGGCTCACGGAGGCCCTCCTAGCGCGCGATCGGGACGCCGAGCGCCCGCTGGAGCTGGAACGCCAGGTGCTCGACGAGCACCCGGTCGGCGGTCTGGAAGAGGTTCGCGGCGTCGCCCGCGGCGCCGGGCTCGCCGACCAGCGCGTAGGCGGGCCCCTCGGCGTAGTAGAGGAGGAAGGGGCGCCGCGAGCCGATCTGCTGCGGCGCGACGCAGGTGACGGGCACGCCCGCGAGCGCCTCGGCGCGGCCGTCGGTGACGACCACGAGCTCCGTGCGCGTCGCGGCGGGGTCGAGGCGCGCGAGGCCGTCGCGGACCACGTGGAGCAGCGACGGGCCCGGCGAGATGCACAGGATCCCCCGCTCGGTGGCGCGCCGCTCGACCTCCGCGATCACGAAGCGCACGACCTGCTCGAAGGCCTCGGCCGGGAGCGGCTCGCCGCGGCCGGCCAGCGCGTCGAGCAGGATCGGGAAGGGCTTGTGCTCGAGGCCGAGCGCGTGCACGAGGCTCTCGCGATCCTCGGCGAGGCGCGCGCCGAGCGTGCGCTCGAGCTCCTCGAGCTGGGTGCCGTCCACCGGGTAGCTCGCGGCCGCCAGCACCAGGCGCGGGCGGGGCCCGGCGTCGCGGGCCAGGAGCTCGCCGCGCTCCAGCACCTCGCCGATGCGCCGCTTCAGGACGGCCGCGCCCAGCGCGTCGGTCTCGGGCAGCAGGATCGCGAAGCGGCTCTCGCTCTCGGCCGCCAGGAGGTCCGTCGTGCGCAGCACGCGGCCCACCTGGAAGGCGAAGCGCTCGAGCCAGGCGGCGAAGTCGGCGTCCACCATCTCGCGCCGGAACTCGGCGAGCCCGGAGAGCTCGACCTCGAGCAGCGAGAAGGCGCGCCCGAAGCGGTTCGCCTTGCGGATCTCGTTGCGCACCACGTCGTCGAAGAAGGCGCAGGTGTAGGCCTTGGTGAGCGGGTCGCGGAAGGAGCGGTGCTCGAGCGCGCGGAAGCGCAGCGCGTTGGCGACCGCGATCGCGGCCGAGACCGCGAAGCGCTCGGCGACGAGGTGGTCGCGGTCCTCGAAGGGCGCCGCGGCGAGCTTGTCGGTGAGGCGCGCGAAGCCGAGCAGGCGGCCCTCGTGGCGGAAGGGCACGACCAGCGCCGGGCTCGCGTCCCCCTCGCCGGGCCGTTCGAAGGGCATCCCGTCGGGCGTCTGCAGCGGCTCGAGGCCCGGCGGCAGGGAGTCGAGCGCGATCTCCTCGGGCTCGCGCGCGACCTCCACGAGGCCGCGGGTGGCCGCGAGCCGCAGGCGCGCGGGATCGTCGGCGCGCGCGAGCCAGACGACGCCGCCCTCGGCCCGGGTCTCCAGGCACAGGCCCTCGACGATGCGATCGGCGAGGGGCTCGAGCGAGAGCGTCGAGAACAGGGCCAGGGTGCGCTCGTAGAGCGAGAGGACGCCCAGGTACTCGAGGTTCTCCGCCATGAGCGACGCGTGCTCCTGGCGGAGCCGGCGGCGCTGGAGGATCTGCTCGAGGGAGCGGTTGAGGAGCGAGGCGTCGAGGGGCTTCAGCAGGTAGTCGCTGGCGCCGGCCCGCATCGCTTCCACCGCAGTGCGCACGTCGCCGACGCTGGTCACGACCACCACGTCCTGCTCGGGCCAGCGGGCCTTCACCCGCTCGACGAGCTCCGCGCCGGAGAGGCCCGGCATCACCAGGTCCGTCACCAGCACGTCGAAGGCCTCGCGCTCGAGCAGGTGGAGCGCCTCCTCGCCGGCGCCCGCCGTGCGCACCTCGTAGCCCTGCTGCTCGAGCAGGTCCTCGAGGTACACGCGGAAGTAGCGCTGGTCGTCGACCGCGAGGATGCGCGCCTTGGCCATGCCGCCTCTCGGACGCGCGCCCGCCGTCCCGGCCGGGAGGGCCGGGCGGGGAGGACGCGTCGCCCCTCCTCATCGGCCGGAGGCGGCAGCTCCTGAAAGGAAGGCGCGGGGCGGCTCGGGAAGCTCCCCGGAGGCTCCGGGGGCGCAGGGGGTCCCCAGGAGGGAATGGGGAGTGGCCTCGGCGATCCGGACCTCCACGAGCGCCCCCGGGCCCGTCCGGGGCCCCGGGTCGCCGCCGGCCCCCGGCTCCGCCTCGAGGTGGACGATCCGGTGCTGGGGGTCGCGGCCCTGGAGCCCCCCGCCCTTCCGGCTCGGGCCCTCGACGAGCACCTCCGTGCGCGAGCCCACCCGGCCCCGGTGGTAGGCGATCGTGAGCCCGCGCTGGAGCGCCTGGAGGGCCTCGAGGCGGGCCTGGGCCTCCCCGGCCGGAACGGAGCCCTCGCTCTCGCCGGCGGCGGCGGCCGTGCCGGGGCGCGGCGAGTACTTGAACGAGTACGCGTCGACGAAGCCCACGTCGCGCACGAGCGCCAGGGTGTCCTCGAAGTCGCGCTCGCTCTCGCCCGGGAAGCCCACGATCAGGTCCGTCGTCAGGACGAGGTCCGGCCTGGCGGCGCGCAGCCGGGCGGCGAGCGCGCGCACGTCGTCGGCGCGATAGCGGCGTCGCATGCGGGCCAGGACCGCATCCGAGCCGCTCTGGGCCGGCAGGTGGACGTGCGGCTGGAGGGTCGCGAGCGCGCCGTGGGCCGCGATCAGGGCGTCGTCGAAGAAGATCGGGTGGGGGCTCGTGTAGCGGAGCCGGCGCAGACCCGGGACGGCATCGAGGCGGTGCAGGAGCTCGGCGAAGGCGACGGTGCCCGTGCGCTCCGCGTGGCCCCGCCGCCGGTCGTGGCGGCCGTAGGCGTTCACGGTCTGCCCGAGCAGGGTCACCTCGACCACCCCGCCCGCCGCCAGCGCCTCCACCTCGCGCACGATCGCCTCGGCCGGCCGGCTGATCTCGCGGCCGCGCGTGTGGGGGACGATGCAGAAGCTGCAGAACATGTCGCAGCCTTCCATCACCGTGACGAAGGCGCGGCCCGGGGTCTCGCTCGAGAGGGCCGGGTGGCGGCCCGGCAGGTCGAAGCGGGCGAGATCGCGCTGCTCGCCCGTCTCCGCGCGGCGCTGGCCGGCCAGGGCGGCGTCGGCGAGCGCCGGGACGAGCCGCAGGTTGTGGGTGCCGAAGACGAAGTCGACCTGCGGGAACCGGGCCAGGAGGAGATCGCCCTCCTGCTGGGCCACGCAGCCGCCGACCCCGACGAGGCGGCCCGGCTGCTCCTCCTTCCACCGCCGCAGGAGGCCGAGGTCGCTGTAGAGCTTGTGCTCCGCCTTCTCGCGGACGGAGCAGGTGTTGACCACCAGGAGATCCGCCGCCTCGGCGCCGCCGGCCGCAGCCCAGCCCGCGTGGAGCAGGAGGTTCGCGACCTTCTCCGAGTCGTGGGCGTTCATCTGGCACCCGAAGGTGCGGATCGCGAAGCGCTTTTCGGCCATGGGCGGGCCGAACCTATCCGACGGGGTCGGGGCCTGCCAAGCGCTGCGACGGCCAGGACCCCGCGGGGCTCCGAGGCTTCTCCCGCCCGTCCGCGCGAACGAAATGCAGCGATCGACAAATCATGTTTGACACGGCGATGTGACCGCAGGCATACTGCGTTCGTTGCCAGAGAGAGGTCGCCCAGACAACGATTCACTCAGGTTACGGAGCGGCGGTGGATATGGCATTTCGACACGAAATGTCCAACCTCTCACCCCCCATCATCTATCCACCGCCACTCCCCCCTGTACGACGCCCCGCCCGAGCCCCGGCTCCGGCGGGGCGTCTCGTTTCGGCAGGGCGGGACGGTCCCCGGTGATCGAATGCGCAACGGTGCAAGAGATCGGCGGTGGGAGTCGAGATCGGATCAGAGCACGAGCTTGTCGACGACCTTGGAGAGCTGGCGGAGGTTGCGGCATTCCTCGGCGACGCTCGTGTAGGGGAGGTACTTGTCCATCACGCTGTCGCCGAAGCCCCAGGCGCTCGGGCTCTCGGGGTTCAGCCAGATCACGTTCTTGGCCTTGGCGTGCACGTCGCGCAGGCACCAGGCCTTCGGGTCGTTGTAGTTGTTGCGGGCGTCGCCGAGCACGAGCACGGTGGTCTTGGCGTCGATCGCGTTCAGGTAGTCGCGCCAGAAGGTGTGGAAGGCCATCCCGAAGTTCGAGCGCGTGTAGACGTTGATGACGCCCCCGCCCTCGAGCGCCTCCTCGATCGCCTTGCCCACCTCGTGGTCGTGGAAGACCTGGGTCACCTCGCCGAGCTCCGCCACGAAGACGAAGCTGCGGATCTTCGTGAAGCACTCCTGGAGGCTGTAGACGAACTGCAGCATGAAACGCGAGACGTTCGCGACCGACGACGAGACGTCGCAGAGGATCACGAGCTTCGGGCGGTCCTTGCGCCGCTCCTTGAACACCAGCTCGAAGGGCACCCCGCCGCGCGCCATGTTGCGGCGCAGCATGGTGTGGAGGTCGAGCTTGCCCTTCTTGAGCCGCCGGCGGCGGATCGACATCACGTTCTTGATGCGCTGGGCGAGGCGGTTCACCACCTCGCGCATCCGCGCGATCTCCTCCTCCGTGAGGCTGTAGAAGCTCTTCTCGAAGAGCGCCTCACGGCGGAACTTCTCCATGTAGTCGAAGTTCCGGGTCTGGAGCTCGCGCTCCATGTAGCTGCGCACGCTCTGGCGCAGCGCCTCGAAGAAGCGCTCGGCGAGCCGCCCGATCGCCTCGGCCTCGGCGTCGCCCATCCCGGCGGCGCGCAGGCGCGCGGCCAGGTCGCGCAGCTCGCGGGTGGCGCCCTCGGCGTTCATCGCCTCGAGCGTCCGGCGGCCGAAGAAGCCGATCTGGAGCATGTTCTCGATCCGCGCGACGCCGCTCTGGGCGGCGGCGGCGCGGATCATCTGCTCGAGCTCCGAGAGGTCGCCGGTGAGCAGCGCCCGCGCCAGGTCCGAGAGGTCCACCTCCCCTTCCGGCACCTGTCCGCTCTCGAGCATCTCGCGGATCTTCTGGAGCAACTGCTCCATGTCGATCCCGTCGGTGGCGAGCGCCCCGGCCGCCTGCTCGAAGGCGTGCTTCAGGTTGTCGTGGAAGCCCGACCAGTAGAGGTCGAAGAGCTGGTCGTAGGTGGCGACGTCGTCGCCGCGCTTCACCAGCGAGGCGCGCAGCGCGTCGCGGAACACCTCGCGATCGTCGATCGAGAGCTCGTCGAGGGCCGCGAAGGCGTCGATCGCCTCCGCCACCGACACGCGCAGCCCGCTCTTGCGCAGCAGGTTCGCGAACTCGACGATCTTGCGTTGCACGCGCTCGACTCCGCGGGCCGCGTCGCTAGTGCCCTGTCTCGGAAGTTCGCCTGCATTCGATCGCGGCTACGGGCCGCTCGCAGCGTTGCGCTCCCTCCCCATGGCGACGGCCATGACTCGGTCGCGCGCCTTGCGAGCGGCCCGTAGCCGCGATCTCGGTGCACACCCAGCCGCCCGCGACGGCTCGAGACTTCGACGGCGAACTTCCGACACAGGACACTAGTGCAGCGTGCCCTTCTTGGCAGGCGTGGCCGGCCCGCTGCCCGCGGGCGGGGCGGCGCCGGGCGCCGCTCCCGGCGCCGCGGCGGGCGGGCGCGCCGCCATCATGCGGGACAGCTCCTGCTGCGCCTTCCGGATGTCCGCCTCGTACTTCAGGATCACGCTCATGGTGTCCTTCACGACCTCCTCGCCGAGGCTCTCGGCGTTGAGCGCGAGCAGCGCCCGCGCCCAGTCGATCGTCTCCGCGATCGAGGGCGTCTTCTTGAGGTCCACCTGGCGCAGCCGCTGCATCATCGTGACGAGGTCCTCGGCCAGCTTGCGGTCGATCCCGGGCACCTTGGTCGCGAGGATCTTCAGCTCGACGGCCTCGCTCGGGTAGTCGATCCACAGGTGCAGGCAGCGGCGCTTGAGGGCGTCGCTCATCTCACGGGCGTCGTTCGAGGTGAGGAAGACGAGCGGGCGGTGCTTGGCGGCGAAGGTGCCGATCTCGGGCACCGTCACCTGGAAGTCCGAGAGCACCTCGAGCAGGAAGGCCTCGAACTCGGGGTCGGACTTGTCCACCTCGTCGATCAGCAGCGCGCAGGGCGCGTCGGTGGTGATCGCGTGGAGGAGCGGGCGCGGCACCACGAACTGGTCCGAGAAGAAGACGCTGTCCTGCTGCCCGACCCGCTCGGCGGCCTCGCGCAGGCTCTTCGTGCCCGCCATCACCTCGCCGATCTTCTCCTTCAGGATCTGGGTGTAGAGGAGCTGCTTCGAGTACTCCCACTCGTAGAGGGCCTTGGCCTCGTCGAGGCCCTCGTAGCACTGGAGGCGGATCAGCTCGCGGCCGGTGGCGGCAGCCACGACCTTCGCGAGCTCGGTCTTGCCGACGCCCGCCGGGCCTTCGACCAGGATCGGCTTCTCGAGCCGGTGGGCGAGGAACACGACGGTGGCGATGCGCTTGTCGCAGATGTAGCCCTGCTTCTCGAGCTGCTTCTGGACGTCCTGGACGCTGTCGAACATGGGGCCTCTACCGGGTTGGTGGTGGCGGACGCGAAACGGGCGGGGCGGCCCTCAGCTCATCAGGTGGAGCAGGTGGCCGAGCCGCTCCTTCTTCGTGCGCAGGTACTCGTAGTTCTTCTCGTTGGGCGCGATCTCGAGCGGCACGCGCTCGACGATCGTGAGGCCGTAGCCCTCGATGCCGGCGCGCTTGCCCGGGTTGTTGGTGATGAGGCGCATGCGCCGCACCCCGAGGTCTACCAGGATCTGGGCGCCGACGCCGTAGTCGCGCAGGTCCGGCGGGAAGCCGAGCCGCTCGTTGGCGTCCACCGTGTCGAGCCCCTCCTGGTCCTGGAGCGCGTAGGCACGGATCTTGTTCTTGAGCCCGATCCCACGGCCCTCCTGGCGCATGTACAGGATCACGCCGCGGCCCTCGCTCTCGATCATCTTCATCGCGGCGTGGAGCTGCTCGCCGCAGTCGCAGCGCATCGAGCCGAAGGCGTCGCCCGTCAGGCACTCGCTGTGGACGCGCACCAGCACCTCGTCGTCGGGCCCGATCGTGCCCTTCACGAGCGCCATGTGATCCACGTGGTCGATGTCGTTCTCGTAGACGAAGGTCTGCCAGGGCCCGGCGATCGAGGTCGGGAGCTCGGCCTCGGCCACGCGCCGCACGAGCTTCTCGTTGCGCAGCCGGTACTCGATCAGGTCCGCGACGGTCACGATCACGAGGCCGTGGGCGCGTGCCACCTCGACCAGGTCCGGCATGCGCGCCATCGAGCCGTCGTCCTTCATGATCTCGCAGATCACGCCGGCGGGCTTGCGGCCGGCGAGGCGCGCCAGGTCGACCGCCCCCTCGGTCTGGCCCGCCCGCCGCAGGACCCCGCCGTCGCGCGCGCGCAGCGGGAAGACGTGGCCCGGGCGCGAGAGGTCGTGGGGCTTGCTGTCGTCGTCGATCGCGACCTGGATCGTGCGCGCGCGGTCGGCCGCCGAGATGCCGGTGGTGACACCGTGGCGTGCCTCGATCGAGATCGTGAAGGCGGTCCCGAAGGCGGTGGTGTTGTCCTGGTCGGGGACCATCATCGGCAGCCGCAGCTCGCGGATGCGCTCCTCGGTGAGCGGCAGGCAGATCAGGCCCCGGCCGTGGCGCGCCATGAAGTTGATGGCCTCGGGCGTCACGCACTCGGCGGCCATGCACAGGTCGCCCTCGTTCTCGCGGTCCTCGTCGTCGGTGAGGATGATCATGCGGCCGGCGCGGATCTCGGCGATCCCGCGCTCGACGGGCACGATCACGTCCGCCCACTCCGGCGGGACGCGCCGGGGCTTCAGGCGGTAGGTCGGAGCGGAGCCGGGAGGCGTGGGCGACATCGGGTGGGCCGGCATCGTGAGCAACCTCGCGTACGGACCGCCACGGCGGTTCCGTCGTTGCGCTCCCCACGGGAAATCGGCGCAGCGGAAGCTATCAGCGTTCGACTTGGGAGTCAAAGGGCGGCGCGGCAGGCGCCCCCGGCTCGGGCCTCGGCGGGGCGCTCGCGGCTCGGGCCCCGGCGCGGGCTCGGCTCGCGGCTACCCCGCGGCGGCGGCGCCTTCGCTCTCGGTGCGGGCGACGTTCTTGAAGACGCCCGCCAGGAACTCGTCCTCGGTGATCCCGAAGTTCCGCACGAGCTGGTGCTTCTGCTCGAGGTGGCGGTAGAGGCGGCGCAGGAGCTCGCGGAAGGTCTCGATCACGCCCTCGCCGCGGGCGGCGACGGCCGGGTAGGTCGGGATGTCGGCCCAGGCCTTGCGGATCTCGGCGAGCGGCTTCACGTCGGGCAGGTCGCGCTTGTTGAACTGCACGACCTTGGGGATCCCGTCGAAGTCGATCCCGTTGGCGCGCAGGTTCGCCTCCATGTCGCGCCACGAGTAGGCGTTGGCGCTCGCGCACGAGCGCTGGGAGTCCGCGACGAAGGCGACCGCGTCGGCGCCCGCCAGCACGACCTTGCGCGTGGACTTGTGCATGACCTGCCCGGGCACCGTGAAGAGCTTGATCTTCACCGACACGCCCTTGCCGGTGCCGAACTGGATCGGGAGGAAGTCGAAGTAGAGGGTGCGGTCGTCCGCGGTATCGAGCGTCACCATCTTGCCGCGCGACGCCGGGTCGATCAGCGCGTGGAGCTGCTGGAGGTTCGTGGTCTTCCCGGACAGCGCCGGGCCGTAGTAGACCACCTTCAGGGTGATCTCCCGGGCGGCCATGTTGATCTGGACCATGCGTGTCTTCCGCCATCGGGGGCGCAACCGCCTGCGGGCCGCGGCCCCTCCTGGGATCCTCCATCGGCACGACGGGCAGGCCGGTGAAGCCTGCCGTTGCCGCCGGCAGGCCCCGCGGGGCCACCCGCGGGCTCAGCGCTCGCGGCCGGTGAAGGCGGCGAGGAGCGCGCGGGCGGCGGCCGCCGGGGTGGTCTTGCGATCCTGCACCTCCGCCTCGAGGCGCGGGATCGCCCGCGCCACGGCCGGGTGCTCGCGGAGGGCGTGCTCGAGGCCTTCTCCGACGAGCGCCCAGAGCCACGCGCGCGCCTGCTCGCGGCGGCGGGCCCCGAGCTCGCCGCTCGCCTCGAGCGCCGCGCGGTGCGCGAGCACCGTCTCCCAGACCGCGCCGATCCCCGCGCCCGTGGCCGCGCTCGCGAGCAGGACCGGCGGCCGCCAGTGCGGCGAGGCCGGCCGCAGCAGGTCGAGCGCGTGCTGGTAGGCGACGCGCGCGCGCTTCGCCGCGGGCAGGAGCTCGCCGTCGGCCTTGTTCACGATCAGCGCGTCGGCCAGCTCGAGCACGCCCTTCTTCATGCCCTGGAGCTCGTCGCCCGCGCCCGGCTGGAGGAGCACGCCGAAGAAGTCGACCATCGAGGCCACGGCCGCCTCCGACTGGCCGACCCCGACCGTCTCGACGAGCGTCACCTCGAAGCCGGCCGCCTCGCACAGGAGCAGCGCCTCGCGCGTGCGGTGGGCGACGCCGCCGAGCGAGCCGCCCGAGGGCGAGGGCCGGATGAAGGCGCGCTCGTCGTGCGCGAGCCGCTCCATGCGCGTCTTGTCGCCGAGGATGCTGCCGCCGCTGCGCGGGCTCGACGGATCGACGGCGAGCACGGCCACGCGCTTGCCGAGCCCCGTCAGGTGCAGCCCGAAGGCCTCGATGAAGGAGCTCTTGCCGACCCCGGGCGTGCCGGTGACGCCGATCCGCACCGCCGCGCCGGTGTCGGGCACGAGCGCCTCGAGGACCGCCTCGCCGAGCGCGGCGTGGTCGGCCCGCCGGCTCTCGAGCAGGGTGATGGTCTTGGCCAGCAGCCGCCGGTCGCCGCGCCGCACGCCGTCGCGGTGCTCGGCGACGGCGCGCTCGTCCACCTTCATGCGCGGCGCGCGCGGATCTGGCGCAGCACCTCGCGCGCCGCCTTCGGGATCGGCGTGCCGGGCCCGAAGACCGCCGCGACGCCAGCCGCCTCGAGCGCCGGCACGTCCTTCGGCGGGATCACACCGCCCGCCACCACCACGACCTCGGCCGCCCCCTGCGCGCGCAGCGCCGCCACGAGCTGGGGGATCAGCGTCTTGTGTCCGCCGGCCTGGGTCGAGACGCCGACCACGTGCACGTCGTTCTCGACCGCCTGGCGCGCCGCCTCCTCGGGCATCTGGAAGAGCGGCCCGATGTCCACGTCGAAGCCCAGGTCCGCGAAGGCGCTCGCGATCACCTTCATGCCGCGGTCGTGCCCGTCCTGGCCGAGCTTGGAGACCAGCATGCGCGGGCGGCGGCCCTCGGCTGCGGCGAAGGCCTCGACCTCGGCGCGCGCGCCGTCGAACTCCGCGTCCCCGCTCGACACCCCGGCGTACACGCCCGAGATCGTACGGGTCTCGGGGCGGTGTCGCCCGTAGACCCGCTCGAGCGCCTCCGAGATCTCGCCGAGCGTCGCGCGGGCACGCGCCGCCTCGACCGCCAGCGCGAGGAGGTTGCCCTTCCCGCTCCGCCCCGCCTCTTCGAGCGCCGCGAGCGCGCGCTGCACCGCTGCGCCGTCGCGGGCGGCGCGGGTGGCGGCGAGGCGCTTCCCCTGTGCCTCGCGCACCGCGCTGTTGTCGATCTCGAGCAGGTCGAGCTCGGCCTCGGCGCCGGGCGCCAGGTACTTGTTGACGCCCACCACCGTGTCCTCGCCGCGGTCGATGCGGGCCTGGCGGCGCGCCGCGCACTCCTCGATGCGCAGCTTCGGCATGCCGGCGTCGATCGCCCGCGCCATCCCGCCGAGCTCCTCCACCTCCGCGATCACGCGGCGCGCCTCGGCGGCCAGGCTCGCGGTCAGCGACTCCATGAAGTACGAGCCGCCCCAGGGGTCCACGACCGCCGGGATCCCGGTCTCCTCCTGGAGGATGAGCTGCGTGTTGCGTGCGATCCGGGCGCTCGCCTCGGAGGGCAGCGCCAGGGCCTCGTCGAAGGCGTTGGTGTGCAGCGACTGGGTGCCGCCGAAGACCGCGGCCATCGCCTCGACGGTGGTGCGCACGATGTTGTTGAGCGGGTCCTGGTAGGTGAGGCTCGCCCCCGAGGTCTGGCAGTGGGTGCGCAGCATCGCGCTCTCGGCCTTCTGCGGCGCGAAGGGCGCGATCGTCTCCGCCCACAGCAGGCGGGCCGCCCGCAGCTTCGCGACCTCCATGTAGAAGTTCATGCCGATCGCGAAGAAGAAGGACAGGCGCGGCGCGAAGTCGTCGATCGCGAGGCCCTTCGAGAGGGCCGCGCGCACGTACTCGAGGCCGTCGGCGATCGTGAACGCGAGCTCGAGCACCGCGTTCGCGCCCGCCTCCTGCATGTGGTAGCCGCTGATCGAGATCGAGTTGAACTTCGGCATGTGCCGTGCCGTGTACTCGATGATGTCGGCGACGATGCGCATGCTCGGGCCGGGCGGGTAGATGAAGGTGTTCCGGACCATGAACTCCTTCAGGATGTCGTTCTGGATCGTGCCGGCGAGCTTCTCGCGCGGCACGCCCTGCTCCTCGCCCGCCACGAGGAAGCAGGCCATCACGGGCAGGACCGCGCCGTTCATGGTCATCGAGACCGTGACCTGGTCGAGCGGGATCCCGTCGAAGAGCCGCTTCATGTCCTCGACCGAGTCGATCGCGACCCCGGCCTTGCCGACGTCGCCCACCACGCGCGGGTGGTCGGAGTCGTAGCCGCGATGGGTGGCGAGGTCGAAGGCCACCGAGAGGCCCTGCTGGCCACCGGCCAGGTTCTTGCGGAAGAAGGCGTTGGTCTCCTCGGCGGTCGAGAAGCCGCCGTACTGGCGGATCGTCCAGGGGCGGTTGGCGTACATGGTGGCGCGCACGCCGCGCAGGTAGGGCGGCAGGCCGGGCAGCGCGCCGAGGTGCTCGAGGCCCTCGAGGTCGGCCGCCGTGTAGAGGGGCTCCACGCGCAGGCCCTCGGGCGTCTCCCAGGCGAGGCCGGCGGGGTCCTTGCCGCGCAGCTCCCGGGCGGCCAGGGCGCGCCAGCGCTCGCGATCGGTTTGCGGGGGGTTCGACATCGCCAGGAGCCTCCGTGGCCGGGCAGGATAACCGAGCTGCCGGGAAGGATGACCCGCGGGCCCCGCGGCCGGCGACCCGCAGGGCGGCGCGCGCCTCTACATCGCGCGGCGGTAGCGCCCGCCGACCTCGAAGAGCGCGTCGCTGATCTGGCCGAGGCTCGCGACCTGCACGGTCTCCATCAGCTCGGCGAAGACGTTGCCGCCGCGGCCCGCGGCCTGCTGCAGGCGCCGCAGCGCGGCGGGAGCGCGCTCGGCGTGGCGCGCATGGAAGGCGCGCAGCGCCGCGAGCTGGCGGCGCTTCTCGTCGTCGCTCGCGCGCACGAGCGCCTCGGGCCGTGGCGCGGGCGGCGCGGCGCCGGGCGCCACGAAGGTGTTGACCCCCACGACCGGCAGCGCGCCCGAGTGCTTGCGCTCCTCGTAGCGGAGGCTCTCCTCCTGGATCCGGCTGCGCTGGTAGAGCGTCTCCATGGCCCCGAGCACCCCGCCGCGCTCCGAGAGCCGCTCGAACTCGCGCAGCACGGCCTCCTCGACCGCGTCGGTCAGCCACTCGACCGCGTGCGAGCCCTGCAGGGGATTCTCGTTCTTCGTGATGCCGAGCTCGCGGTGGATGACGAGCTGGATCGCGAGCGCCCGGCGCACCGACTCCTCGGTGGGGGTCGTCACCGCCTCGTCGTAGGCGTTCGTGTGCAGGCTGTTGCAGTGGTCCTCGATCGCGGTGAGCGCCTGGAGGGTCGTGCGGATGTCGTTGAAGGCCATCTCCATGGCGTGCAGCGAGCGGCCCGAGGTCTGCACGTGGTACTTGAGCTTCTGGCTGCGCTCGGAGGCGCCGTAGAGCTCGCGCAGGGCCACGGCCCAGATCCGGCGCGCCACCCGGCCGATCACCGTGTACTCGGCGTCGAGCCCGTTGCTGAAGAAGAACGAGAAGTTCGGCGCGAAGTCGTCGACGGCGAGCCCGCGCGCGCGGTAGACCTCGAGGAGCGTGAAGCCGTTCGCCAGCGTGAAGGCGAGCTGGGTGATCGGGTTCGCGCCGGCCTCGGCCATGTGGTAGCCCGACACCGAGACCGAGTAGAAGTTGCGCACCGCGTACTCGACGAACCAGGCCTGCACGTCACCCATCGCGCGCAGCGCGAACTCGGTCGAGAAGATGCAGGTGTTCTGGGCCTGGTCCTCCTTCAGGATGTCGGCCTGGACCGTGCCGCGGACGGTGCGCAGGACGTCGGCGCGGATGCGCGCGTAGGTCTCCGCGTCCACCGCCTCGGCGCCGGGGATCCCGAGGAGGCCGAGGCCGAGGCCGTCGTGGCCCGCCGGCAAGGGGCCCTGGTAGGCGGGCAGCGCGCCCTGCGCCGCACAGCGCGCGCGCACGGCGTCGAGCGCCCCCGTCGCGCGCAGGTGGCGCTCCACCTGCTGGTCGATGGCGGCGTTCAGGAAGAAGGCGAGCACCATCGGCGCGGGGCCGTTGATGGTCATCGAGACCGAGGTGCTCGGCCGGCACAGGTCGAAGCCCGAGTAGAGCTTCTTCGCGTCGTCGACGGTGCAGACCGACACGCCGGAGTTGCCGATCTTGCCCCAGATGTCGGGCCGCTCGGCGGGGTCGCGGCCGTAGAGGGTCACGCTGTCGAAGGCGGTCGAGAGGCGCGCCACGCCGGTGCCCGCCGCCAGCAGGTGGAAGCGGCGGTTGGTGCGCTCGGGCGTGCCCTCGCCCGCGAACATCCGGGTCGGGTCCTCGTCCTCGCGCTTGAAGGGGAAGACACCGGCGGTGAAGGGGAAGGACCCGGGGAGGTGCTCCTGGCCGAGGTAGCGGGCGAGCGCGCCCCAGCTCCCGGCGCGCGGCAGCGCCACGCGCGGGAGCCGCGTGCCCGAGAGCGTCTCGACCTGGTTCTCGACCTCGATCGCGCGCTCGCGCACGGCGTAGGCCTGCCGGGCCGCCTCGTAGCGCGCGCGGGTGGCCGGCCAGGCGGCGAGCGCCTCGCGCAGGCCGGGCGGCAGCGCAGCGAGCGCGGCGTCGTAGCGGCGGCGCAGGGCCACGACCGCGGGCGCCGCGGCGGCGTCGGCGAGTGCCGCCTCGGGGAGGCGCGCCAGATCCGGGGGCGGCTCGTCGCCGAGGGCGCGCAGGGCGCGCGCCAGGGCCCAGGCGTCGTCGGCCCGCTCGGCGGCGGCCTCGCTCGCGGCCCGGTAGCCCCGCACCGTCTCGGCGATCTCCGCCAGGTAGCGGCGCCGGGCGCCGGGCAGGAGCGGCGCCGCCGGTCCGGGCGCATCCGCCTCCTCGCCGGCGGCCGGCAGCCCGGCGCCCTCGAGCCGGGCCGCGAGCGCGCGGTAGAAGCGCTCGCAGCCGGGGTCCTGGAAGCGGCTCGCGACGGTGGCGAAGACCGGCACCTCCGCGCCCGCGCCCGGGTGGTTGCGCCGCCACTGCTTGCGCACGTCACGCAGGGCGTCCTCGGCGCCGTAGCGGTCGGCCTTGTTCAGGACGACCAGGTCCGCGAGGTCGAGCATGTCGATCTTCTCGAGCTGCGAGGGCGCGCCGTACTCGGGCGTCATCACGTAGACCGAGATGCCGGCGAGCTCGGTCACCTCGGAGTCGCTCTGGCCGATGCCCGCGGTCTCGACCAGCAGGAGGTCGAAGTCGGCGGCCTGGAGCACCGCCAGCGCGTCGCGCACGGCCTGCGAGAGCGCCAGGTGCATCTGGCGCGTGGCGAGCGAGCGCACGAAGATCCCGGGCGCGTCGATCGCGTTCATCCGGATCCGGTCGCCGAGGAGCGCGCCGCCCGTGCGCCGGCGGGTGGGATCGACGAGCAGCGCGCCGATCGTGAGCGCGGGCTGGTCGCGGCGCAGGCGCCGGATCACCTCGTCCACGACGCTCGACTTGCCGGCCCCGCCGGTGCCCGTGAAGCCCACGACCGGCGCCGGCGCGCGCCGCCGCCGCGTCGCCAGGGTGCGCCGCACGGCCTCTACGCGCGGGCCGCCCGCGGCGCCGTGCTCCTCGAGCCAGCTCACGAGCCGCGCCACCGCCCCGGGCGCGCCCGGCGCGAGCCGCGCGAGGCAGTCGTCGGGGTCGGCGGCCGGCCGCCGGGCGGCCTCCTCGAGGATCACGCGGATCATGCCCTCGAGGCCGAGGCGGCGGCCGTCCTCGGGGCCGAAGATGCGCGCGACCCCGCCGGCGTGGAGCGCCTCCGCTTCCGCCGGCGTGATCGTCCCGCCGCCGCCTCCATACACCCGCACGTGTCCAGCACCGGCTTCGCGCAGGCGCTCCACGAGATAGCGGAAGAACTCCATGTGCCCGCCCTGGTAGGACGAGATCGCGACCGCGTGGGCGTCCTCCTGGACGGCCGCGCCGACCACCTCCTCCACCGCGCGGTCGTGCCCGAGGTGGATCACCTCGGCACCCTGCGCCTGGAGGAGCCGGCGCACGATGTGGATCGCCGCGTCGTGGCCGTCGAAGAGCGAGGCCGCGGTGACGACCCGTACGGGGCCCCGGGCGGCCCCCGCCTCGGGCACGCGCGCGGCGCTCACGGCGCCTCCCGCTTGCGCGCGCGCAGCGCGCCGGCCCGGCTGGCCGCGCGGGCGCGGTACTTCTCGATCTGGTCGCGCAGGTCCACGAGCTCGGCGATCCGCCCGTCGAGCTCCGCGAGGCGCCGGGCCAGGAGCTGGTCGAGGCGCTCGAGCATGGCGGCGGTCGAGCCCCCGAGCGCGTGGACGGCGTCGAGCTCGCGGATCTCCGCGAGCGGGAGGCCGAGGAGCTGGAGGCGCTGGATGAAGCGCAGCCGCTCGAGCTGCTCGGCGCCGTAGACGCGCCGCCCGCCGGCGCGCCGGCGCACGCCGGGCAGGAGCCCGAGCTCCTCGTAGTAGCGCAGCGTGCGCGCGGAGAGGCCGGTGCGCGCGCAGACCTCGCCGATCGCCAGGAGCGGCTCCTCGCGCGGTCCGGACCGGGGACTCGTTTGCCAGCTCACGTCAACTGGCTAGCACGGGCCGCGACCGGCCGCCAGCCGCCCCTCCCCCGCCTGGCCCCGCCTGGCTTCGGGCCGCTACATCGGGACGATCGCGCGCCGCTTCGGGAGCGCCGGGTCGCGCGGGCGCCCGGCGATTCCGGCCAGGCGCGCCACCAGCTCGTCGCGCAGCGCCTCGGGCGCGACGATCGCGTCGATCACGAGCTCGCTCGCGAGCCGCTCGACGTCGATGTCCTCGCGGTACTCGGCGCGCAGCTTCTCGACGGCCGCGGCGCGCTCGCCCTCGGGCATCGCCTGGAGCTTGTTGTAGTAGACGGCGTTCACGGCCGCCTCCGGGCCCATCACGGCGATCATCGCGGTGGGCAGCGCGAGGCAGACGTCGGGCGCGAAGCCCGGGCCCGACATCGCATAGAGGCCGGCGCCGTAGGCCTTGCGCAGCACGACGGAGATGCGCGGCACGCTCGCCTCCGACACCGCCTGCACCATCTTCGCGCCGGCCCGGATGATGCCCTGGCGCTCGACCTGCTTGCCGATCATGAAGCCCGGCACGTCGGCCAGGTAGAGGAGCGGGAGTCCGTAGGCGTCGCACAGGCCGATGAAGCGCGCCGCCTTGTCGGCGGAGTCCACGAAGAGCACGCCGCCCTTCACCTTCGACTGGTTCGCGAGGACGCCGACCGCGCGGCCGTCGATCCGCGCGAAGCCGGTCAGGAGCTCGCCGGCCCAGAGCCGCTTCAGCTCGAACCAGGAGTCGGCGTCGACGAGGCGGTCGATCACCTCGCGCACGTCGAAGGGCTTGTTCTCGTCCCGCGGGATCGCGGCTTCGATGCCGGCCGGGTCCTTCGCGGGCGGGCGCGCCTCGGCGCGCGGCGCCGGGTCGCCGGCGCGCAGGGGCAGGTAGGCGAGGCAGGCGCGGGCCGCCGCGATCGCCTCGCGCTCGTCCTTCGCGAGCCAGTCGCCGAGGCCCGAGACGCTGCAGTGCATGCGCGCCCCGCCCATCTCCTCGAGCGTGGTCTGCTGGCCGATCACCATCTCGGCCATGCGCGGCGAGCCCAGGTACATGCTCGCGTTGCCCTCGACCATGAAGAGCACGTCGCAGAAGGCCGGGATGTAGGCGCCGCCCGCCGCGGAGGGGCCGAAGAGCAGGCAGAGCTGCGGCACGTAGCCCGACATCCGGCACTGGTTCGCAAAGATGCGCCCCGCGCCGCGGCGCCCCGGGAACATCTGGATCTGGTCGGTGATGCGCGCGCCGGCCGAGTCCACGAGGTAGAGCAGCGGCACCGCCAGCCGCTCGGCCGTCTCCTGGATGCGCAGGATCTTCTCGACCGTGCGCCAGCCCCAGGAGCCGGCCTTCACCGTCGAGTCGTTCGCCATCACGCACACCGGTCGGCCCGCGACGCGCCCGCTGCCGGTGACGACGCCGTCGGCGGGCAGGTCGCCGGCCAGGCTGTTGGCGAAGGCGGCGTCCTCGACGAAGGAGTCCGGGTCGAGGAGGAGCGCGAGGCGCTCGCGGCAGAAGAGCTTGCCCTCCTCGCTCGCCTTGGCGTGGTACTTCGGCTCTCCGCCCTTGCGGATCCGCTCGAGGCGGCTGCGCACGTCGTCGCCGGTCTTCAATGCTCCTCCCGTGCGCGCTGCCTCGCCCCGAGCCTCGCGCGGAACACGCGGCCCGGAAGCGGCCGCCTCAGCACCTCCTGCTCGAGCCACGCGCTCGCGTCCACGAGCGCGTCGAGGTCCACCCCGGTTGCGATGCCGGCGCGCCCGAAGAGGTCCACGACGTCCTCGGTCGCGACGTTGCCCGACGCGCCCGGCGCGTAGGGGCAGCCGCCGAGCCCCCCGAGCGAGGCGTCGAAGGTGCGCACGCCCGCCTCGTAGCCCGCCTGCACGTTGGCGAGGGCACGCCCCCAGGTGTCGTGCAGGTGGAGCGCCACCCGCTCGAGGGGCGCCGCGCCCGCCACGGCGGCGACCAGCGCGCGCACCTGCGCGGGGTGGCCCACCCCGATCGTGTCGCCGAGCGAGATCTCGTCCGCGCCGAGCGCCAGGAGCTGCTCGACGAGCGCCACCACCGCCGCCACCGCCACGTCCCCCTCGTAGGGGCAGCCGCAGACCGTGGAGACGTAGGCGCGCAGCCGCACGCCCTCCGCGCGCGCGCGCTCCGCCACCGGCCGGAAGCGCTCGAGGTGCTCGGCGATGCCGCGGTTCACGTTCCTGCGGTTGTGGGTCTCGCTCGCCGACACGAAGAAGGCCGCCACCGGGAGCCGCGCCGCGCGGAAGCGCTCGTAGCCGGCCTCGTTCGGCACGAGGGCGCTGAACACCGCGCCCGTGTCGCGCGGGAGCTGCGCGCACAGGGCGTCGGCGTCGGCGAGCTGCGGGATCCACTTCGGCGAGACGAAGGAGGTCACCTCGACGCGGCGCAGCCCCGCGCCCACGAGCCGCGCGATCCACGCGGCCTTGGCGCCGGTCGGCACCGTCTCGGGCTCGTTCTGGAGCCCGTCGCGCGGGCCGACCTCGTAGAGGACGACGCCGGCCGGAGCACGCACCGCCTACGCGCCGTACTGGTAGAACCCGCGGCCCGTCTTGCGCCCGAGCCAGCCCGCCTCGACCCGCTTCTTGATCTCGAGACAGGGCCGGTAGCGCGGCTCGCCGTACTCGGTGTAGAGGCTGTCGAGGATCGCGTAGACGACGTCGAGGCCGACCAGGTCCGCCAGCGCCAGGGGCCCCATCGGGTGGTTGCAGCCGAGCTTCATGCACTCGTCGATGCCCTTGGCGTCGGAGACGCCCTCCTGGAGCGCGAAGGCGGCCTCGTTGATCATCGGGAAGAGCACCCGGTTCACGACGAAGCCCGGCGCGTCCTTCACGTCCACCGGCACCTTGCCGAGGTCTTCGGCGAGCGTGCGCACGCGCGAGAGGGTCGAGTCGGCCGTGTTCAGGCCCGCCACGATCTCGACGAGCTTCATCGCCGGCACGGGGTTGAAGAAGTGCATCCCCACCACGTGCCCGGGCCGCTTCGTGAACGACGCGAGCTTCGTGATGGAGAGGCTCGAGGTGTTGCTGGCCAGGATCGCGTCCTCGCCGAGGATCCCGTCGAGCTTCTGGAAGAGCTCGCGCTTGAGCTCGAGCTCCTCGGGCGCCGACTCGAGCACGATGTCGCAGGCCTTGAGCTCCTCGAGCGGCACGACCCCGCGGATGTGCTCCTGGATGGCCTCCACCTGCGCGGTCGAGAGCTTGCCCTTCGCGGCCAGGCCCGAGAGCGCCTTGTCGATCTTCGAGAGCCCCTTGTCGACCGAGTCCTGCTTGCGGTTCTGGAACAGCACCTGGTAGCCGCACTGGGCGGCCACCTGCGCGATCCCGCAGCCCATGGTGCCGGTCCCGATCACCCCGATCACGAGCGACTTCTGCGTCATGGCTAGACCAGCTCCACGCCCATCGCGACCGCCTCGCCGCCGCCGATGCAAAGGGTTGCGATGCCCGTCTTCTTGCCCTGCTGGCGCAGCGCGTGGAGCAGCGTCACCACGACGCGCGCCCCCGAGCAGCCGATCGGGTGGCCGAGCGACACCGCGCCGCCGTGCACGTTCACGCGCTCGTGCGGGATCGCGTGGTCCTTCATCGCGGCCATCGTGACCCCGGAGAAGGCCTCGTTGATCTCGTAGAGGTCCCAGTCGAGCGGCTTCGTCTTCGTGCGCTCGTAGAGCTTCGCCAGCGCGTGGACCGGCGCGATCGTGAACCACTTGGGCTCCACGGCCGCCGTCGAATCGGCGACGATCCGCGCCAGCACCTGGTAGCCGCGCGCCCTGGCCGTCTCCGCCGAGGTGAGCAGGAGCGCCGCGGCGCCGTCGTTCAGCGTCGAGGCGTTGGCGGCCGTCACGGTGCCCTCTTTCGAGAAGGCCGGGCGCAGCCCCGCCATCTTGTCGAGCTGCACGCGCTTGGGCTCCTCGTCCTCGTCCACGAGGGTCTCGCCCTTGCGATCCTTCACGGTGACGGGGACGATCTCCTCCTTGAAGCGCCCCTCCTTCTGCGCGGCCTGGGCGCGCTGGTAGGACGCGGTGGCGAAGGCATCCTGGTCCTTGCGCGTGAAGCCGTACTTGGCGGCGACCATGTCCCCGCAGTTGCCCATGTGCATGTTGTCGTAGGGATCCCAGAGGCCGTCGTGGATCATCGTGTCGACGATCTCGCCGTTGCCCATCCGGTAGCCGCTGCGCGCCTTGGGCAGGCAGTAGGGCGCGTTGGTCATCGACTCCATGCCGCCGGCGACCAGCACCTCCGCGTCCCCGACCAGGATCTCGCGGCGGGCGAACATCATGGCCTGGAGGCCCGAGCCGCAGACCTTGTTGATCGTGATCGCGCCGACGCCCACCGGGAGCCCCGCCTTGATCACGGCCTGGCGCGCGGGCGCCTGGCCCATCCCGGCCGGGAGCACGTTGCCGAGGATCACCCGCTCGACGTCGGCGCGCTTGGCACCGGCGCGCTTCACGGCCTCGTCGACGACGACACCGCCCAGGTCCGCGGCCGAGAGCGGCGAGAGCGCCCCCTGGAACGACCCGATCGGGGTCCGTACGGCGCTGCAGATCACGACCTCGGTCTTGCTCATGGCGCTCTCCGGCTGGGGTGGCAGACGGAGGACGTTACCGGAGGGGCCGATCGATCAGCAATAGCCGAGTGATTTCAGCCGCTTCGGCTTCCGGGCCCAGCCCGGCTCGGGCTTCACCCACAGGGCCAGGTGGACCTGCCGCCCGACCAGGCGCTCGATCTCCCGGCGCGCCTGGATGCCGATCGCCTTGATCTGCCCGCCGCCCGCCCCGATCACGATCCGCTTCTGCGAGGCCCGCTCGACCAGGATCGTGGCCCGGATCCGGACGAGCGCGGGGTCCGACTCGTCGAAGTCCGTCACCTCGACGGCGATCCGGTAGGGCAGCTCCTGCGCGAGCGCCTCGAAGGCCGCCTCGCGCACCGCCTCGGCCGCCAGGAAGCGGAGCGGGCGGTCGGTCAGCTCCTCGCCGGGGTAGAAGGCGGGGGCCTCGGGCAGGAGCGGGACGAGCTGCTCGAGCAGGGCGTCGATGCCCGCGCCGGTCCTGGCGGACACGCGCAGCGCACCGGCAGCACCCTCGACGCCCGGAGGCGGCCAGGGCACTCGCTCGGCCCCCGGCCGGTCGCCCTGCGTCGCGACGAGCAGGACGGGCGTGGCGCGAGCGGCGAGCCGTGCCAGCCACCCGTCGTGGAGCGGCTCCCAGCCGCGGAGGGCCTCGACCAGGAGCAGCGCCACGTCGCAGTCGCGCGCCGCCTCCTCGGCCACGGCGCGCATCGCCGATTCGAGCGGCCTTCCGCCCGCCAGGAAGCCCGGCGTGTCGACGAGGAGGAGCTGGGCGTCGGGGCGGTGCAGGATCCCGAGCAGCCGGCTGCGCGTCGTCTGGGGCCGCGCGGTCACGATCGCGAGCTTCTCGCCGAGCAGCCGGTTGAGGAGCGTCGACTTCCCGGCGTTCGGGCGCCCGAGCAGCGCCACGACACCCGCGCGGTGCGCCGGCCCGGTGCTCAGGATGCGTCCGCCAGCGCCCGCCGCAGCGCCTGCTCCGCCGCCGCCCGCTCGGCCGCGCGCTTGGTGCGCCCCTGCGCGCGCCCCCAGACCTCGCCCTCGAGCCGCACCTCGACCGCGAAGCGCTCGTCGTCGGACTCGATCCCGCTGTCGCCGATCCCGACGTAGCGCGGTGTCGTCTTCAGGGTGGCGTGCGCCCACTCCTGGAAGCGCGTCTTGGGATCGGCCGCGAAGGCGTCGGAATCGGGTGCCAGCGCCCCGGCGAAGAGGCGGCGCGCGAGGGCCACGACCGGCTCGAGCCCGCCGTCCAGGTAGACGGCGCCGACCACCGCCTCGAGCACGTTCGCGAGGATCGAGTCCTTCTCGACGCCGGCCTTGCGCTCGGTGCGACCGAGGCGCACGTGCTCGGGGATCCCGAGCGCCCGCGCATAGGAGGCGAGCGCGCGTGTGTTGACGAGCGCCGCGCGGGCGCGCGTCAGGTGCCCCTCCTCCCAGCTCGGATGCGCTTCGAAGAGGAGCCGCGCGGCGGCGAGCCCGATCACCGCGTCGCCCAGGAACTCGAGCCGCTCGTAGCCGCGCGTGCCGTCGCGCTCGTGGGCGTAGGAGGGATGCTGGAGCGCGGTCTCGAGCAGCGCCGCCTCCGCGAAGCGGTGTCCGAGCCGGGCCTCGAGCGCCGCCTGCGCCGGCGGCGGCGCGAGGCCGCTCCCCGGCGCCCGTTCGGGCGGGCATTCCGCGGGGCTCCTCGGACCGCTCACGCGAGCGCCTCCTCGATCCAGCCGCCGCCGAGCACGCGCTCGCCGTCGTAGAAGACCGCGGCCTGCCCGGGGGTCACGGCCTCGACGGGCGCGTCGAAGCGGACCGTGGCCGCGCCTTCCGGCGCGGGCTCGACGCAGGCCCCGGCACCCGCGTGGCGGTGCCGCACCCGCACCTGCGCGCGCACCGGCGCGGGCGGCGGCGCCCCGGCCACCCAGCGCGTGCCGGAGAGGCGCGCGCCCCCCGCCCCGAGCCCCTCGCGCGGCGCCACCACCACGCGGTTGCGCGCGGCGTCGAGCGCCTTCACGTAGACGCGCCGGCCGAGCGCCACGTCGAGCCCGCGGCGCTGGCCGACCGTGAAGCGGTGGACCCCGGGGTGCCGGCCGAGGGTCCTTCCCGCCTCGTCGACGACCTCGCCCGGCCCCGGCGCCGCGCCCGGCCGCAGCGCCTCGACGACGGCGGCGTAGTCGCCGTCCGGGACGAAGCAGATCTCCATGCTCTCGGGCTTGTCGGCGGTGGCGAGCCCGAGCGCGCGGGCGCGGGCTCGCACCTCGGCCTTGTCGAGGACGCCCACGGGGAAGCGCGCGTGCGCGAGCTGCGCGGGCCCGAGGTCGAAGAGGAAGTAGGACTGGTCCTTCGCCGGGTCGGCGCCGCGCAGGAGCGCGACCGCGCCGGTGGCGGGATCGCGCTCGGTGCGCGCGTAGTGGCCGGTCGCCACCGCGTCAGCCCCGAGCGCGCGGGCACGCGCGACGAGCCGGTGGAACTTGAAGCGCCCGTTGCACGCGACGCAGGGGATCGGCGTCCGGCCCGCGAGGTAGGCGTCGGCGAAGCTCTCCATCACTTCGCGGCGGAAGTCGTCGGCGTAGTCGGCGACGTAGAAGCGGATGCCGAGCCGCCGGGCGACGCGGCGCGCGTCCTCGACGTCGTCGAGCGAGCAGCAGCGCGAGCCGCTGCCCGCGAGCCGCATCGTCACGCCGATCACCTCGTGGCCCTGCTCGACGAGCAGCGCCGCCGCCACCGACGAATCGACCCCACCCGACATCGCGACGAGCACGCGCGCGCTCACGGCCGGGATCCGGCGCCGGCCGCGCGCACGCGCGCCACGAGGTCCGGGAGGAGCGCCAGGACGCGCTCCACCTGGGCCGCGTCGTTGCCGAGGCCCAGGCTCAGGCGCAGCGCGCTGCGCGCCTGCGCCGGGGTGCGGCCCATCGCGAGCAGGGCCGTCGAGGCGTGCAGCGCGCCCGAGGCGCACGCCGCGCCGGCGGAGGCGGCGATGCCCTCCCCGTCGAGCGCCTCGACCAGCAGATCGGCGGGGACGCCCGCGAGCTCGACGTTCAGCGTATTCGGGAGCAGAGGCGCGCCCGCGCCGTTGCGACGCACGCGCGGCACCTTGGCGGCGATCCCGTCCCAGAGCCGGTCGCGCAGGGCCGCGGCGGCAGCCGCCCGCTCCGGAAGCTCCGCGGCAACGAGCGCCGCCGCGACGCCGAGCCCGACGATCCCCGGCGCGTTCACGGTGCCCCCGCGGCGCCCGCGCTCCTGCCCTCCACCGCGCAGCCAGGGCTCGAGCTCCCAGCCGGCGCGCACGACCAGGAAGCCCACCCCCTTCGGGCCGTTGAGCTTGTGGGCCGAGGCCGAGAGCAGGTCCACCGGCACCCGATCGAGGCGCACGGGGAGCTTCCCCAGGGCCTGGGTGGCGTCGGCGTGGAACGGGACGCCTCGCATCCGACACCGCTCCGCGACGGCCTCGATCGGCGACACGACGCCCGTCTCGTTCTGCGCCCAGATGCAGGAGCAGAGCGCCGGCTTCGCCTCGAGCGCCGCGTCGAGGGCCGCGAGCTCGAGGCGGCCCTCCCCGTCCACGGGCACCTGCGCCATGCCGAACCCCTCCCCTGCGAGCGCCACCAGGGGCTCGGCGACCGAGGGGTGCTCGACGGCGCTCGCGACCAGGGTGCGGCCCCGCGCCCCCGGCCCGCGCGCAATCCCGTGGATCGCGAGGTGGTTCGCCTCGCTGGCGCCACTCGTGAATACCACCTCGGAGGGTCGTACACCGACGAGCGCCGCCACCTGCTCGCGCGCCTTCTCGACGGCGGCGCGCGCCCGTGCCCCTTCGGCGTGGACGCTGCTCGGGTTGCCGTAGAGGTCGCGCAGCGCGCGCGCCATCGCCTCGGCGACCTCGGGTCGCAGCGGCGTCGTGGCGTTGTGGTCGAGGTAGATGCGCATGACGGGGCGCCTCGCGGCGCGGCCGCCGGACCCTACCGGCCGTGGCCGGGACGGTCAACGGACGGGCCGGCGGCCCCGGTCAGCCCGCGGGCGGCGCGCCATCGCCCGCGGCGAGCTCCGCCAGCGAGCGCTCGCGCAGCAGGCGGCCGAGCTCGCCTTCGAGCTCGTGGAAGAGCGTGGCGAGGGGCGGATCCGAGGCGACCCGGCGCAGGGCGGCGTCCGCGGGCCCGCGCAGCGCGCTCAAGAGCTCGGCGACGCGGATGCTCTCGGCCGCACGGCCGAGCTGGAAGCCGTCGAGCTTGTCGTCACCGCGCGGAGCGACCACGCCCGCCCGCTCGAAGTCGTCGAGGATCGAGCGCACCGTGCGCACGGGAACGTCGAGGTCGTTCGCCAGCTCCTCCGCCGTGAGCCCGCCCGCGCCGGCGCGGAAGGCCCTCGCCATGCGCGTGGCCAGCGCGAGGCCGACCGCCTCGCGCTCGGCGGGGCGCGGCTCCTCGCCCACGCGTGCCTGGCGGAAGGTGGCGAGGTTCTGGAGCGCGAAGGCGAGCTCGGCGCCGAGCAGCACCACCACCCACGAGAAGTAGATCCAGACCAGCAGCACCGGCAGCGCCGCGAAGCTCCCGAAGAGCGCGTTCGCGCGCGCGACGCCGACCTGGAACGCCACGTAGCCGGCCTGCAGCGCCGAGAAGCCGAGGGCGGCCACGGCCCCCCCGGCCAGGGCCGGGAGCGGGCGCACCGTCGTGTTGGGGAGGAACCAGTAGAGGAAGGTGAAGGCGGCCCAGAACAGCACGGTCGGCGCCTGGTGCAGCCCCATCCTGAAGAGGCGCTCGAGCAGGGGCATCTCGAGCAGCCGTGTGACGAAGGCGTCGCTGCGCAGGCTCGCCCCGAGCGAGAGCGCCACCGTGAGCAGGAGCGGCGACACGACCAGGACCGCCAGGTAGTCCGGAAAGCGCCGGATCAGGGGCCGCTGGCGCGCCACCCCCCAGATGTAGTTGAGCGCCTTCTCCACGTTCGAGAGCGCCAGCACCGTCGTGAGGAAGAGCGTGGCGCCGCCCACCGCGCCGAGGCTGCGGAAGTCCACCCTTCGCACGAGCTCGAGGATCCGCTCGCCCGCCTCGGGGCTCACCGCCCCGATCTGGCGCGCCACCAGGGTGATCAGCGAATCGCCGGCCCCGAAGACCTCGACGAGGCCGATCGCGAGCGCGAGCAGCGGGATCAGCGAGAGCATCGTGAAGTAGGTGAGCGCGCTGGCCCGGAGCATGGTGTGGTTGCGCGCGAGCCCCTGCGCCACGATCACGCAGACCTGGAGCGCCTGGCGGCCGAGCCGCACGAGCAGCCGTGCCCCCTCGCTGCGCTGCCACAGCTCGTGGTCGAGGTAACGCTGGATCCGAAGCCGGCGCGCCTCGAGGGCGGCGATCATGGCGCGCAGGCCCCGGCGCCGATCTCGATCCAGTCCGCGAGCCGCGCCCGCGCCACCGGGCCGATCCCGGGGACCCGTTCCAGGTCCGCGGGCGCGCAGAAGGCACGAGCACGCGCCGCGCGCGCGATCGCAGCGGCGCGCGCCGGGCCGATCCCGGGCAGGGCCTCGAGCGCGCGCGGCGACGCCACGTTCGGGTCGAGCCGGCGGCCGAAGAGGAGCGCGGCGGCGCCGGCCGGCGCCGGCCCGGCGCCGCTTGCCTCGCTCGCCGGACACGCGACGCTCGCGAGCCCCGCTCCCGGACGCTGCCGCGGCTGCGGACACGGGTCCGGAGCGACGCCCGGCGGCTCGACGCCGTACGCGAGCGCGAGCAGCGCCAGCACCGCCGCCGCGCGCGGCGCCCCGCCTCCCGCGCCGGCGCTCACTCGGGCTTCGGCGCCCCGGCGCCGTGCTCGAGAAACGCCTCGTGCAGCTTGCGCACGGCCAGATCGGTCGACGCATCCTCGATCACCACCGAGATCTTGATCTCGCTGGTCGAGATCATCTGGATGTTGATCCCGTTGTCGGCGAGCACCTGGAACATCTTCGAGGCCACGCCCGCGTGGTCCTTCATCCCGAGCCCCACGATCGACACCTTGGCGATCCGGTCGCTCCCCTCGACGCCGGCGGCGCCGATCTCGCGCCCCGCCTGGCCGGCGAAGTCCAGGGCGCGCTTCCAGTCGGCCTTGGGGACCGTGAAGGTGATGTCGGTGGTTCCGTCCTGGCTCACGTTCTGGACGATCATGTCGATCACGATGCCGGCGTCGGAGATCGGCGTGAACAGGCGCGCCGAGATCCCCGGCTGGTCCTTCAGCCCGCGCACGCGGATCTTGCCCTCGTTGCGGTTGTAGGTGACCCCCGAGACGACGAGCCCCTCCATCACGTCCTCCTCCGGCCCCACCCACGTGCCCTCCGAATCGTCGAAGCTGGAGCGCACGTGGATCGGCACCCGATAGTGCATCGCGAACTTGACCGAACGGATCTGCAACACCTTGGCCCCGAGGCTCGCCATCTCGAGCATCTCGTCGTAGGAGATGCGCGCGAGCTTGCGCGCCCCCGGCACCAGGTTGGGATCGCTGGTGTAGACCCCCTGCACGTCGGTGAAGATCTCGCAGACGTCGGCCCGCAGGGCCGCCGCCACCGCCACCGCCGAGGTGTCGGACCCGCCGCGGCCGAGCGTCGTGATGTTGCCCGCGTCGTCGATGCCCTGGAAGCCGGCGATCACGGCCACGGTGCCCGCGTCGAGGGCGTCGAGGATGCGCTGGGTGTCGATGCTCTGGATGCGGGCGCGGGTGTGGGCGGCGTCGGTCCGCATGCCGATCTGGGCGCCGGTGAAGGAGCGTGCCTTGTGGCCGAGACGGTGGATCGCCATCGCGAGCAGGGCGATCGTCTTCTGCTCGCCGGTCGAGACCAGCACGTCGTACTCGCGCGGATCCGGCTGGTCGCCGCCCGCGTCCTGGGCGAGCGCCACGAGCGCGTCGGTCTCGCCGGCCATTGCCGACACCACCACGGCCACGCGATGGCCCTGCTCCGCCGTGGCCACCACGCGCCGGGCGACGCGCCGGATGCGCTCGACGTCGGCCACGCTCGTGCCGCCGAACTTCTGGACGATCAGGGCCACCTTCGGAACTCCCTCTGCGCGAGGACCTTCGCGCGCGCGCCACCGGCTGTCACGAGCTCCGTCCGGCCTCGCCTCGCTGCACGCTCGCGCCGCTCGCCTGCCTGCCTTCGACGGTCCACCGGCCGATGGCCTTCCAGGCCTGCTCGCCGGTCGCCCGCAGCTCGATCTCCCGCGCCTCGGGCCCGCCCTGCGCCGGCCGTGTGATCCGCACTTCGATCCGGTCCGCGGGCAGGCTCGCCGGGAAGCGGTCTGCCCACTCCACCGCCACCACCGTGCCCGGCACGAGCAGGTCCAGGAATCCCGCCGCCTCCAGCTCCGCCTCGCTGCCGATCCGGTAGAGGTCCACGTGGGCCAGGCGCCGGCGCCCGGGATACTCGCTCGCGATCACGAAGGTCGGGCTCGCCACCAGCGCGGGGTCGACGCCGAGCCCTTCGGCGAGGCCCCGCACCCATTCCGTCTTGCCGGCGCCGAGCGGCCCGATCAGCGCGACCACCAGCGGGCCCCCGGCGTCCGCGAGCACGGCGTCGATGGCGGCCCCGAGCGCGCTCGCCGCCCGGCGGCTCTCGGCGGCGCTACGGGAAGGGAAGCGCAAGAGCGGCTCCCGTCCCCCGGCCCTCCGCTGCGCCGCGGCGAAGCGCCTCGATCGCCTCCGGCAGCTCGGCGGCGACCTCCCCCGCCAGCACGCCCGCCCGTCCGCGCCGCGCCGAGAGCCGGTCGCCCGCCTGCCCGTGCAGCCACGCTCCCAGGACCGCGCTCTCGAAGGCACCTCCTCGTCTCGAGGGCCGCTCCTGCGCGAGCAGCGCCGCGATCACGCCCGTCAACACGTCCCCGGTCCCGCCGGTCCCGAGCGCCGGCCCACCGGTCGGGTTCACGGCGACCCGCCCATCGGGCGCCGCCACCACCGTGGCGGCTCCCTTCAGGACCACCACCGCCCCCGACCCCTCGGCGAGCCGCCGGGCCGACCCCACGCGATCGCGGTTCACGTCGGCCGCGGAGGCGCCCAGCAGGCGGGCCGCCTCGCCGGGATGGGGGGTGAGAATAGTGGCGGCCCTGCGGCCCTTCAACGCGCCGAGCGCGCCCTCGCGGCCCCGCGCAGGCGCGCCGAAGGGGAACAGACCGTCGGCGTCGACGACCAGCGGGCGCGCGATCCTCGGCGCCAGCTCGCGCACGAGCTTCCGGGTCTCCTCCGTGCGCCCGATGCCGGGGCCGAGCGCCACGACGTCGCGCTCGCGCGCGAGCGCGAGGAGCGCGCCGAGCGCCGCCGCCGCCAGACCGCCCTCGGCGCCGTCCGGCACCGGCGCCGTCATCATCTCGGTGCACTTCACCTCGAGGATCTCGTTCACGCCGGCCGGACACGCGATCGTGACGAGGCCCGCGCCGGCTCGGGCGGCGGCCTCGGCCGCCAGCGCCGCGGCGCCGGTCGTGCCGCGCGCGCCGGCGATCAGCAGCACGTGGCCGAAGCTCCCCTTGTGGCCGTCGGGAGGCCGCGCCGGCAGCCGTGCGGCGGCCGCCGGCGCCGTCCACAGCTCGGCGTCGGCGCGGACGCCAGGCGCCGCATCCGCGATTCCGATGCGTGCCACCACGATGCGCCCGGCGAGCGTGCGCCCGGGCTCGAGCGCCAGGCCGAGCTTGGGAAGCGCGATCGTCACCGTGAGATCGGCCGCCACGCAGGGGCCGTGGCACTGTCCCGTGTCGGCGTCGAGCCCCGAAGGCAGGTCCACGGCCACCACGCAGGCGCCGGGACGCGCCGTCGCGATGCGCTGGATCGCCGCCGCGACCGCTCCCGTGACGGGGCGCGTGAGCCCGGTTCCGAAGAGGGCGTCCACGATCACGGCGGCGCCGGCGGTCCGGAGCGGAGCGCCGATCGCGACCGGCACGCCCGCGGCCCGCGCGCGGGTCAGGTTCGCGGCCGCATCCGGTGCGAGCCGCTTCGGCTCCGCCACGAGCGCGGCCCGGACCGGCACCCCGAGCAGCGCCAGATGGCGCGCGGCCACGAGCCCGTCGCCGCCGTTGTTGCCGGCGCCGCACACGACGAGCACGTCACCCGGGCGCGCCGCCGCTGCCCGCGCCGTCAGGACCGCCTCGGCCACCGCACGGCCGGCGCTCTCCATCAAGAGGGCACCCGCGACGCCCAGCGTCTCGATCGTGTGTCGGTCGAGGGCTCGCATCGCCGCCGCGCCCACCAGCGGCCAGACGCCGTCTCGCATCCGGGGGAGAGTACCCGAGCGGAGCGCGCTAGCCGAGCTCGGCACGGAGGTCGCGGACGGCGCGGTCGATCCCGACCAGCAGCGCCCGCGCGACCAGCTCGCGGCCGACCGCGGCCCCTTCCACGACGGGAGCCGCCACGAGCACCGCACGCAGCCGGCGCGCGTCGAGCGCCCCGCCCGCGCGCACGGGCAGGCGCAGCTTCGCGGCGAGCCGCGCGGCGTCGCCGAAGCGCTCGAGCGCGGGCTGGCGCTCGCCCTCGGGCAGGTCCACGAGCGCGGTCGTGACGAGCTCGACGCCGGCCACCTCGGCGCCGCGCGCGGCCTTCACGGCTTCGAGGTCCGGGGCCACCCGCGCCCAGGCCGGGATCCCGGCCTCGCGCAGCGCCCGCACGGCGGCGATCGTCGGCCCGCGCAGCGCCGCGGGATCGAGCGCGCCCGCCTCGCAGGCGCCGCGCAGCGGCTCGGCCGCCAGCAGCACCCGGTCCGGCCGGACCTCGAGCGCCATCTTCAGGAGCGACGGCGCCGGCGCGAGCCGCAGCTCGAGCTCGCGGGCGGTGCGGCGCACGTCGTGCAGGTCGCTCTCCCGCACCGGACGCAGGCCCTCGTGGACCCCGAGCCGGACGCCGTCGGCGCCCGCCGTCTCCGCCGCCATCGCCGCCACCGCGAGGCGCGGCTCCTCGCGGCCTCCGGCCTCGCGGAGCGCGGCCACGGCGTCGAGCGAGGCCACGAGCCCGCGCATCAGCCCTCGCCTCCGAGCGCGCGACGCAGCTCGTGGGCGATCGCGTCGGCGTACTCGCGCACGCGGCTCTCGTCGTCGCCCTCCACCATCACGCGCGCCTTCGGCTCCGTGCCGCTGTAGCGGATCAGTACGCGCCCGCGGCCGTCCATCGCCTTCTCGACCTTCTGCACCGCCGCCTGCAGGCTCGGCAGGCTCTCGAGCGGCCGCTTCTCGGCGACGCGGACGTTCACGAGCACCTGCGGGAAGCGCTCGATGTCCGCGACGAGCTGCGAGAGGGGCTTCTCCTTGCGCCGCATGTAGGCGAGCGTCTGGAGCGCGGTGACGAGGCCGTCGCCGGTCGTGTTGTGATCGAGGAACACGACGTGGCCGGACTGCTCACCGCCCAGGTTGTAGCCGCCGGCCCGCATCTCCTCGACGACGTAGCGGTCGCCGACCGCCGTCCGCACCAGTCCGAGCCCCAGCTTCTCGACCGCGCGCTCGAGCCCGAGATTGCTCATCACGGTGGCGACCACCGCGTTGCCCCGGAGCGTCCCGCGCTCGACCATGTCGCGCGCCGCGAGCGCCAGCACCGCGTCGCCGTCGACCAGGTTGCCCTTCTCGTCCACCAGCAGGCAGCGGTCGGCGTCGCCGTCGAGGGCGATGCCGACGTCGGCGCGCAGCTCCCGGACCTTGGCCTGCACCGCCTCGGGCGCGATCGCGCCGCAGCCGTCGTTGATGTTGCGCCCGTTCGGGCTCACGCCTTCGGCGAAGACCTCGGCGTCGAGCTCCGTGAGCACCGTGGGCCCGACCTTGTAGGCGGCGCCGTTTGCGCAGTCGAGCACGATGCGCAGGCCCTCGAGGGTCTGCTCGCGCGGGAAGGTCTTCTTCAGGAACACCACGTAGCGGCCGGCGGCGTCCTCGATGCGCTGCGCGCGGCCGACCTGTTCGGCGGGCGCGCGCAGCGAGGCCAGCGCGCCGCTCACGATCAACTCCTCGATGCGCGCCTCGATCTCGTCCGGGAGCTTCCAGCCGTCGTGCGAGAAGAACTTGATCCCGTTGTCCTGGTACGGGTTGTGGCTGGCGGAGATCATCACGCCGGCGTCGCAGCGCATGTCGGCGGTGAGGAACGCCATGCCGGGGGTCGGGATCGGACCGACCTGGAGCACGTCCACGCCCATCGAGCAGATCCCGGCGACCAGGGCGTTCTCGAACATGTAGCCCGAGAGGCGGGTGTCCTTGCCGATGATGATGCGATGGCGCTCGCCCCCGCGGCGGCGGAAGACCTGGCTCACCGCCTGCCCGAGCGCCAGGGCCATCTCGGCCGTCATGGGCTCGACGTTGGCGCGCCCCCGCACGCCATCCGTCCCGAACAGCTTCCGCTCTGCCATGTTCCCCCTGCCCCGGGATCTGCGAAACCAGCCGCTAGACCGGCGGCTCGGGCTCGGGCGCCGGCTCCGGCTCGATCCGGACCCGCACGGTCACGGTCCGGGGGTCATCCGCCCACACGTGCCCAGCCCCCGGCGACACCCGCACCTCGCGCTCCAAGGTCCCGGTGGCGCCCGTCACGTCGATCATTTCGGTCACCACCTCGGAAAGCCGTAGCACCTCGGAGCGCGCTCCGGTGATCCGCACCCGCGGGGGGCTGATCTCGATCTTGCCGATCTTGTAGCCCTGCGCGGGCCGGCCCTCGACGTCCGCCCGGACCTTCACCGGGCGGGTCGCGCGGCGCTCGAAGGTGAGCGAGATCTCGGCCGGCGAGCGGCCCACGACCTTCGAACCGGGCGGGAACTCGAAGCGTGTCAGGTCCACCTCGTAGCCCGCACGGCCCGGCTTCGCACCGCTCACGTCGAGGGCGTACTCGAAGTCGGCCGGTTCCAGGTTGCGCAACGCGACCATGCTCCCCGACACGCGCACGTTTACCGATTCGACGCTCTGGTCGACGACCACCAGCTCGTCCGAGAGGTCGTGCAGCGTGACCGGGATGTCGAAGCTGCGGTCCACGTTCGAGGAGCCGCGCGCGACGGTCCACAGGAAGACCGCGATGGCGACGGCCAGGACCTTGAGCCCGAGGTTCGCGAAGACGTTCGGGATTCTCATGGCGGGTCGCTACGCCTCGCGGCGGCCGGTCGCTGCGGGCGCACCCGCCGCCAACCGGTGCGCGCCAGGGTGCGCGCCGGGGTGCGCGCCGGGGTGCGCGCCGGCCTCCGTACTTCCGCGCAGCTCCTCGTCGCCCGCTCCGGACCGCTCGAGCCTTCCGCCGGCCAGGATCTCCCGCAGCACCTCGCGCAGCCGCGGCCCGTCGAGGTCGCGCACCATCTCGCCGGCGTAGACCACCGAGATCGCCGAGGTCTCCTCCGAGACCACCACCACCACCGCGTCGCTCTCCTCGGTGATCCCGACGGCGGCACGGTGCCGTGTTCCCAGCCCCTCGGGCAGGTTCTCGCGGAGGGTCAGGGGCAGGACACAGCCGGCCCACGCGACGCGCCCATCCTGGATCACGACCGCGCCGTCGTGGAGCGGCGAGAGCGGCAGGAAGAGCGAGAGGAGCAGTTCCTTGGTGACGGCGGCGTCGAGCGGCGTGCCGGCCTCGATCAGGTCGTTGAGGCGGGTCTCGCGCTCGAGCACGAAGAGCGCGCCCACGCGCCGCTGCGCGAGGGCCTGCGCGGCGCGCACCACCTCCTCGAGGATCTGGCTCGCCTCGCTGCGCGAGATCGATGGGAAGACGCCACGCCCCACCCGGGCCAGCGCGCGACGGATGTCCTGCTGGAACAGCACGATGATGATCAGCACGGCCGAGGACAGGAAGTTGGCGAGGATCCACTGCACGGTGCCGAGCCCGAAGGCCTGCGACGCCAGGCTCGCGCCGGCCAGGATCATGAGCCCGACCAGGATCTGCACTGCGCGCGTGCCGCGGATCAGGAGGAGCAGCCAGTAGACGCCGAACGCGACGAGCACGATGTCCATCGTGTCGCGCACCGGGTCGAAGCCCCAGGCCATGTCGCGCGCGAACTCGCGCAGGGCGTTCCAGAGGTACTCGATCACGGCTGCGCTCCCGCCCCCACCCCGGCACCGGGGTCCCGGGCCGCTGCGCGGAGCGCGCGGCCGACCGCAGCGGCGCGGACCGCGCCGGCCACGTCGTGGACGCGCAACGCGTCGGCGCCCGCGAAGACGGCAACCGCGCAGGCCGCGACCGTGGCCGTCTCGCGGCGCTCGACCGGATCTCCCGTCAGCGCACCCAGGAAGGCCTTGCGCGAAGGGCCGACGAGCAGCGGCCGCCCGAGCCGTACGGCGAGCTCCCCCGCGCGGGCGAGGAGCCCGAGATTGTCCTCGACGCGCTTTCCGAAGCCGATGCCCGGATCGACGACGATCCGCTCGGGTGCGACGCCCGCGGCCTCGGCGGCCGTCACGCGCGCGGCGAGCTCGTCGCCCACCTCGCCGACCACGTCGACGAAGCGGGGAGCGTCCTGCATCGTCGCGGGCACGCCGCGCAGGTGGCCGAGCACGAGGGTGGCACCCGCCCGTGCCGCCACCTCGAGCAGGCGCGGCTCGAAGCAGCCCCCCGAGACGTCGTTCACCACGACCGCACCGGCCTCCAGCGCCGCTCGGGCCACGGCGGCCTTGCGGGTGTCGATCGAGATCGGGAGCGGGCTCGCCTTCGCGAGCGCCTCGACCACCGGAAGCACGCGCGCGAGCTCGCACTCGACCGGCACCGCGAGCGCCCCGGGCCGCGTCGACTCGCCGCCGACGTCGAGCACGTGGGCGCCTTCGGCCGCGAGCCGCTCCGCCTCGCGCACCACCGCCTCGACGTCGGGCCGCCCGCCGTCCGGGCCCATCCAGCGGCCGCCGTCGGAGAACGAGTCGGGCGTCAGGTTCAGGACGCCCACGATCGTGACCCGGTTGCGCGGGAAGATCGGGCTTTGCTGCACGGCGCCCTCCCGCGCCCGACCTTCTCCTGGAGAGCTCGCACGCCCTCCGCGACGGATCAGCCGGGCATCGGCTCCGGGTCGGGGAGCTTCTTTCCGGGGAACGGCGCCCGCGCCTCCGGCCGGGTCTCCCGGCGCGGCTCGCTCGGCGTCTCCCCCGGCTTCGGTGCCGCCGGCGACGGCAGCGGCGGCAGCGCCTCGCCGGCCAGGAGCAGGCGCAGGTCCGCCGTGTCGAGGGTCTCGCGCTCGAGCAGCGCCGCGGCGACCCGGTCGAGCACCTCGCGCTGCTCGAGCAGGAGCTGGCGCGCCTCCTGGTAGAGCGAGTTCAGGGTGACGCTCACCTCGTCGTCGATCTGCTCGGCCTTCTTCTCGCTGTAGTCCTTGCGCGAGACGAAGTCGCGACCCAGGAACACGTCGTGGTCGTCGTCGCCGTAGGAGACGGGGCCCAGCTTGTCGCTCATCCCGTACATGCACACCATCTGGCGTGCGAGCCGGGTCGCCTGCTTGAGGTCGTTGGAGGCGCCCGTCGAGAGGTGGTCGAAGACCAGCTCCTCGGCGGCGCGCCCGCCCATCGCGTGCTTGATCATGGCCAGGATCTGGTCGCGCGTCAGGTTGTAGCGGTCCTCGGGCGGCAGCGTCTGGGTGACGCCGAGCGCCATCCCGCGCGGGATGATCGTGACCTTGTGGACGGGGTCCGAGCCCGGCGTCAGCATGGCGACCAGCGCGTGCCCTGCCTCGTGGTACGCGGTGATGCGCTTGTCCTCCTCGGTCATCACCATCGAGCGGCGCTCGGCGCCGAGCAGCACCTTGTCCTTGGCGCGTTCGAAGTCGACCATCGCGACCCGGCTGGCGTCGCGGCGCGCCGCCAGCAGCGCCGCCTCGTTGACCAGGTTCTGGAGATCGGCGCCCACGAAGCCAGGCGTTCCGCGCCCCACGATCTCGAGGTCCACGTCGTCGGCGAGCGGCACGCGCCGGGTGTGCACCTTCAGGATCTCGTAGCGGCCCCGGAAGTCCGGGCGCGGCACCACCACGCGCCGGTCGAAGCGGCCCGGGCGCAGGAGCGCCGGGTCGAGGACGTCGGGGCGGTTGGTGGCGGCCACCAGGATCACGCCCTCGTTCGACTCGAAGCCGTCCATCTCGACGAGGAGCTGGTTGAGCGTCTGCTCGCGCTCGTCGTGGCCGCCGCCGAGGCCGGCTCCGCGGTGGCGGCCCACCGCGTCGATCTCGTCGATGAAGATGATGCAGGGCGCGTTCTTCTTGCCCTGCAGGAAGAGGTCGCGCACGCGCGAAGCGCCGACGCCGACGAACATCTCGACGAAGTCGGAGCCCGAGATCGAGAAGAACGGGACGCCGGCCTCGCCGGCCACCGCCTTCGCGAGCAGCGTCTTGCCGGTGCCGGGCGGGCCGACGAGCAGCACGCCCTTCGGGATCCGGCCGCCCAGGCGGGTGAACTTCTTCGGGTCGCGCAGGAAGGCGATGATCTCTTCCAGCTCGGCCTTCGACTCCTCGACGCCGGCCACGTCCGCGAAGGTGACCCGGTTGTGGCTCTCGTTGAGCAGCCGCGCGCGCGACTTGCCGAAGCTCATCGCCTTGCCGCCGCCCGCCTGCATCTGGCGCACGAAGAAGATCCACAGCCCGATCAGGAGCAGGAACGGGAACCACATGATCAGGATCTGCTGCCACATCGGCGACTCGCGCGGCATGCGCGCGGAGATCTCGACGCCCTTGGCCTCGAGCGCCTGGATCAGGTCGTCGCCGACGGTGGGGGCCACGGTGGTGAAGTCCTGGCCCGCCGTCGTCCGGCCCTGGATGCGCTTCTCTTCGATCGTGACGGCCTGGATCTCGCCCGCCTCGACCTGGCTCATGAACTTGCTGTACGGCACCTCGGCCGGCGCCGTCTGGCTCTGGCGCAGCATGGTCACCAGGAGCAGGACCATGAGCAGGATCACGACCCAGAGCGCCAGGTTCTTGTAGAACTGCTGCGTCACGCGCACCTCTCGTCGTTCCCTCGACCGGGCGTCTGTCGGGGCGCGGTTCCGGCCGCGGGTGCGGATCGGCCCGCCAACCCACCGGCAGAACGGCAGAAATCGTTGAAGCCATCCCAGGTTAGCATGGGCCCACCGGGCGCAAGCCGAAGCGGCCGAGGCGGAACCCCCGCGCGTCGCGGAGCAGGCGAAGCGCCGCAGGAAGCTCGAGACACGCGCCGGGCCGGGCCTCGCGCAGGAAGGCCAGGGCGCGATCCAGGTGGACGCGGCTCACGTCGCGGCCGCCGCCGAGCTGGTGGAGCGCGCGGCGCAGCAGCCGCCGCGCGAACGCGTCGGGGGTGCGATCGCGCTCCCAGCCGTGCGCCTCGATCCGCAAGCCCGCCTCCCCGCCGTCGCCGCCCGGGACCGGGCGGAAGCGGCGCCCGGCCTCCTCCGCCACGAGGGCGTCGATCCAGCCGGCTTCCTCCCTCGCTGCTTCGGCCAGATCGCCGAGCGCCCTGAGCAGGCCCGGGTTGAAGGCCGCGCGCAGGCCCGGCAGCCAGTCGTGGCGCAGGCGGCTGCGGGCATAGTGCCGGTCCGCGTTGCTCGGATCCTCGCGCCAGACGAGATCACGAGCGGCGGCGTAGGCGAGCACCTCGGCGCGGCTCGCCCGCAGGAGCGGACGCACGAAGACGCCGTCCTCGCTGCGCGGCGCGATCCCGCCGAGCCCCGCCGGCCCGACCCCCCGCAGCAGCCGCAGCAGGACGGTCTCGGCCTGGTCGTCCGCGGTGTGGGCGGTGGCGATCCGCCCGGCGCCGAGCTCGCCCGCGAGGCGGCGCAGCGCGCGCTCGCGCAGGCGGCGGGCCGCCTCCTGGACGGTCGGCCGCGCGCGGCTCGAGACCGCTTGCGCGCGGGCCGCACGCGGCTCGACCCGCGCCGACGCGAACGGCACGCCGAGCTTCTCCGCGAGCGCGGCCACCGCCGCCTCGTCGACGTCGGCCTCGACCCCGCGCAGCGAGTGGTTCACGTGCGCGATCGAGACGCGCAGGCGGTGGCGCCGGGCGCGCTCGACGAGGGCGACCACCAGCGCCGTCGAGTCCACCCCGCCCGAACAGGCGACCGCGACCGCACGGCCGGCCACGTCGAGCGGGCCGAGCGCGGCGTCGAGCCGGCGCAGGAGCGCGGGCCGGGCTGGGCTGCGCCGCCCGCGCCTGTGCGCCTCGCTCGCGTCCGCGCCCACTTCCGGCCCTCCTCGACTTCCCTGGCGGACGCGCCCGACTATGCCTCGCTACGAGGCGGCCGGCTCGCTAGCGCAGCGCGCTCGCCTCGCCGACCAGGACGCGCGTGCCGTCGCCCTTCTCGACCCAGACGTCGCAATGGACGCGGGTCCGCGTGCCCTCATTCGATTCCTCGCGCACCCGGCCGCGGGCGGTCACCGACTCGTCGACCCACAGCACGTTGGTGAGCTTGAGCGAGGCCTTGCCGCCCTCGACCCAGCCCGTCCCGAAGGCGTCCTGCATCACCTGGTGCACGAAGCAGGTGGTCATCATCCCCTGCACGACGATGTTGGGGAAGCCGAGCTTCTTCGCCTCGCCGGCGTCCGTGTGGTAGTTGCGGCCGGGGCCCGAGAACATCCAGCAGCGCCGCCCGTCCACGCTCTTCGCAAGCGGTGCAAGCTCGGGGCCCGTGGCGGTCGGGAAGGGGGCGGGCGGCGCCTTCTTCTCCTTCGCGGTCTGCTCGTCGACGACGAAGCCCGCCGCATCCTTCTGCCGGGGCGGCAGGAACGACTGGTGCGTGCGGCCGCGCACGAGCAGGCGGCCGTCGCAGGCGTCCATGACGTCGGTCTCGTTCACGACGTAGTCGCGGCCGCGCTTGTGGTAGCGCTCGACGATCGTCGAGCGCGTGCGCACCGGGCCGGCCAGCGGGATCGGCTGGTACAGCTCCCAGTCCTGGCGTGCGTGGAGGTTCCCGAACAGGTTCTGCAGGTACCACTCGCCGAGGACCTTGTAGCACTCGGAGTGGAAGAGCAGCGACGGTGCGATGCTCTGGTAGTGCGGGCTCGGGTCGGCGAGCGCGTCGGCGTAGAAGCGCACGAGCGACGGTGTCACCTCGTAGACGTTCGAGCCGCAGTGGCGGCCGACGAAGGCGGGCTCTCCCTTCAGGTTCATCACGGCTCCTTCGGGGCCCAGCTTACGCAGCCTCGCGCCGCCCCGCCCGCTCCGCTATCGACCCGAGCCGATGCCCCGGAACGCGCTTCACAACGCGGGCGGCTGGCTGCGCTGGCGCGCCTCGGCAACCGGCACCCGGCCCGCCGTGCGCGACGAGGCCCGCGCCCTCTCCTACGCGGAGCTCGAGGCGCGCGCCGCCCGCTGCGCCGGCTGGCTCCGCGCCCGCGGCGTCGGCCCGGGCGACCGGGTGGCGATCCTGATGAGCAACCGCTCGCCGTTCCTGGAAGCGGTCTTCGCGGCGGCCCGGCTCGGGGCGATCGCGCTCCCGCTCAACACGCGCGCGGCTCCGCCCGAGCTGCGCGAGCTCCTCGACGACGCCGAGCCCGCGGTGCTGCTCCACGACGTCGAGCTCGAGGCGCTGGCGCAGCGGGCCTGCGCCCAGGCGGAGCGGCCGCCCGAACGGCTCGCGACGGGCAGCGCTCCGGACGCCTACGAGGCCGCGCTCGCGGCGAGCGAGCCGGTCCTCGACGTCGTTCCGGTGTCGCCCGAGGACCCGATGATCCTGATGTACACCTCGGGCACCACCGGGGTTCCCAAGGGCGCCCTCCTGCCCCACCGCAAGACGCTCTTCAACTCGCTCAACGCCCAGCTCTTCTTCGACCTCTCGGGGCGCGACCGGGTGCTCGTGGTCGTACCCCTCTTCCACTCCTTCGGGCTCCAGATCCTGTCGATCCCGGCCCTCTACGCCGGCGCCAGCCTCGTGCTCCAGCGCCACTTCGACGCGGCCGCGCTCTGGGACGCCGCCGAGACCGAGCGGATCACCTTCTTCGGCGGGGTCCCGACCATGTTCGGCGAGCTCCAGAGCGCCTTCGACGCCCGCCCCGGCCGCGACCTCTCGGCGCTGCGCTTCGCCTTCACCGCCGGTGCCGCGATCCCCGTCGAGCGCATCCACGCCTTCCACGAGCGCGGGATCCTGCTCGAGCAGGGCTTCGGGCAGACGGAGACCTCGATCCTGTGCTGCCTCGACGCGGCCGACGCCCTGCGCAAGGCCGGCAGCGTCGGCCGGCCCGTCTTCCACGCCGAGCTGCGTGTGGTGGACCGGGAGGCCATCGAGGGGCATCCCGGGGGCTGGCGCGACGTCGCGCCCGGCGAGACTGGGGAGATCGTCGTGCGCGGGCCGATCACGATGACCGGCTACTGGCGAAGGCCCGAGGCCACCGCCGAGGTGCTGCGCGAGGACGGCTGGCTGCGGACCGGCGACCTGGCCACGATCGACGCCGAGGGCTACGTGACGCTCGTCGGCCGCGCCCGCGACCTCTTCATCTCGGGCGGCGAGAACGTCTACCCGGCGCAGGTGGAGCAGTGCTACGCCGCCCACCCGGCGGTCCGCGAGATCGCGGTGGTGGGCGAGCCCGACCCGCGCTGGGGCGAAGTGGGCTGCGCCTACGTCGTGCTGGCGGCGGGCGCGGCACTCGACCCCGACGGGCTCCGCGCCTGGGGGCGCGAGCGGCTCGCGTCGTTCAAGGTGCCGCGGCGCTGGGTGGCGGTAGCAGCGCTGCCGCGCACCGTCACCGGGAAGGTGCAGAAGCACCGCCTCCCGGCCGGCTGAGCCGGCGCGCGGCGGCGACGACGGCGGCCACGTCCGCGCCAGTGGGATCGACGATCGCCTCGCCCTGCGGCGGCCGCGGGCCCCAGCGATCGGCATTCCCCTTGCGGAAGACGGCAACCGTCGGGGTACCCGCCGCGATCGCGAGGTGCATCGGTCCCGCGTCCGGCGTCACGGCCACCGCGCAGCGCGACAGCAGCGCCGCCACGCGCCGCACGTCGGGCTCGCGGACGAAGGCAGCGGGCGCGAGCGCGCGGCGAAGCTCGGCCTCGCGCGCCGCCTCCTCGGGCCCGATGAACACCATCGGGTGGAGTCCATCGCCCCGCAGCGAAGCCACCACCGCCGTCGCGCTCGCGAGCGGCCATCCCTTCCCCTTCCGCTCCCGCCCCCCCACGAAGACGCCGGCCGTGGGCCCCGCCGCGATCATGCCTGCCGCCCACGAGCGCTCGTCCTCCGACAGCACCAGGTTGCGCTCGTGCCGCGCGGCCACCCCGAGCGAGCCCAGGTACTCGTTCACGCGGTCGACCTTGTGACGCGCGCGTGGCGCCGGGACGGTGCTCGTGAAGTACACGTTGCCCTGCGCGCGCCGGCAGCCGATGCGATGGGGCGCGCCCGAGGCCCACACGAGGAAGCCGCCGAGCGAGCTGGTCGCGGGACTGAGGTGCACGGCGGCGCCGTAGCCCTCGCGGCGCAGCGCCCGGATCAGGCGCAGGAGCCGGAGCGGACGCCCGAGGTCGCCGCGCGCAACGGTGTGTACGCGCTCGATGCGCTGTCCGCGCAGGACCGGCGCCGCCGCCGGCCCACCCAGGAGGTCGAAGCGCGTCGCCGGGCACGCCTCGGTGAGCGCTGCGACCGCGGGCGTCGCCAGCAGCGTGTTGCCGAGCCGGAAGTTCACGTGGACGAGCAGCACCCGTCCGAGATCGGCGAGCTTCGGAAGCGGTGCATCGCCAGCCGGCGCCCAGGGCACCACGGCCCGCAGCGCCGCCGCGCGCGCGCGGCGGCGCAGGCGATGGAGCGACGCGCGCCTCGACATGGAGGGAGAGCCTATGACACGGCACGCGCGAAGGCCTGCGCCGCCCGTGCGCTCGCCCTGTCGCGCACCGGACGAGGGAGATCGTCCCGGCCACGGTGTACGATCCCGGAAGCCGCAGCACGGCGAGAGGGAGCCTCCCATGAGGATTCGTCGGATCCGCAAGGTCGTCTGGATCGTCGCGATCGTCCTGGGGGCGGGCGCTGCCGCCGCCCAGGAGGCCGGGAAGCCAGGGCCCGGCACCCCGAGCGCGGAGCAGCGAAGCGCCATGGCGGAGATCCACCAGGGAATGGCCGACTGCCTGCGCTCGGAGAGCCCCGTCGACGAGTGCCGCGCCCAGATGCAGAGCCGCTGCCGGGCGATGATGGGCGCGGAGGGCTGCCCCATGATGATGGGCAGGGGCCACGGGATGATGGGCGGGGGCGGCGGGATGATGGGTGGGGGCGCCATGGGCGGGCCGACGGGCGGCCCGATGGCGCCGGGTGCGCCGAAGCCGCCCGACGCGGGCCCGTAGCGCGTAGCGCAACGGGGCCCGACCCCGGCGCGTGCGGCTTGGGCGGGGGATCGTGGTGGCGGTGCCCAGACTCGAACTGGGGACACGCGGCTTATGAAACCGCTGCTCTAACCGACTGAGCTACACCGCCCGAGCATCGCGAAGGGTCGCGAAACGGGCGCTCAAGCTAGCAGAGCGGGCTACTCGCGCTCGGGGCGCGGGCTGTTCGGCTGGACGGCCGGGGCGGCCTTGGGCTCCTCGGGCATGCGCGCGGCCCCGAGCTGGTCGACGGCGCGCTCGAGGGCCTCGACCCGGCGGCGCAGCTCGGCGAGCTCGCCGCCCCCACCCACGGGCGCTGCACCCGCTGCCGCCGGGGCCTCGCCCGCGTCCGTGCCGAGCACCCGCGCGGTGATGCGCTCGGAGACGCCGTCGAGCATGGGGATCAGGGCCCCGAGCGTGGCGGCCTGCGCGAAGATCTGCTGCGGCTCGCCCTCGCCCTCCGTCCGGGCGAGCTGGAGATCGAGGCTTGCTCCCTCGCCGAAGCGCGTGAAGGAGCCGAAGACCACCCAGGTGCCCCCCGCCCGCCTGGCGGCGGCGCGCGCGGCCTCGACATCGGTGGTGGCGGCCGCCGTCTCGTCGACCTCGAGCACCGCCAGGCGCGGGTCGCGCCCGAGACGCGCGACGAGCATGTCCGAGAGGCCCTGCTGGAGGTACTCGCGGCTCTCGCTGCTGTGGACGAGCACCGGAAGCAGCGCGACCCGCACGCGCTCGGCCGACGCCGTGCCAGCGGTGAGCGCGAGCAGCGCGCCGAACACGAGCGCGAGCGGGCGATGGCGCCCGGCGCGGGGCGCAAAGCGCCTGGCCCTCGGGATCATCAGGCGGCCTCCACTGCGCGCGCGGGGCGCGCGAGCGGGCTCTACCTACCACCGCCCTCCGTGGGGGTCAAGCGCGGGCCGCGCGCCGGAAGCAGCACGCGGAAGGTGGCGCCGCGACCCTCGAGGCTCTGCACCTCGATCCGCCCGCCGTGATCGGTCACGATGCGATGGCAGATCATGAGCCCGAGGCCCGAGCCCTGGTCCGGGCCCTTGGTCGTGAAGAAGGGATCGAAGACCCGCTCGAGATCCTCGCTGCGGATCCCGTAGCCGTCGTCGGCGACCTCGAGGCTGGCGGCCTCCGCGCCCTCGAGCTCGGCCGGACCGACGCGCACCTGCACGTGGCCCATCGGCGCTTCACCCGCTGCGCCGTGCCCCGGGCGGGCGGTCGCGTGGATCGCGTTGACGAGGAGGTTCAGCGCCACCTGGTGCAGGTGGTCGCGCACGCCGACCACCTTCGGCAGGTCGCCCTCGTGCTCGACGGTGATCTCGACCCGCGCGCGGCCCGCCTCGGACGCGAGCAGCGCCACCGCCTCGGCCACGACCTCGCCGAGGTCGCAGGCCGCGCGCGTCCTCTCCTCACCACCTTCGCGGCCGAGGCTCCCCATCGCGCGCACGAGCGCGTGGATGCGGTCCACCTCGCGCAGGCCCAGGTCGTGGTAGTCGTGCCAGAACTCACGGTCGTCCTCGTGGCGCTTGGCGGGCGCGAGCGTGAGGAAGGTGCGGATCGCCACCAGCGGGTTGTTGATCTCGTGGGCGAGGCCCGCGGCCAGCGTGCCGAGCGTCCCGAGGCGGTCCGCACGGCGCACCTGCTCGCGCTCGCGCCGGAGGTCGGCGACCAGGCGCGCGTTCTCGATCGCGATCACGGCCTGCGCCGCGAGCCCGTCGAGCAGCGTGTAGTCCGAAGCGCCGAAGCCCTCGCCGCCGCTCCGGTTGTCGGCAGCGAGCGCGCCGATGACGCCGGCGTGTCCCACCAGCGGCACCACCAGGATCTCGTCCGCGGCCACCTCGGTGGCGAGCCGGCGCACCGGGCCCTCGAGCTCGGTGAGCTCGCTCATGCGAACGATCTGGGTGCGGTTCTCGAGCAGCCGCGCGACGAAGCCGGGCGCCGTCCTGGCGGGCACGTCGAGGTCGAGCAGGCGCGCCGACGGGCCGTCGCCGGCGCCTGCCGAGCAGCGGATCGCCTGCAGGCGCGTCCGGGTCTCGTCGAAGAGGAACACGATGCCGCCGTCGAAGCCGAAGTCACCGGTCACGGTGGCGAGAATGCGGTCGAGGAGAGGGATCAGCTCGAGCTCGCGGTTCAGGAGCTTCGCGGCGCGGTTGAGCGCCTCCATCTCGTAGAGCAGCTCCTCCCGCTCGCGCAGGAGCGCGTACATCTCGATGCCGGTGCGGAGCGCGAGCCGCATCTCCTCGGGCCGCCACGGCTTCGCGACGTAGCGATAGATCCAGCCGTTGTTGATCGCCTCGGAGAGCGTGGCAGCGTCACCGTAGGCGGTGACCAGGATGCGCACGGTGCGCTCGTCCACCTCGCGCACCTTGGCGAGCAGCTCGACGCCGCTCATCCCGCCCATGCGATGATCCGAGAGCACGAGCGCGGCGGGGTGGTCATGGAGGCTCTGGAGCGCCTCCTCGCCGCTGCGCGCGGTGCGGATCTGGAACTCGCGCCGGAAGCCCAGCTCGAAGACGCGCAGGTTCTCGGGCTCGTCGTCGACGAAGAGGATCGGGTACTCGCGATGGTCGAGGAGCCGATCGACCCTAGGACCGAGACGCGGTCGCATCGTGAGCCTCCACCGGCAATCCCAGGGTGAACGTGGCGCCGGCGCCCGGGGTGGAGCGCACCGCGAGGGAGCCGCCGTGCGCCTCCGCGATCCGCCGGCAGATCGAGAGACCGAGCCCCGTCCCGCGCCCGGCGGCCTTGGTGGTGAAGAACGGCTCGAAGATGCGTTCGGCCTGCGCCGGCTCGACCCCCGGGCCGTCGTCCGACACCGTGACCTCGACCCCCCGGCCCGAGGCCGAGCGGGCCGCCCGGACCCGGACGGTGCCCCCCGTCTCTTCGAGCGCTTCCGCAGCGTTCTTGAGCAGGTTCAGGAAGAGCTGCTTGAGGGCGCCGGCGTCCCCCTCGATCAGGGGCAGGTCGGGCGCGATCTCGCGCTCGAGGCGGATCCCCTTGCTCGCGAGGGAGGAGCCTACGATCGCGAGGGTCGACCCGAGGGCATCGGCCACGTCCGTGTGCCTTTGCCCTCGTTCCCCTGGGGCACCGAAGTCGCGGAGGTCCGCGACGAGCCGCCCGGTCCGTTCCAGGCCCTCGATCACGATCGCGACCAGCTCGTCGAGCGTCGCCACCGCCTCCTCGAGCCCGATCTCGCCCTCGAGCCGCTGGAGCTCGCCCACCCGCTCGGGGAGCTTCGACGCATCGCACCAGTCGATCGCGGCCAGCCGGCCGGCGAACTCGCGCACCTCGCCGACCGTCTCGCGGAGCACGCGGAGCGAGTTCAGGGCGAAGTTCACGGGGTTGTTGACCTCGTGCGCCACGCCGGCCGCCAGCTCACCCACCGCCGCCAGCCGCTCGGAGTGGATCAGTTGGACCTCGGTCGCTCGCAGGTGCTGGAGCGCGCGGTCGAGGGCCGCGTTCTGCTCCGCGAGCTCCTCCTGGAGGAGGCGAAGCCGCACGAGCGCGCGCGCCCGGGCCAGGAGCTCGCGCGGATGGAAGGGCTTCGTCACGTAGTCGTCGGCCCCGAGCTCGAGGCCCTGGATCTTCATCTCGCGCTCGGCCTTCGACGTGACCAGCATGACCGGCACGCCAGCCAGCGCCGCGTCGCCCTTGATCGCCTCGCACAGCTCCGTCCCGGACATCTCGGGCATCATCACGTCGGTGACGACGAGCGCTGGCATGCGCTCGCGCACGAGCTCGAGCGCCTCCCGGCCGTTGCGTGCCGGCCGCACCGCGAACTCGGCGCCCAACAGGTGGGCCAACAGGCGCCGCATGTCGGCGTTGTCCTCGGCGACCACCACCTCCGGCCGCTGCGCGGGCGACACAGCGGCGGCATCCGGCGTCCTGCCCTCGGCCGCCTCGAAGCGCTCCACCGTCCGCTCGAGCTCGACGGTCTTGTAGCGGGCGGCGTAGCTGTCCCCGTCGATCGGCAACGATCCGCGCGCATCGTCCTCGGCGTGGTGATCGAGATCCGCAGCGATCGCGTCGAACGAGCGGCGGAGCGTCACGCCGCGGCCGTCGTCGGTCCGCACCACCTCCTCGGCGTCCGCGTCCTCGGTGCCGAGCGGCAGGAAAACGTGGAACTGGGAGCCGTGCCCCAGGCCCTCACTCGTCGCCCACGTCCGCCCGCCGTGCAGCGCGACGAGCTCGCGCACCAGGGAGAGCCCGATCCCCGTGCCTTCGTGCCGCCGTGTCGCCGAGCCGTCCACCTGGGCGAAGCGGTCGAACACCCGCTCGAGCTCATCGGGCGGGATGCCCGCGCCCGTGTCCGCGACGATCAGCTCGACGCCCGCCGGGAGCTCCTCTCCCGGCTCCGCTGCTTCCGCCCGGGCTCCCGATGCTGGCTGCGCGCTCACCGTGATCCGCCCGCCGGGATCCGTGAACTTGAGCGCGTTCCCGACCAGATTCACGAGCACCTTCTCGAGCGCGTCCGGATCCGCGTTCACGATCGGCAGCCCACTCACCCATTCCGCCTCGAGTGCCACCCGCTTCCGCTCCGCCATCGCTCGCGCGCTCTCGACCACCTCCTCCACCGCCCTCGCGAGCTCGAGCGGCTGCCGGTGCACCTCCATGAGCCCACTCTCGATCCGGGCATGGTCCAGCAGGTTGTTGATCAGCTTCAACAACCGCAGCGCGTTCTTGTGCATCGTCTCGAGATAGGACCGCTGCGCCGGCGGGATCGCCCCAAACTCCCCCGCCAACATCGAATCGAGCGGCGCAAGCATCAACGTCAGCGGCGTCCGCAGCTCGTGGTGGATGTTTGCGCTGAACCGCGATTTGGCCTCGTCCAGCTGGCGAAGCTGATCGCGCGCGCTTTCGATCTGCCGACGTCGCACGAAATCCTTGAAACGCCCCGAATCAAGCATGGCCGCGCTCGCCATGCCCACAATCCCACCTGATGCCAAGAAGATCAGATGAATCGCAAACGCTCTCGAGAACCCACCTAGTCCGAACACTGGTGCCGCCACGAACGCCCCGAGAGCGAGCGCAACCAGTAGCGCTGTCTGCCTCGCATTCACCGGCACCATCACCGGCACACCCATCACGAACAGCATCAGGCCTACATAGTAGTCAGTCGTGCTCGGCGAGTCCGTCTGATACACCACGGCGACCAGCATCCCCAGTGTTGCGAGGGTGACGGTCCACATGGCTCCAACCGGGTGCAATGAGTACCCACGAAACAGAACCGCGAACAGGACCAAGAAGAGCAGCCCTCGCCATACGAGCATGTCCCACGACTGGATCGGGAACGCAAATCTATCCAGTCCGCTAAAAATGATGTTGATACCTATCGTGACACCAGCACCTATTCGGACATGGTTGGGCATCAGAACACGGTCGAGTTCCGCTCGGAACTCGAGGTACGCTGACGGCTCCTTGATGTTCGAGGGATCCATCGGCCGCTACATCGGCCGACGCGCTCCCTTCCATGAGCCAGCGAGACCCACGATGAAACGCTAAAGACCATCGGCTGCTATCGCTGGATCCGCCGAAGCAGGTGTGGGTGCGAGAGCAACAGCCGATCCGCCAACGCGTACCGCAGCGCTATTCTCGCAGCGCTAGTCTCGCGCCCTAGCAACAAGCACAATGGCCTGCGGGGGATCTCCGAATGATCGCAAGCAGTCAACGACCTCGAAGCCCGCGTCTTCCAGCATCGAGGCCATCTCGTCGCTATCGAGGAACCGAAACACCCCCGCTTCCTCCAAGTCCAGGATCCGAGCTGCTTCATTTAAAAACTGCCGTGTGGATGCCTCGAGCATGCGCTCGGAAGCCTCACCGAATACCTCACGGGCGCGACCCGCACGTAGCTCGTCCACTCCCTCGAAGAACACCCTTGAGGGGTCCGTGTCCTTCCGCATGGTCGACGCTACTACGCGTCCACCAGGTCGGATCGCTGGCCGAAGATCCCGGAGAAGATCGGCTGGGTCACTGACGTACCCAAGAAGAAGCGAGAGCAACGCCGCGCTGTATCGCTTCGGAGTGAAGATCCGCTGTCGATCTCGGTGATCTTCGAGATTGCAGCATTCGAACGTGACTCCCATCCTCATACAAGTCGCGATTCCTAGTCGGGCTCTTGCTCGCTCAAGAGCCTCCTCTACGAAATCAATCTCGTCGATTGAGATACCTCGCAATTCGTAGCCACGTTCGACGAGGCCAAGAGGAAACGAACCCGTCCCGGACCCTACATCGGCGATTCTGTCGCCGTCGACTAGTCTCAGTGCGTCAATCTGCACGTTCATCAGAGTCCGATACGCGCTGCTGGCGTTCATCAGCTCGATCCCGAGGTGGCCGTCTTGGCCAATCAAGTAGCTCCGCCAGAAATCGCGCAGCTGAAGGGATACCTTGGGCACTCGTGCCCGTTCAGCTGTTCGCCTTTCCTCAAGAAGCCTCAGGTCTGGAAGTACGCCAGCGACTTTGCGTCCCGTCGCTATCGAAGCAGTCTCGGCAGCCACAAGCTGAAAGACCTCCAACGCCTCGAGGCTGCTTCGTAACTGGTGCCCTGTCGGGACCTCGATCAAACGGCGACCCTCACGTTGACCGCAACCCAGAATCTCTCCAACCCGGTCTAGCTCGAGCCAACCGTCGTAAGCTCCGTGGATCCAAGTGATCGGTACGCGAATTGCCTCCATATCCCGGCGGGCGTCCTCGAGGAATGGTAGGCGTAAGTCGATCGCATCGCGGACGATCCCATCGACGTCCACCCTTACCCCCATCACCTCTTGTGATCCAAAAGCCAGGCCACGCTCAAAACCGCCGACGTAGTCCACTCCGCCTGAAACAGCGCGTAGGCCCGATTGAAGATCAGGTGTCCCGACGACACTCACCCACCCAGCGAAGGTCCGGCCGCCGTCGAGCAGAACGGCACGCCGTCCCTCAATCGATGCTGCACTGAAGGTAATCAAGACGACCTTGGCGCAGTTGAGTTGACCGGATTCGGTCATAAACTGCGCGGCCGCGGAGATATCCTCGATCGCGTGCGACAGCCTGAAGGCAAGATGCTCCGAGCTGGACGCACTGAAGCCAGGCTCCTTATACGACTCCCCTCTTCGTCGAGTCCCATCGAATCGCAACACCGCTACGCCGCATCCTGCCTTTCGAAACGTCTCGACAATCGTGAGGGCGAGGGGCAGAAGGGTTTCCTTTGTTCGGCCCCATGCAGGAGGAATCACGACGCTGGTGATCGGCCCCTCCGCTTCCGTGCGATCGAGGATCCCCCGAAGGCGTTCGCCACGAGAGTTTTCGAAGTCGACGAGTTCAATCGGGTGCGATGCTATCGCGCTCCCGCGAGACCACACGCGTGCTCTGGCCGCGGCTGCCCCGGCCGACAACAGGTTCACTCCTGTTCGAACACGCTGCCAACGGCTGGAATCCGCGATTCGTTCCCGACGCTCCACTGCGAGCGGCGGAGTATGTCTTGCTTCGCTGATCGCCATTCCCGCGCACGTCCAATTGCGAGGCGAAGCCATCGGCTTGAGGTGCTTGATTTGACCCCAACGCATGGTACCGGCCAGGTCGCCATTCTCGAAGCGAACCTCGAGCGTCTCACCCAGACGAACGTTCGGATGACCAGCCAAGCAGACGTTGAGACCCACTGGTGAGTAGTCCTCGACAACAGCATCCGAAGACCAACCGGATTCAATGCTCCGAACTCGAACTGTCCACTTCGAAGGACCGTCGCTTGTTAAACGGTTACGATCCCGTCTTTCGGCGACGTAGAGAATCGTGGGAATCGAGATGCGCGCCGCGGGCTGGGAGAGGTCGTCGATTGCCAGCGTGGTGAACGAGAAGACCCGCCCATCCACTCCAAAGCGAAGCAGGAACCTGCTTCCTGCCGAACCCTCGAGACCTGAAGTTCGTACGACAAGATGATCTTCTTCGACCGCTCGGATCCGCGCCTGTTCCGCCTCACCCGTGATCGTGCGCCGGCCGCTCAGGACCAGGCGTGAGGTACAGGCGACTCTGAAGAGCTCGCGTATCACGGCTCCGTCCGAAACAGCGCCCGCGTGCAATCGACTCAGGGTGGTGTTCGAAACCCCGAAATCGGGCTGGAGTGCCACGTCCCCCCCCGCGACTGATGGCGACGCATCGGATTCCTGCGTCGAACGCGACAAGCCTACCGAGGTTGAACCAAGAAGTGCTACGGGCCTTTACGCGCAGAGCTGCGGGGCCCGGAGAGCCCCCCCCCGGGGGGGCGGGGGGGCGTCAGCCCGAAGCGATTCTCTGATGGAGGTGCGCCATACCGAGCTTCGCCGCGCGTGCGCGAGCCTTCCCGCGTAGAGCTTCGATCTCGCTTGGAGCGCGCCCATTCCGCCGCCATACCCGGGCGAGTCCCGCTTCCGAGTGCGCCAACCAAGGCTCGCCTTCGCACCGGGCGCCTTCCTCGATTGAGCGCCCGTACCACGCCTCTGCCTCCGAATAGAGCCCCATCGTCTCGGAGAGCATTCCGAGATACCGCGCTACGGGACCCCAAGTCATTACACAGAATCCCAGAACCAAAACGCGACCCTCAAGAGGAAGCAGTAGCCCCCGCAGCACTTCAGCAGCATCCGCGCGCCCAAGCAACACCGCCGACTCGCTCATCGCCACTAGCGCGGTCGGCCAATCGAGACGTCGATGCGCTCTCCCACTCACTTCTGCGAGAAGCTCATCGAGCTCCCTTGAGGCTGCACGAGCTTCTCCGCTCAACGCCAACCCCCAACAGCGACTCGCACGCCAGCCAATGAACACGGGATAACGGTTGCTCGCCGCTTCCGATATCGCAACGACCTCCGCTCCCGCCCCTCTCTCCGCCGCGTGTATGATCGACTGCGCCATCTTACTCAGGAACACATTCGCATCCCCAATTCGCCTTCCAATCTCTACACATCGCGCCATACTCTCTTCCGCGCGAAGGAACCGCCCTGTATGAAGCGCTCGCGCCGCGTCGAGCAAATGCCCATACCAGAGTGGTTGCGGTTGCTTGAGATCACGTGCTAACACGCGGAACTCCGCAGCCGATCTATCGAATGCGCCCATCTCTCCGCACTCGAGCTCACCGACACACTGGTGCAGCAGGGATACCGCCAGCGCTTCTTTGCTGCCAATCTCACGAGCAATACCGACTGCTTCAGTCGCCAACTCTCGACGCGCATCCACCTCGTATGGTGTCCATTCAGCCAGCCACCTGGCGAGAATGACCTGAAGCCTTATTGCCGGATCCCATGCTCCTCTGACCAAGGCTGCTGCGTGCCGACTTTGCGCAATGCATTCCTCTCCGTCCTCCGACCAGAACAGCGCAGCCCCTAGACGCGCCATCACTAGAGCACGCCACTGCTCCTCACCCGTATCCAACGAGGCCAGTGCTCGGCGGAGAACCGAAACCAAGAACTCATCTGGCACTCCCGCTTCGACCGCAAAGAACCCTGGCGCTGCACCGATCGCGGCCTCCGCCAACAACCCGGGTGCCGCGATCGAGTCCGCCACTCTCGCCGCACGTTCGAAGGTCTGCCGGGCTGCTGCCCGGTCGCCCGAGCGAAGCTGTTCTGTGCCCATCCTCAGCAAGATCGCGCAATGGCGCTCAAACCCTTCGCTCCACGCGCCCTCGGCTATCCGCAACGCCCGCCCAAAGTGGACCGACGCTTCTTCGTATGCCAATCCATCACTCGCGGCACGCCCAGCCTCGCAAGCCAAATCAATAGCTCGCTCAGCTCCACAAACCTCGATCGCCTCCCCGAAGTGGTATGCGATCTCCGGCAAACGCTCACGCCGCATCGGCTCAAATCTATCAAGAACCTCGCCAATCGCGGCGTGGAGTTGAGTACGTTCCGGATCGTCGAGGCCCTCGTACAACACATCTCGCACAAGGGCATGCGAGAACCTCCACCGCTCCCTGTCCCCGCCAATCCGTGTGACAACCCCTCCCGACGAGGCCTCACGCAGAGCCGTGCACACCCTGTTGCTATTCCATCCGACAGCACGTTGGACGAGCCAGCTCTCGAACTCACGCCCCACAACTGCCGCTACTCGGAGCAACTTCCTACCGTCAGAGCTTAAGGCGTCAACCTGCCGCACGACCGCATCCCGGACTGTCCGCGGCAATGCGCCCGCGACCCGCCCTGTCGCTTCCGGATCACTCGGCAGAAATGGCAGAAGCTGCCACAAGAAAAAGGGATTCCCGTTCGTAAGATTCCCGATCGCATCCGTCTGCTCAGGCGACGGCGTTCGCCCCGTCGCTCTCCGTATCAGCTTTGCAATGTCGCTCGATCCCAGTCCTTCAAGGGCCAACGTGATACCATCCACACGTCGCGAGATCGTGGACACGAGATCCAATCGACCTTGCTCCGACTCCAGCTCCAGCCGCCGGTACGTAGCCAGCACGAGCATGTGCTCCTCTTGGAGATCGTGCAGAACGAAGTCGAGGAGGAGCAATGTCGACATATCAGCTCGATGGATATCATCGAGAACCAGTACAAGAACACGGCCCGCGCTTGCTCGCCGAAGAAACCGAGCGAAGCTGTCGAATAGCCGAAATCGTGCGTTAGCCGGCGGCAGCACATTGGAAGCCGATTCGGAGGCAGATCGCAGCCCAGGAACCCATGCTGCGATCTCTGGAGCATCACACGCGAGCATCTGCGCTGCATCCCGATTCACTTCGCCCTCGCAGAGCTGCTTCGCGATGTGGCCCCATGGCCAGAACGAGGGAGCACCCTCCTCTTCGCGACACCGTCCAACTGCAACGAGCGCACCCACGTCACACGCGATCGAGGCGAACTCCTCGGTCAGGCGCGACTTACCGATTCCTGGCTCTCCCAAGATGCACGCGAACCGGGCGCGCGAACCGCCCCGGCTCGAGAGTAGATCTGTAAGAGCTGACAGCTCGAAGTCTCGGCCGACGAACGATGTCGATGTCGTAGCGTCCCTACCTAGGGGCTCCTTCTGGCAGTCCTCGACTTCTGTGTGAAGGCGATATCCCCGCCCTCGATGCGTAATGATTACCTGAGCCCTCTTCGCGTTATCTCCGAGAGCCCGACGCGCTGCGGCTATCGCGACGGTCAAGGATCCCTTCGATACCGCTCGGCCCTTCCAGAGAACGCGAAATAGCTCGTCGTTTGGCACAATTCGACCACGATTCTGAAGAAGGTAGGCAATCAGGTCGAAGACCCTGCGCTCGATCGGGACTACTTGGCCACCGCGCCGCAGTTCGAAGAGCCGAAGATCGATTTCGCAGTTACCGAGACGGATCGTGTTCGTCACCAGAGGGGTCCCTCATGCTGAAGCCAGTCTATATCGGCTCCGATAGCTCGACTACTCCTGGAGGTTGTTTCTGTGTCACCAGCCACTGATCCCAGCTCCTACTCCCATGAACGACAGTTCCTCTCCTGGGAGGGTCGCTAACCAGCTCCCGGGCTCATCAACCTGCCGATTGCGCCCCGCCCGATCGGTCCCACTCGCCTTCGGTGCCCGGACCATCTGATCGGAGAACGCAGTTCGGAAATGGGGACCTGAGCGCATTTGCCGCAAGGGATATCCCTCGCATAGGATCGAGTGGAAAGGGGGTTCTCGTCCGAGACGGCCGGTACGATTCCTTATCGCCAACCGCACCTACACTGGCCCTCTCCGACATGCACCTCTACGACATCGTCTGCGACCGCGACTCGGATCTGCCCACCCTACCTGGGCGCCTCACCAGAGGGATCATCAGAGGGAGCACGCGACTCATGTTCACCGTTACGACGCACGCAAAGAAGCATCCGGACCGCGCCGCGGTGGTCTATGGGAATGGCGAGAACGTCGAAAGCTACGGGGTGCTGGAGGAGCGGTCGCGGCGGCTTGCTCATCTGTTCCGGCGCTGGGGGCTCGAGCCTGGCGACTGCGTCGCGTTGCTGCTCGGAAACGATGACTCGTTCTTCGACGTGTTCTGGGCGTGCCACAGGGCTGGCCTCTACTTCACGCCGGTGAACTGGCACCTGCAGCGGGACGAGGTGCAGTACATCGTCGAGAACTGCGATGCGGGGGCATTCCTCGCGCACGCGCGGTTCGCGGAGATCGCGGCGGAGGTGGCGCACGGGGCGCCTCGGCTGCGCGTCTCGGCGAGCGTCGGCGGGGCGATCCCGGGGTTCCGGGCGCTCGAGGACGAGGTGGCGAGTGCGCCGGCCGATGCTCCGCTTGTCGAGGAGCTCGAGGGCTCGGTGATGTTGTACTCGTCGGGCACGACGGGGCGCCCGAAGGGCGTGCGGCGGCCGCTCGCTCGCGTGCCGGCGGGCGATCCCGCGGCGGCGATCGTGGCGGTGGGACTGCTCGGCATGTTCGGAATGAGGGAGGGCGACGTCTACCTGTCGCCTGCGCCGCTCTATCACGCTGCACCGCTGCTCTTTGCGTCCTCGCAGCATCGGATTGGGGCGACGACCGTGGTGATGCGGCGCTTCGAGCCCGAGGAAGCGCTGCAGATCATCCAGGAGCGACGCGTGACGACGTCCCAGTGGGTGCCGACCCACTTCAAGCGCCTGCTCTCGCTACCCGAGGCGGTACGCGCACGCTACGACGTGTCGTCGCTGCGCGTCGCCGTGCACGCGGCTGCTCCCTGTCCGATCGCCGTGAAGGAGGCGATGATCGGCTGGTGGGGGGATGCCATCCAGGAGTACTACGCCGGCACGGAAGGGGGTGGAACGTTGATCCGGGCCCAGGAATGGCTGACGCACAAGGGATCGGTCGGACGTCACTGGACCGGTGGGAAGATCCATCTCTTCGACGACGAAGGGCGCGAGGTCGAGGAACCCAACCGGGAGGGGGCGATCTACTTCGAGGCGCCGCCGGATCCGGCAGCCCGCTTCAACTACTACAAGGACGAGCAGAAGACCGCCGGCACCTACCGTGGCGATCTCTTCACGATCGGCGACATCGGCTACCTGGACGCCGAGGGCTACCTCTACCTCACCGATCGGCAGTCCAACATGATCATCTCGGGAGGGGTGAACATCTACCCGCAGGAGACCGAGAGCCACCTGGTCACGCATCCGAAGGTCTACGACGTGGCGGTGATCGGCGTGCCCGACGACGAGATGGGTGAGGCGGTGAAGGCGGTGGTGGTGCCGGCTGCGGGCTGCGCGCCTGGCCCCGCACTCGCCGACGAGCTGATCGGCTACTGTCGCGCTCACATCGCACACTACAAGTGCCCGCGCACGATCGACTTCGTGGACGAGCTTCCGCGTACCGAGACCGGGAAGATGCAGAAGCGCAGGCTGCGCGACCGCTACTGGCAGGGCCACGCCGGCCGGCTCGTGTAGGAGCGCCCGTGTTCCCGCTCCGCGACGACAATCCCCAGATCCTCACGCCCTTCGTCACCTACGCGATCTTCGCGCTGAACATCGCGGCCTGGATCTTCCTTCAGGGGCTCGGCAGCCAGATTCCGCTCGTGACCTCGGTGTGCGACCTCGGCCTCGTCCCGGGCGAGCTGCTCGGCAACGTCGCCGCGGGCGCCTCCGTGCCCCTCGGACCCGGCCTCGCGTGCGTGGTGGATCCGCAGCCCTCGTGGATCACGCTCTTCACCCACATGTTCCTGCACGGGGGCTGGATGCACCTGATCGGGAACATGTGGTTCCTGTGGATCTTCGGCGGCAACGTCGAGGACTCGATGGGGCACTCGCGATTCGCGCTGTTCTACCTGCTCTGTGGCCTCGCAGCCGCCGCACTCCAGATCGTCTCGAAGCCCGACTCGATCGTCCCGATGGTGGGCGCGTCGGGCGCGATCGGCGGGGTGATGGGCGGCTACGTAGTCCTCTATCCGCGCGTGCGGGTGCACATGCTGGTGGTGCTCGGCTTCTACATCACGACGATCGCGGTACCGGCCCTGTTCATGCTCGGGTACTGGTTCCTGATCCAACTGATCGGGGGCGCGATGGCGATCGGTGACGAGCGAGCTGGCGTGGCGTTCTGGGCGCACGTAGGAGGCTTCGCGGCGGGGACGCTTCTGGTGCTCGTCCTCCGCAAGCCCGAGCTCGTGGCCCGCCATCCGTACCATGGATGGAGCGACCCGTCCGGCAGCGGCTGGAAGGTCTCGTCTTGAGGAAGGAGCGCTGGGGTACGGAGGCGATCCCGCCGCTCGGCGGCAAGGTCGCGATCGTGACGGGTGCCAGCAGCGGAATCGGCCTCGAGACGGCGCGTGCGCTTGCTCACCGCGGTGCGCGGGTGGTGCTCGCGTGCCGCAACCCGGAGAAGGCGCGCGCCGCCGAGCGCGAGGTCAAGGAGGCGGCACCCGCGCCCGCCGCGGTCCTCTCGCTCCCGCTGGACCTCGCCGACCTCGCCTCGGTTTCCGCCTTCGCCGATACGTTCCGCGACGCGCATGCGACCCTCGACCTCCTCGTCAACAACGCGGGCGTGATGGCGACCCCCCTGCAGCGCACCGCGGATGGCTTCGAGATCCAGCTCGGCACCAACCACCTGGGGCACTTCGCGCTGACGGGCCGCCTCCTCGACCTGCTGCTCGCGGCGCCCGCAGCGCGGATCGTCACCGTCAGCAGCTCGATGCACCGCCCGGGCCGGATCGCGTTCGACGACCTCCAGAGCGAGCGCTCCTACCGGCCATGGCGCGCCTACCAGCAGAGCAAGCTCGCCAACCTGCTCTTCACCTTCGAGCTCCAGCGCCGGCTCGCCGGCACGCGCGCGATCGCGGTCGCCGCACACCCCGGCTACGCGGCCACCCAGCTCCAGGTGGTGGGCCCGAGAGCCCGCAACGCGGCGCTCATGACCTGGGCCGCGGGGCTCGGCAACCGCCTGTTCGCGCAGAGCGCGGCGATGGGCGCCCTCCCCTCGCTCTACGCGGCGGCGGCGCCCGGCGTCCGCGGCGGCGAGTTCTTCGGCCCCGGTGGCTTGCTCGAGATGCGCGGGCATCCGCGCCGGGTCCGCCCCGGCAGGCGGGCACGCAACGAACAGGTGGCGGCGCGCCTCTGGGCGGCGTCGGTGGAGCTCACCGGCGTGGGCTACGAGGCGCTGTCGTGAGGAGGTACCCGACACCGGCAGGATGGCTCGTAGCCCTCCTGTTCGTGCCGGGCCTGGCGCAGGCCGGTGACGCTGCGCGCGACGGCCTGCGCCGACTCGAGGCGCAGGAGCAGCGCATGCGCCTCGAGGATCTGCGCACCGGCGCGCACCGGCGCCTCGAAGCGGACCGCCTGCGCCACATCGGCGATCCCATCTCGATCGAGCGTGCGCACAGACGCTGGCGTGCCGAGGATCGCCAGCGCGACTTCCGGCGCGACCGCGAGAGCGAAGCGATCGAGCGGGCGGTCGACGCAAACGAGCAGATCGAACGTGCTACGGAGCGGCTGCCCGGTCCCCGGGCGGCCCCTCCCGAGGCAACTGCCGCCGCCCGCGACGCCTTCGAGCGCGAGCGCTCCGACCTCGAGAACCGCCAGCGGCTCGAGCGCCTGCGCCGCGATCCCGCTCGGCTCCAGGGCCCCGGAGTGCGCCGCTACCCGCCTTGAAGTCGGCACTCGCGAAGCCGGCACGGGAAGTTGGCGCGCCGCGGCCGGCGTGAGGGGTGGAGATGGCTCCGGGGCGGGCGGGACGACCCTCGAGCCCGCCCGCCGCCGTCGCGCACCGGCCGCGGCGCCCCGTGATCCTCGCGGGGCGCCGTGACGGATCCGGTCACAAGAGACGCGCGCCCCCCCCGCAAGCGATGCGACCGAGCCGATTTCTTCACAGGCTCTCAGGCCACCTCTGCGTACGAATCGAGGGTGCTCGCCAGGTGGTCGGCCTTCCCGCCGCGGCGCAGCCGCTCGAGCGCGCGCGCCTCGATCTGGCGCACCCGCTCGCGCGAGAGGCCGAGCCGCTGCCCGATCACCTGGAGCGTCTGGGGCGACTCGCCGCCGAGTCCGAAGCGGCACTCGATCACGGTGCGCTCGCGGGGCTCCAGGTCGTCGAGCACGGCGCGCATCGTCTTCTCGATCTGGAAGCGGTCGAGGTCGTCGGCGGGGTCGCCCTGGTTCTCGTCGGCGAGCGCGTCGTCGACGGTGAGCGAGTCCGTGCCGGTGAGCGGGGAGTGCGCAGAGACGATCGGCGTCATCGTGGACACCAGGCGGTCGGCGTCGAGCGGCGCAAGCCCGAGCTCCTCGGCGATCTCCGCCCGGCCCGGCTCGCACGCGAGGCGCGTGCGGAGCCTTGCCTCCACGCGCTTGTACTTGAGCTGGAGATCGTAGACATGAGAGGGCGCGCGCACCGTGCGCGAGTGCTTCTGCACGGCGCGGATCATCGCCTGGTGGATCCACCAGGCGGCGTAGGTCGAGAACTTGTGACCGCGATGATGGTCGAACTTCTCGACTGCTCGGATCAGGCCGAGATTTCCCTCCTGGATCAGATCGAGGAATGCGACGCCCATGCCGCGATACTGCTTGGCGAACTTGACCACGAGCTTCAGGTTGTGCTGCACGAACTCCTGTTTGGTGTCGCCATAGGCGGCGAGCGCCGCATCGGCGGTGCGGATCCGGCCCTGCCGGAGCGTTGCGCCGGCCCCGCGGCGAGCCTCGGACGCGCGCTCGAGCTCGGCCTCGCGCCAGGCCTGGACGATCACCTCGAAGGCGAGCTCCGCCCGGCGGACGGCAGCGGCGATCTGGCGATCGAGCCGCTCCGTCTGCGCCACGGGGCTGCGGCTACGGCCGCCTCCGGGCGCAAGGGCGTGGCGCCGCTCGAGCAGCCGCTCGACCGCGCGCAGCGACCGGTCGACCTGCGCCGAATGGTCGCGCCGCGAGCCGTCGAGGTGGTGCGCCGAGAGCGCGGCCGTCACGTGCCCGTGGGCTTTGCGCGCGCGCCAGCGACGCACGATCGCGCGGGCGGTGGCGGGCAGCGCGAGGGCGCTGGCGAGGAACTCGTTCCGGCACGTCTCGAGCGTGGCGGCCAGCTCGAACTCCTGCTCGCGCGAGAGGATCGGTGTCGCGGAGATCGAGCGGATGTACGACACCAGGGCGTCGGCCTCGCTGCCGGAGCCCGCCGGCCGCTCGGCCGCGGCGCCCTCCTCTCCGTGTCGCGGGCGGCGCTCATCGGGCCGCGCGTAGGACGACTCGCCCTCCGTCCAGTCCCGGTCGTCGAGATCCATGCGTCCTCGCTCCCTCCTGAAAGAACGGCCCCTCGAGGAGAGGCCGGAAGGGGTCCCTCGGGACCCCTGTCGCGGACACGCGAGCCAGTAGGATGCAATGCGCAGGCCAGCTCCCCTGGGGACCGAGATCGCGCACCCCCTCGACGGCAACGCTCGCATGGCACCAGCGGGGGTGAGCGGATACGCTGGCGCGGCGCCACTCCGAGGGTCCTCCGCCATGGCCGAAGCCAGCTCCGTCAACCAGCTCCAGCAGCGCGACCGCGAGCTCGAGACCATCCTTGCGTCCTTCGACACGAGCTACGTCTGGAACTACGGGACCGTGAAGGAAGGGCTGCGCGACCTCTACGAGAAGGCGAAGCGCGACCAGTGGAACGGGACCACGCAGCTCGCCTGGAGCACCGAGGTCGATCCCGAGAGCGAGATCATCCCCCAGACGATCAACCCGATCGCGTCCTACGGCCCCTTCCAGAAGCTCGACGCGAAGGAGCGCGCGCGGCTGCGCCACGCGCAGATCGCCCTCCAGCTCTCCCAGTTCCTGCACGGCGAGCAAGGGGCCCTGATCGTCGCGTCCCAGCTCGTCGGCGGCGTACCCTGGATCGACGCCAAGTACTACGCGGGCACCCAGACGATGGACGAGGCCCGCCACGTGGAGGTGTTCAGCCGCTATCTGCGCGACAAGCTCGAGTGGGAGTGGCCGATCAACGAGAGCCTGAAGGAGCTCCTCGACGCGACGATCAAGGACTCGCGCTGGGACTTCAAGTACCTGGGAATGCAGATCATCATCGAGGGCCTGGCCATGGCGGCCTTCGGCAACCTCTACCAGCTCGCCCAGGAGCCGCTCCTCAAGGAGCTGCTCAAGTACGTGATGAAGGACGAATCCCGGCACGTCGCATTCGGTGTCCTCTCGCTGCGCGACTACTACCGGGACGTTCCCCCGGTGGAGATGCGCGACCGGGAGGACTTCATCATCTACGCCTGCGAGCTGATGCGGAACCGCCTCGTCGGCGACCAGCTCGCCGACGCCATGGGGTGGAACCGCAAGGAGGTGCAGGAGGTGGTGCTGGCCTCCGTGCCGGCCCAGATGTTCCGCAAGGTCCTGTTCATGCGGATCGTTCCCAACCTGAAGAAGCTGGGCCTCCTGACCCCGAAAGTACGCGAGGCCTTTGCCCGTTTGGACATTTTGCAATTCGAGGACTACGACGCCGAGGCCGCCGACCGCCAGCTCGGGTTCCTCTGAGTCCACGCCCGGTGTCGGCCTGGAGCCCCGGTCCGCCGCTGCCGCGCAAGCGCCGCACCGCCATCGCCCGGCGGCTCGCGGCCGCACTCGCCGGCCGCCGCGAGGCGCGCTCGCGCCCGGCGCTGGTCGCCGCGAACCTGCCGGCCCTCGTGGGGCGCCTCGAGATCGTCCGCGACGCCCGCGGGCTGGCCCACGTCTACGCCGAGTCCGAGCGCGATCTCTACGCCGCGCTCGGCTTCCTCCAGGCCGCCGACCGCTTCACCCAGATCGACCTGCTTCGCCACCTCGGCGCCGGCCGGCTCTGCGAGCTGATCGGGAACCTGCGCGCCCCCGCGCGTACCCACGAGCTGCTCGCGGGCCGCCGCGTCGCCGACCTCGACGGCTTCCTGCGTCCCCTCGACTTCGAGGCCGCGAGCCATCGCGACCTCGACAAGACCCCGCCGCGCGCGCGCGCCTGTGTCGAGGCCTTCGCCGAGGGCGTGAACGCTGCGCTGCGGGCGATGGACGGCGTGTATCCCGCCGAGTACCTGGGGCTCGGCCGCGTGCGGCCCTGGCACCCCGCGGACTGTCTCGTCGCGGCGCGCGCCAGCGGCTTCACGGTGACCCTCATCAACCTCGAGAACGAGCTCACCTTCGACGCGGTGCGCATCGAGGTCGGCGACGCGCTCGCGCGACGCCTGGTTCCCGAAGCGCCCTGGGAGCACGCGCCGCGCCTCGAGCGGCGTGGCGAAGGCACGCTCCCCGCACCCCCGATGCACCTGCCCTCGGGCGGCAGCAACAACTGGGCGGTGTCGGGAGCGCGCAGTGCCTCGGGAGCGCCGGTGCTGGCCGGCGACCCGCACGTGCCGCTCCTCCCGCTGCCGACCTACTGGTATCCCGTGCACCTCGAGTGCAGCGAGTATCGGGTCCAGGGCGGCTGCTTCCCGGGCTATCCCGCGTTCGGCTTCGGCCACAACGGCTTCCTCGCCTGGAGCTGTACGACCGCCTTCCGCGACGCCTGGGACCTGGTCCGCCTGCACCGGCTGCCGGACGACCCGACGCGCTATCGAACGCCCGAGGGCACGGGCGAGATCACCGCGCATCGCGAGCGCCATCGGGCCCGCTTCGGGCGCCACGTCGAGCTGCGCTGGGAGTCGTGCGCCCACGGCGTCGTGTACCCGGGCTGGACCCACGACGACGGCGCCGACCTCGCGGTCCGCTACGTCCCGAGCGACACCGGGCGCTATCTGGCCGGCTATCTCGCGCTCGCCGCCTCCCGCACGCCCGCCGACCAGCACGCCGCCCTCGCCGAGATCCACGAAGGGCCCTTCGACTTCAACCACGTCTGGGCGCACCGCGACGGAGCCTTCGGCTGGCAGGTCTTCGGCAAGCTGCCGCGACGGCGCCGCGACGGGCTCTTCGCGCGCGACGCGCACGACCCCGACGCGCAGTGGGAGGGCTTCGTCCCCTTCGAGGAGATGCCGCGTGCCGGCGATCCGGCCGCCGGCTACGTCGCCACCGCGAACGCCTGCACCGATCCGGCCCAGTGCGGCCCGCTGGCGACGCACGCCCACTTCGAGCCGCGCTACCGCCAGGACCAGATCGAGGCGCGCCTCGCCGCCACGCCCGCGCACCGCGCCGAGGATTCGATGGCGCTCCAGGCCGACGTCCTCGCCGCCTACGCGCCGGAGCTGCGCGACGCGCTGCTCGCGCTCCTCACGCCCGCACCCGACACGCGCGAGGCAAGCGCCTGCGCGCTGCTCGGCGCGTGGGACGGGAGCTTCGACGCCGGGTCCGCCGCCGCGCCCCTCTTCACCTTCACGCGTCGCGCGCTCGCCGACGCCTGCTACCTGGCCGTGCTCGGCCCCAAGGTGGGGCCGCGTTTCGCGGCCGGCCGGCGCGCGGCGCCGCGCCTCGCGCGGCTCCTGCTCGATGCCGGCGACCCCCTGCGCGCCGACATCGAGCGCGCCGCCGGCCGCCCGCTCACCGCGCTCGCGGCGGAGGCCCTGCGCGCGGGCATCGAGCGGGTCGAGCGCCACTGCGGCGCCGACCCCGCCCGCTGGCGCTGGGGCGACATCCAGCGCGCGCGGCTCGGCACCCTGCTGGCGGAGCTCCCGCTCCTCGGTCCGCGCCTGCTCGCCCTCGACGCGCCCTTTCCGGGCGACGACTACACGGTGAGTCCCTCCCGCTCGCTCGACGAGGGACGCCGGCTGCGCGCCTTCGTCGCCGCCTCGAGCCGCTTCGTCTGCGACCTCGCCCGTCCCGACGAGGCGTGGTTCGCGCACTCCTCGGGTCCGAGCGGAGATCCGGGCTCGGCCTGGCACGCGAACCTGAGCGGGCCGTGGTCGCGTTTCGAGTACTTCCGCTCCGCACTCGGGCCGCCCGAAGGGGTCGCGGACCCGGTCGAGCGGCTCGTCGTGCCGGCCCCGCGGCGTGGCTGACTCCTGGACGAACTGGTCGGGCGCCGTCACCTGCGCACCGCACGCGGTGGTCGAGGCCCATGACGAGGCCGAGATCGCAGCGATCGTCCACGTCGCGGGCCGCGAGGGGCGCACCGTGCGGCCGCTCGGCGCCGGGCACTCCTCCTCGCCGCTTTGCGCGACCGACGGCGTGCTGCTCTCGCTGGCACGCTGGCAGGGCATCGAGGCCGTGGATCCCGCGGCGGGCACCGCGCGGGTCCGCACGGGCACCGATCTCCACGAGCTCGGCCACGCGCTCCACGAGCACGGCCTCGCCCTCCACAACCTGGGCGACATCGATCGCCAGACGCTCGGGGGCGCGCTTGCGACGGCCACCCACGGCACGGGCCGTGCGCTCGGGAACCTGGCCTCCGCGGTGACGGGGCTGCGCTTCGTGCGGGCGGACGGCGAGATCGCAGAGCTCGATGCGCTGCGCTCGGCCGACCGGAACCTGCTGCGGGCCGCGCGCGTGTCGCTCGGGGTGCTCGGCGTGATGACGGCCGCCACGCTGCGCGTGGTACCCGCCCATCGCCTGCACGAGCGGGTCTGGCAGTCCCCGCTCGACGAGGTCCTGGCGCGCCTGGACGAGTGGGTCGCCGCCGCCCGCCACTTCGAGGTGCTCTACTACCCGAGGCACGACATCGCCGAGTGTCGGTCGATCCATCCGACCGAGGCGCCGCCCGCGTCGGTTTCCGACCGCGAGGGCGAGCGGATCGGCTGGAGTCACGAGATCCTGCCCTCGCTGCGCGAGCAGAGGTTCCACGAGATGGAGTACTCGCTCGCGGAGGCGCTCGGCCCGGCCTGCTTCCGCGAGACGGCGGCACGGCTGCGCGCCGGCGACCCGGGAGCCGCCTGGCCGCTCGGGTACCGGACGGTCGCCGCCGACGATGCGTTCCTCAGCATGGCGCACGGGCGCGAGACCGTGTCGATCTCGGTACACCAGGACGCGCGCCTGGCGCCCGAACCTCTCTTCGCGGCGCTCGAGCCGATCGCGGTCGAGGCCGGCGGGCGGCCGCACTGGGGAAAGTGGCATCGCCTCGATGCCGAGGGGCTGTCGCGGGTGTACCCCGGCTGGGGGCGCTTCCGTGCGATCCGTCGCGGCCTCGACCCACGCGGAGTGTTCCTGAGCCCGGCCCTGCGAACGCTGCTCGGCGAGCCCTAGGTATCACGTCCGGCCGCTGCGAGCACCGGCGCCACGTGGCGCGCCCAGTCGAGACGCGGGCGGTGGTGCTGGAAGAGCCCGCCGAGCGTCCCGAAGACGCGCGCCAGCATCACGAAGTCGTCGGGCAGGGTCGTCACCGGATCCTGGCGAACCGCTTCGAGAACACCCAGCAGCTCCGCCTCGAGCGCCTCGCGCGAGAGCCAGGCCTCGTCGCCGGCGGCGAGCCTGCGGAAGGCGCCGAGCAGGGCGTCGGCGAAGACCAGCAGGGAGTCGGGCGCGCCGCTGCGGGTCGCGAAACCGAGCGCGCCGAGCTCCGCGGCGGCGGCCTCGCGGCGGCCCGCGAGGACGGCCCCGAGGAGCGCCAGGTAGCGCCGTCGCCGCGAGGGCGTGAGCTCGCGCGAGCAGCCGAAGTCGAGGACGACGAGGGCCCCGTCGGGCGCCACCAGCAGGTTGCCGGGGTGCGGGTCGGCCTGGAAGACGCCCGCCTCGAGCACCATGCGCAGGTAGGCCTCGAGCAGGAGCCCGAGCGTCTCGTCGAGGCGTGCGCCGGCTTCGGCGTCACCGGCGTCGCGCGCGACGCGCCACTCGTCGAGGACGCCGGCGATCCGGCGGCCCTCGCAGAAGCTCGCCGTGAGCACGCGCTCGCCGCAGCGCTCGGGCCGGCTGCGCGGAACGCGGATCCGCGGGTGGCTCGCGAAGTGGTCGGCGAGCCGGTCCATCACGAGCGCTTCGCGCGCGAAGTCGAGCTCGGCGGAGACGGCCGCGCGCACCTCGGTCGTGATGGCCGCCCAGTCCGCCTCGGGCAGGAGCGAGCGCACACCGGCCACGAAGCCCTCGAGGAGACCGAGGTCGAGATCGAGGAGCGACTCGACGTGCGGCCGGCGCACCTTCACCGCCGCGGCCGTGCCGTCGGGCAGGACCGCGCGGTGGACCTGGGCGATCGAAGCCGCCCCGACCGGCTCGGGATCGAAGCGCGTGAAGAGCGCCTCGAGCGCGGCCCCGAGGTCGTCCTCGACGACGGCGCGCACCGTCTCGAAGGAGAGCGGTGGCGCCGCGTCCTGGAGCCGCGAGAGCTCGGCGATCCAGGCCTCCGGGAGCAGGTCCGGCCGCGCGGAGAGCATCTGCCCGATCTTCAGGAGGCCGGCGCCGTGGCGCGCACTCGCCTCCTGGAAGCGCCGGGCGTTGTGGGCGTGGAGCGCATCGAGGCGCTCGCGCGCCGACGCCTCCGACAGGAAGGCCGCCCGGATCGCGTGCAGCCGGTAGCTCAAGGCCACCTGCCCCACCACCCAGCTCGTCGCTGCGAGCCGTGCCGACCCACCGGGCCAGCGCGCGGCCTCGCGCGCGAGCTCGCGGCCGTCCTCGGCGAGCGCCTCCCAGTCGCGCCGCACCTCGCGCCAGCCCGTCGAGGCGCGCTCGGCGAGCCCGCGCAGCTCCCACGCCGTCTCCTCCACCCAGCCGAGCGCTCCGTCGATCGCCTCGATCCAGCGTGTCGCTCCGCTCATGCGCCTCCTCCGGCGCTCGCGTCGTCGGCGAGCGCGTCGATGCAGCTTCCGCACAGCCATGCACGGGCATGGCCGGGCTCGTCGCTGAGGCCCGCGTGGGCCTCGCTCCCGCGCGCCATCGCGCGCCCGCAGCGCGAGCAGTCGGCGGTCTGGTTCAGGACGACGCGGTTCCACGCGAAGACATGCGACAGCGCCGCGTCCGGACCCCCTTCGAGCCCCACTCCCGGATCCGCCGGCGCCTCGGTACGGGCCGGCTCCCGGCGCGCGACACCCGCCGCGCGGCGGGCGTCGCTCCCGACCCTCCGCACGAGCTCGACCGAGTCGTCGACCAGCGCGTCCACGTTCGCGACCACCCCGTCGACGAGCTGGAAGGCGTCCTCCAGCACGTTGCGGACCAGGTGCGAGACGGTGAGCCGGCGCCGGCGCGCCTCGCGCTTGAGCGTGGTCTCGAGATCGCGCGGGACGCGGGTCTGGACGATCCGGTCCTTCGGTCGATCGGGCTCCACCGGTCCCTCCGCCCTGGAACACGGCCCAGCATACGATGTATGACAGCGTATGACAAGGGCGCCCGAGCCCGCCCCAGCTTCCAGCCAAGCGGTTGCGCCGTGCCGGGGTCCCCCGTGCCGGGGAGCGGCTCTCAGCGCTCCTCGATCGGCCGGTAGCGCCGGTCGGTCGGGCCGACGTACTTCCCGCGCGGGCGGTAGATCCGGTTGTTCTGGTACTGCTCGAGCACGTGGGCGCACCAGCCCGAGACGCGGCTCGCCGCGAACACCGGCGTGAACAGGTCGATCGGGATCCCCATGCTGAAGTAGACGGTGGCCGAGTAGAAGTCGACGTTCGGGATCAGCCCCTTGCGATCGTGCATGTACTCTTCCATCGCCGCGCTCATCTCGTAGAGCTCGGGGCGGCCGGTCTCGGCCGTCAGCTCGGCGCTCATCTGCTTCAGGATCGCGGCGCGCGGGTCACCCTCCTTGTAGACCCGGTGGCCGAAGCCCATCACCTTGCGCTTGGCCGCCATCGCCTCGTCGAGGTAGGCCTCGAGCCGCTTCGGGGTGCCGACCTCGAGCAGCATCCGCATCACCTGCTCGTTGGCGCCGCCGTGGAGCTCGCCCTTCAGCGTGCCGATCGCCGACATGATGCTCGAGTACATGCCCGAGAGCGTGCTCGAGGTGACCCGCGCCGAGAACGCCGAGGCGTTCAGCTCGTGGTCGGCGTGGAGCACGAGGCAGGTCTCGAACTGGCGCACGCGGCGTGCGCTCGGCTCCTTGCCGTGCAGCATGTACAGGAAGTTCCAGGCCAGCGAACGCCCGGGCAGCGGCTGGAGCGGCCACTGGCCGCTCCGCACCCGGTCGTAGGCGGCGACGATCGTCGCGAGCCGCGCCGTCAGCCGCACGGCCTTGCGGTGGTTCGCCTCGTAGCTCAGCACGTTCGCGTCGGGGTCGTGGAGCGACAGCCCGGCCACGACGGCGTGCAGGAAGTCCATCGGATGGACCTCCGTCGGCAGGCCGTGGAACCAGCCGAAGGACTCCGGCGGCAGCGCCATCGCCTCGTCCATCTCGCGCTGGAAGCGCGCCAGCTCCTCACTGGTCGGCAGGTTGCCGAACCAGAGCAGGTAGACGACCTCCTCGAAGGTCGCGTGTGCGGCCAGATCCTCGATCGTGTAGCCGCGATAGAGGAGCGTCGTGCCCGCGATCGTGCTGATCCCGGTGCTGCACGCCACCACGCCCTCGAGCCCGCGGTCGAGGGCGCCCTCGTAGACCTGGACCTCGCTCATGGCCGGTCCTTTCGGCTGGGGTTGCGCCGAGCTTAGCCCCGGGTCCGCGCGCCGGCGCCCTCGTTCCGGAGGCCGGAACGTCAGCGCGATTGCGTGCGGCCGCGCTCCTGGACGCTGCGGCGGCGCGCGGCGACGTCGGCGGGCGCGACCGAACGGGCGTGCTCGATCGAGGCGCGGGCCTCGAGGCGCAGCGCCTCGCCGAGCGTCGTAGCTCCGCCCTCACGGTGCAGGCGCTTGATCGCGCGCACGGTGCGCGCATCGCAGGAGAGGATGTCGCGGGCGAGACCGCGGCAGGTCGGCAGGAGCTCCGCGGGCGCGACGACGCGGTTCACGAGGCCCCATGCGCAGGCCTGCTCGGCGCCCAGGAAGTTGCCGGTGAAGGCGAGCTCCCGGGCGCGGCCGGGGCCGATCCAGCGCGGCAGGAGCTGCGAGATCCCCCAGCCCGGCACGATCCCCACCCGCGCGTGGGTGTCCGCGAAGCGCGCCTCGCTCGACGCGACGAGGAAGTCGCAGGCGAGCGCCAGCTCGAAGCCGCCGGTGATCGCGAAGCCGTTGACGGCGCCGATCACCGGCACCGGGCAGGCGCGCACGGCGGCGATCATGTCGCCCTCGCCGATCATCGCCGCCGGACCCGAGGGGGCGGGGGGCTGGACGGCTGGGCGGGAGGACTCGGCACCCGGGGTCTCGCCGCCCATCTCCTTCAGGTCGAGGCCGGCGCAGAAGGCGCGCCCGGCGCCCGTCACGATCACGGCGCCGATCGCGGCATCCTCGGCGATCTCGTGGAAGGCGCGCGCCAGGGCCTCGCGCAGCGCTCTCGAGAGCGCGTTCATCGCGTGGGGTCGGTTCAGCGTGAGCAGGGCGACGCCGTCCTCGCGCTCGACGAGGAGGACGGGCGGAGCGGCGGACGGGGTGGCCACGAGGGACTCCTTCGCGTGGGCGCCGCTATGATACGCGCTCCGCGCCGCGCCCCTGCCAGCCCTCGGGAGCGAGATGTCGCCCGCGCCTGCCCGTCCTGCCGACCCGCACGAGCCCGGCGCGATCTCGCGCCGCGAGGAGCGCCTGCGGCTCGACGCGCAGGTGGAGATCGTGCTGCTCCGCCACGGCGAGCCGGACTGGACGCCGGGGGGCGGCCTGTCGGTGACGGATGCGGCCCTGACCGCGCGCGGGCGCGCGCAGGCGGAGGCGGCGGCCGCCCGCCTGGCCGGCGAAGGCATCGACGCCCTCTACGTGAGCCCGCTGCGCCGCGCGCGCGAGACGGCCGAGCCGCTCGCCAAGGCGACCGGCCTCGAGCCGCAGGTCGTCGACGGGCTCGCCGAGATCAGCATCACGCTGGACGGCCTGTCGCAGGCCGAGGTCGACACCTACTTCCTGCGGGCGGCGCAGCGGCGTCTCGGCGAGCACTGGAGCGGCTGGCCGGGCGGCGAGAGCTTCCGCGACTTCCATGCCCGCGTGACCGGCACCCTGGCGGCGCTGCTCGTGCGCCACGGCATCGCGCGCGAGAGCGAGGACGAGTTCACGATCTGGACGCACCCGCCCCAGCGACGCCGGATCGTGCTCGTCGCCCACGGCGGCACCAACGCGGTCGGGCTGACCCATCTGCTCGACGTGCCGGCGGTGCCCTGGGAGTGGAACCGCTTCGAGCTCGAGCTCGCGGCCTACGCGGTCGTGCAGTCGCGGCCGGTCGGCATGACGGGCTTCGTCTGGTGCCTGCAGAACTTCAACGAAGTGGACCACCTGCGGGCCGTGGGCCTGCACGCATAGGAGGTGGGAGATGTCGGATCGCGTGATCGTGTCGGTGCAGGACGGGGTCGCCGACGTGCGGATGAACCGCCCGGACAAGCTCAACGCCATCGACGTGCCGATGTTCCAGGCGCTTGCCGAAGCGGGCCGCGCGGTGGCGCGCGACCGCAGCGTGCGGGCGGTGGTGCTCTCCGGCGAGGGGCGCGCCTTCTGCGCGGGGCTCGACATGGGCTCCTTCCAGGCGATGGCGGGCGGTGGCGCGCGCGGCGGGCCGAACCTGCTCGGGCGCGACGGGGGCGAGAGCCCCGCGAACTTCGCGCAGCTCGCCGGATGGGTCTGGACCGAGGTGCCCGTGCCGGTGATCGCCGCGGTGCACGGGGTCGCCTATGGCGGCGGCCTCCAGATCGCGCTCGGAGCGGACCTGCGACTGGTGGCGCCCGACGCACGGCTCTCGGTGATGGAGATCAAGTGGGGCCTCGTCCCCGACATGAGCGGCACCCAGACCCTGCGCCGGCTCGTGCGCCTCGACGTCGCCAAGGAGCTGACCTTCACCGGCCGCGTGGTCGGCGGCGCCGAGGCGGTCGCCCTCGGCCTCGCCACCCGTGTCGAGGCCGAGCCGCGCGCGGCCGGGCTCGCGCTCGCCGCGGAGATCGCGGCGCGTTCACCCGACGCGATCCGGGCCGGCAAGCGGCTGCTCGACGAGTCGGGCCGGGTGTCGGTGGCGGAGGGGCTCGCGCTCGAGGAGCAGCTCCAGCGCGGGCTCATCGGCCGCCCCAACCAGATCGAGGCCGTGAAGGCGAACCTGGAGAAGCGCCCGCCGCGCTTCTCGGACCCGGACTAGAGCGGGCGCGAGTGGGGCTGATTGCCCCACTCGCGCCGTCACGCGCCACGCCGCGACCGGGCGGCTCGCCCGGAAGCCGGCGCAAGCGGTACGTCGGTTGCATCGCAAGGACCCAGGAGGCCTTGCACCGATGCCCGCAGTGGATCGCCTCGCCGTCCGGCCGCTCCCGCAACTCGACGAGCTCCGAGCCTGGGTCGCACCCGGCCCCGGCCCGCGCGTCACCGTCCATCTCCCGATCCAACGCGCCGTCCCCGACCTCCGCCAGAACGCACCCTTGCTCGAGCGCGCCGCGCGCGAAGTGGAGGCGCGTCTGCTCGCGCTCGGTGTCGATCCTGCGCGCGCGGGCGCACGCGCCGCGGCGTTGCTCGCGATCGACCTCGAGCTCGCCCGCCTGCCCGCCGGCACGCGCGCCCTCGTCGCGCTCCAGGACAGTCGTGCGCTCCATGCGATCGCGCTTCCCGATTCGACACCGTATCGCGTAGACGTGGGAGAGAGCTTCGTGCTGCGGCCGCTCCTGCAAGCGCTCCAGCGCCATGCTCCGTTCCGGGTCCTGACGGTGTCGCTGAACCGCGTTGCACTCTGGGAGAGCGGCCCGGACGGACTGCGCGAGACGCCGCTGGCCGGTGTGCCAGCGAGCCTCCCCGAGGCGCTCGGCCAGGAGCTCACCGCAAAGCAGATCCGCGTGCGAGGGACCGGCCGCGGCGGCACGCAGCCGGTCTTCTACTCGCACGGAAGCGCCAGGGACGAGCGCAAGCTCGACCTCCAGCGCTTCCACGAGGCGCTGGCGCGTACCCTCGGCCCCGCCCTCGCCGACCGCGCATCGCCGATCGTGCTCGCCGCCACCGAGGACCACCAGGGCGGCCTGCGCGCGCTCGTGAAGCTGCCTTCGCTGCTCGGCGAGGCGCTCGTCGGCAACTTCGATCACGCGACCGCCGCCGAGCTGGCCGAGCGTTGCGCGCCGGTCGTCGAGCGCTGGCGGGCACGCCGCGCCGATCAGGCTGGCGAGGACTGGGAGCGCGCGCGCAACCGCGGCAAGGCGATCGACCTGCTCGACGACGTCGGGGCCGCCGCGCTGGCAGGGCGGGTCTGGCGGCTGTGGATCGACGCCGAGCGCTCGCTGGCGGGGCGCCTCGATCCCGACACCGGCTGCACGCTCCGTGGCGACGGCTACGGGGACGCGCTCGACGCGCTCTGCGAGCTGGTGCTGGCGCGTGGCGGAGAGGTCATCCCCGTCGACGCGGCCCGGCTGCCTTCGGCCAACGGCGTGGCCGCCGAGCTGCGCTGAGAGAGGAGCTGCGATGGAAGCCCGCGTGAAGGCCCTGATGAGCGGCGATCCCGTCTCGGTCGACGCCGACGCCTCGGCGCTCGAGGCCTTCGAGCGCATGTGGGAACGTGGGATCCGCCACCTCCCGGTGTGCGACGCCGAGCGGCGCGTGATCGGCGTGCTCTCGATCGAGGACGTGCGCGCAGCCCTGCCCTTCCCGATCAGCCTGCGTCGCGCGCTCGCGCCGGGCGAGCGCGCGGCGGCGCGCGAGTGGCGGGTGGGCGAGATCATGAGCCACGCGCCCGAGACGCTCGGGCCCGAGCAGTCCGTGGCCGAGGCCGCCGAACGCATGGCCGAGCACCGGATCGGCTGCCTCCCGATCGTCGACGACGAGGAGCGGCTCGTCGGGCTGCTCTCCGAGACCGACGTGCTGTGGGCGCTCGCCACCTCGCTCGGCCTGCGGCGGGACGACGGCCGGCGCGGTCGCGCCGCCGACCTCGCAGCGCTCGTGGCCGAGCTCGAGCGCGAGCGAGAGCAGATCCGCACGCGCCTCGAGCGCAGCCAGGCCGGGGAGCGCGAACTCGAGCAGAGCGAGCGCGAGCTCCCTCTCGACGAGGCCGAACGTGGGGCCGATCGGGCTGCGATCGAAGCGGCGCGCACCCTCGACGAGATGGCACTGCAGCGACTGGCAGCGATCGACCGCGCGCTCGACCGCGCGGGCCAGCAGCAGCTCGGCGTCTGCGAGCGCTGTGGTGGCTCGATCCCGGTGCCTCGGCTGCGCGCGCTGCCCGGCACGACGACCTGCATCGCCTGCGCTCGCGGGCGCTAGCCAGGCGCCGCGCTCACGCGGTTCCGTCGCCCTGCGGATCCGGCGGTGCGTCGGCGCGGGGCTCGTGCCCGCGCCCCCGGCCCCGCCGGCGCCGCCCGCCCCGCCGCCCGCGCCGGCGGCGGGGCAGGCTCGTGCCCTCGGCATCGTCGGTCCGCTGCGGCGCCCTCCCCTCGCCGCCGCGCTCACCCTGCTGGCGCCGCGGGCGCTCGGGGGGCAGGGCGCGGACATCGGCTTCGTCGAGCACGAAGGGCCGCGCCAGGATCTCGGGGGCGATCAGCGACTCCGGTCCGCCGCCCGCACGCCGGCCGCGGCCTCCGCGCCGGCCGCGCCGGCGGCGGCCCGGCCCCGGATCGCCCTCGAAGCGGCGCTCGCGCGGCTCACGCTCCGCCGGCCGCAGGCGCCCCCGGCCACGCCGCCCGCGTTCCTCATGGGTCCGCCCGCCGCGCCGGCGGCGGCCCGGCTGGGCCGGCTTCGCGATCGGCGCAAAGAAGGCCTCGGGGCGTTCCGGCCGGCCGCGGCAGACGTCGCACAGCCCGCACGCCTCGCCCTCGCTCTCGCCGAAGTAGTTGCGCAAGAACTTCGCGCGGCAACCCTCGTCGCGGGCATACTCGGCGAGCGCGTCGAGGCGGTGGCCGTCCTGCGTGCGCAGCGTCTCGAACTGGCCTGCGAGCGCGCGCGCGTCGCGCTCGAAGGTGTCCTTGTTCCCGAGCACCTGGATGCGCTCGTCGTCGAAGGCGACGAGCCCGCCCTCCTCGAGCTTGGTGAGCAGCGCCGCGGCGATGCGCGGACCCATCTCGGCCGAGAGCGCGAGCGCCTCGAGCGTCGGCTCGCGCTCCTCGTCCGCCCAGGCTGCCAGAGCCGCTGCCAGCCGATAGAGCTGGTCGGGGCGCACCCGGCTGCGCGAGAGCAACGCCTCGTGGATCGAGCGGTCGCTGCCGTCGTAGAGCAGGATGCAGTTGGCCTTCTTGCCGTCGCGCCCGCTGCGCCCGGCCTCCTGCACGTACTGCTCGAGCGAGGCCGGCGCCTGGAAGTGCAGCACGTAGCGGATGTCCGGCTTGTCGATGCCGAGCCCGAAGGCGCTCGTCGCGACCATCACGACACGCCGGCCCGAGTCCATGAACTTCTCCTGCTCGCTCTCGCGCTCCTTCGCCGTCATGCCGCCGTGGTAGCGGTGGGCGGGGATGCCGAAGCGCCGGATCAGCAGGTAGATGAGCTCGACCTCGCGGCGGGTCGCGCAGTAGATGATCCCGGGCCGGTGCAGGCGGCGCGCGAGCCGCAGGAGCCCGCGTAGCCGCAGGTCGCGCTCGCAGGGCAGCACCTCGAAGGCCAGGTTCGAGCGGTGCGGCGAGGCCGCGATCACCTCGGGCTCGCGCATTCCGAGCGAGCCCACGATCGCCTCGCGGACGTGCTCGGTGGCAGTGGCCGTGAGCGCGAGCACGGGCGGCTCGCCGAGCTCGCGCACGCGCGCGCCGAGCCGGCGGTAGGCCGGGCGGAAGTCGTAGCCCCACTCGGAGATGCAGTGCGCCTCGTCGACGGCGACGAGCCCGACGCCGGGCCCCGCCAGCGCGCTGCGCAGCTCGGGGCTGCCGAGCGTCTCCGGCGTCGTCATGACCAGGATCGGGCCGCCGCGCGCGACGTCGGCGAGCGCCTGCTTGCGCGCGTTGCCGCGCACCGTCCCGTCGAGACGCGCGACCCGCACGCCGAAGCCCTGGAGCTTGGTGTGTTGGTCCTCGAGCAGCGCGAGCAGCGGCGACACCACCACGACCGGGCGCGGCAGCACCATCGCGGGCACCTGGTAGCAGGCGGACTTGCCGAAGCCGGTCGGCAGCACGAGCAGGACGTCGCGGCCATCCGCCACGGCCCTCACGACCTCCTGCTGCTCGGGGTAGAGCGCGTCGATACCGATGCGCCGCGCGGCTGCGTCGACGGAGAGCGGAGCCGGCACCGGTGGCAGCTCGCCGAGCGGCGCTGCGCGGGCGGTGCGGCGGCGGCGCGGCGGGGGCGCCGCGGCGAGCCGCTCCTCCTCGTCCTCTCGCGAGGCCACCGCCTCGTCGACCGGCGCCGCGGCGGCGCGCAGCGCCGCGCTCAGCGTCGCGGCGTCGAGCCCGGCCGCCGCCTCGTCGTCCGCGGCTTCGTCTTCGTCCTCGTCGTCTTCGGTGTCGGCGGCGTCGTCGTCCTCGTCCCCGGTGTCGTCGGTGTCGTCGTCCTCGTCGAGCTCCGCGTCAGCACCGGGCGGAGCGTGGTCGAGCGCGGCGTCGTCCTCGCCCGCGTCCTCATCGGGATCGCGCACGTCGTCGTCCTCGCGGGCCGCTGCGAGCGCTGCGTCTCGCTCCTCGGCAGGCATGGACCCGCGCGAGCGCCGACGCGGCGAGCGAGCCGGCGCGCCGGCTTCGGCCTCGTCGTCCGCCACCGCGCTGCGGGTGCGGCGCCGGCGGGGTGCCGCCGGCTCGGGATCGCTCGTGGCGCGCGCCTTGCGGGCGCCGGCGCGCGATGCCTTGCGCCGTGCCGGCGGCTTCCTGCCCTCCGTCTCAGTCATGGACGACCAACTTCACCTCCAGACGCTCATCTCCAGACGGATGCGCCGCTCCGGCGTGCAGCCACGGCGCCCGGGGCGATGCACCGCGCGACGCGCGCCCGCTCGGGGACAGGCCCGGGGGGGGGGGGGGGTAGCGCGACGCGCGGGCTCGGGCGGCGCGAGCGCGGGCTCGGGCGGCGCGAGCGCGGGCTCGGGCGGCGCGAGCGCGGGCTCGGGCGGCGCGAGTGCGGGCTCGGGCGGCGCGAGCGCGGGCTCGGGCGGCGCGAGCGCGGGCTCGGGCGGCGCGAACGCGGGCTCGGGCGGCGCGACCGCGGCGTCCGCGGACGATGGCGGCTGCGGCTGCCGGGTGGCGCCGGCGCGCACGAGCGCGACGGCCGCGCTTGCCGCGCTCCTCGGAGGGCTCTTGCTCGGCGCGCGTCGCCGGGTGCGCTCGGGCCGCGGGGTTCCGCGCCGGACCGACCTCCCCTCCTGAGCCGGGAGCAACGGCGCGCTCATGAGCCTCGACGTCGTCATCGTCGGCGCGGGCACCGCCGGCGCGGCGGCCGCGCTCGCTTGCGCGAAGGCGGGGCTCCGCACCCTGTGCGTCGATCGACGACCGCTCGCGGAGGCCGGCGCGCGCTGGGTGAACGGGGTCGCGGCCGCTCACTTCGACGCGGCCGGCCTCGCGCGCCCGGAGGCCTCCGAGCTCCGCAGCGCCGGTGGGCTCTTTCACCTCGTCGCCGGTTGGGGCCCGAAGCGTGTCCGCGTCGCGCGCAGCGCGGTGCTCGAGGTCGACATGCGCGCGCTCGGCGCGCGGCTGCGCGCGCTCGCGGAGGACGCAGGCGCGGAACTCCTCGGCGAGGTGAGCGTAGGCACCGTCGACGGCCGCACGCTCGACTCCTCCGCAGGCCTGCTCCGGGCGCGCTATTTCGTCGACGCGAGCGGGCTCGCGGGCGCGCGCTTGCTCGGGCAGCCGCGCGTCCGGCGGGAGGACCTCTGCGCCGCGGCGCAAGAGGTGCGACGAGTGCGCGATCCCGGGGCCGCGCGCGCGTACTTCGAGCGGAACGCGGCCGCGCCGGGGGACGCGCTCTGCTTCACCGGGATCGCGGGCGGGTATTCCATCGTGAACGTGCGGCTCGAAGGCGACGAGGTGAGCCTGCTCACGGGCTCCATCCCGGCGCTCGGCCATCCCTCGGGGCGACAGCTCCTCGACGACTTCGTGGCCGGCGAGCGCTGGATCGGCGAGGTGGTGTTCGGCGGCGCCCGCCCGATCCCGCTCTGCGCTCCGCTCGCGCGGCTCGCCTCCGAGAACGTCGCGCTCATTGGGGATGCCGGCTGCCAGGTGTTCGCCGCGCACGGCTCCGGGATCGGGCCGGGGCTGGTCGCCGCGCGACTGCTCGCCGAAGCGCTCGCGCGAGGCGAGGGTCCGCGCGGCTACGCCGCCGAATGGCACCGCAGGTACGGGCGTCTGTTCGGCGCCTATGATTGGTTTCGTCGCTTCTCGAGCTTGCTCGGCCCCGCCGACCTCGAGCTCTTGCTCGACAGTGGGCTGCTCGACGATGAGTCCGCGCGCGCCGGACTCGAACAGCGACTGCCTGCGCTCGCGCCACGCGCGCTCCCCGCGAAGCTCGCCGGGCTCTACCGCGCGCGACGGCTGGCGGGTCCGCTCGCGGGGCTCGTCGCGCGGCGAGCGAGCAACCGAGTCGCCGAAGCGGTCACGCGCCGCACGCGTGACCGCGCGTGAGGCGGCCGCTGCGCCGCTCCTCCTCCGACCCGTGTGACGGCGCGGGTTCACCGCTCACGTGAAGCTCGGGTGCGCTTGCGGCGTTCAAGGGGTGAGGCACACTGCCGCGCCCCATGCAGCTCGAGCTCGTGAGCGAACCCACTCGCCCGAGGCCACCCCTCGGCGACGAGGCGCGCGCGCTCGTGCGCCTCGCCATCCCGCTCGCCGCCGCGAACCTCGGGCAGATGCTGATCGGCGTGGTGGACACCGCGGTGGTCGGCCGGCTCGGCGAGGTCGAGCTCGGCGCCGCGGGCATCGGCAACACCATGTACTTCGGTGTCACCATCATCGGCATGGGCCTCATGCTCGGCCTCGACCCGCTGGTGAGCCAGGCGATCGGCGCGGGTGAGCGCCGCCACGCGCTGCACCTGCTCTGGCAGGGCGTCTGGCTCGCGGTGGCTGCCGGGCTGCCGCTCTCGCTCGTCATCCTCGGGCTCGGCGCCGCGCTCGAGCGCATGGGGCTCGCACCCGAGACGGCCTCCGCCGCGCGCGCCTACCTCATCCCGCGACTCCCGAGCCTCCTACCCTATCTCGCCTTCGTCGCGTGCCGCAGCTACCTCCAGGCGGTGAGCGTGACGCGCCCGGTGGTGGTCTCGGTGGTGGTCGCTAACGTGCTGAACGTCCCCTTGAGCTGGGCGCTCGTGTTCGGCTTCGAGAGCCTCGCCATCCCCGCGCTCGGCATCGCCGGCGCCGCCTGGGCGAGCACGGTATGCACTTTGGCGCAGCTCGCGGTCTTGGTGGTGGCGGTTCGGCGCGAGTCAGCGGGGCTCGAGGGCAGCTCGTGGCGGCCGGAGCGCGACGCGATGCTGCGCGCGTTCCGCATCGGCTTGCCGGTCGGGCTCACCTTGCTCGCCGAGTTCGGCGTGTTCGGGCTGGTGAACGTGCTCATGGGCAACATCGACGCGCGCACGCTCGCCGGGCACCAGGTCGCCATCACGCTCGCGAGCACGACGTTCATGGTTCCGGTCGGGATCGGCGCAGCCGCCTCCGTGCGAGTCGGCAACGCGATCGGGCGCGGCGACGCCGCGGGCGCGCGCCTCGCCGGGCTCATCGCGCTCGGCGGGGGGCTCGCCTTCATGAGCCTCTCCGCGCTCGCCTTTCTCGTCTTCCCGCGCGAGCTCAGCCGCATCGTGACCGATCAGCCGGACGTCATCGAGGCGGCGGTGCCGCTCATCGGGATCGCGGCCATGTTTCAGCTCTCGGACGGCGCGCAGGCGGTCGCCGCGGGCGCCCTCCGTGGCGCGGGCGACACTCGCTTCCCGCTCTTCGCGAACCTGGCGGGGCACTACCTGGTGGGGCTGCCCATCGGGGCCGTCTTCGGATTCGCGCTCGGGCGCGGCGCGACCGGGCTCTGGTGGGGGCTCAGCGCCGGGCTCACCGGGGTCGCGCTCTCGCTGTCACTCCGCTTTCTCCGCCTCTCGGCCCGACCGCTCGCCCGGGCGTGACCCCGCCCGGGCCGCGCCTTGCTAGACTCATTCGCGCCGTGGACCCCGCCGAGAGCCCGCTCACGCCCGAGGTCGTTCGGGCGGCCCTCGCGCTGCCGAGCCCGCTGCCGGCGATACCGCCGCCGGCCAGCGCGCGGCCGGCGGCGGTGGTCGTGCCGGTGCGACTCGACGAGGCGCCGCGCGCGCTCTGCGTGTTCCGCTCGCGCGCGCTCCGCGAGCACCCCGGCGAGGTCGCATTTCCAGGTGGAAAATGTGATCGCGATGACGCGAGCCTGGAAGCCACCGCGCTCCGCGAGCTCCGCGAGGAGCTCGCGGTCTCGCCCGGCGAGGTGACCCTGCTCGGCGCGCTCACGCCGATCCCGGTCATCACCGGGCGCTACCTCATCCATCCCTTCGTGGCCGCGCTCGACCCGCGCGCCCGGCCGCGCGTGGCGAGCGCAGAGACCGAGCGGATCGCCGAGCTCCCGCTCCTCGCCTGGCTGGAGGGCGGCCGCCGCCACGGCGCGGTCGCCTCGAGCTTCGGCGACGCGCCGATCTTGCTCCCGCATTTCGAGGTCGAGGACCGCATCCTCTACGGGGCGAGCGCCTTCATCTTCTTCGAGCTCATCTCGCGCCTGGCGAGGTTCCGCGGTCGAGAGCTGGCGCCACCCGTCGTCACGAACGAGCTGCCCTGGGCGGGGCGCTACCGCGAGCCGTGACGCGCGGCCGCGCCGCCCCGCGCTACTCGGGGCAGGGCGTGCCGAGCGGCGCCGGCGCGGGCAGAGTGGCGCGGCCGGTGTCGAGGTAGCTCCGGAAGAAGCAGCCGTACTGATACTTCACCTGGTCGAGCTGCGCGTAGATGTAGTGCGGGTCGATGATGCCGTCGCCCGCGTACTGCACGGCAGCGGCGGTCACCCGTGAGCCGTCGGCCGAGAGGAGGTTGTCCTTCACCGGATACGGGAGGAGCCCGTCGCGGCCGTCGAGGGCGAGCGTGTCCTGCATGCTCTGCCACTCGAGCTCGCCCGCTTGCTGGGTGCCGTTGGCGAGCGCCAGCGCATCGTAGATTTCTACCGGGAAATATTCGTCGCCCGGGGCGCTGGTCGCGTAGATGGGCCGCGCGGGCGCGCCCTCGAGCGGCCAGCGCGCGAGCCGCGCGGCGTACACCATCGGATCGGCGGGCTCCCACGCGGTCTCCAGGGCGTGGAGCGCCGGGTAGGTGAAGTCGATGTCGATGGCCCCGGCGCCGCTCACCATCGCGAACAGCTTGCCGAGGTTTCCGACGTAGTGCGTCTTGATGATGAACTGGCTCCAGAAGCCGCCCGCGCCGGTGGGGGCCACCGCGCGCACCTTCGGCTCCACCGCGCCCAGCATGTTGGTGTACATGCCGCCCATCGACTGCCCCTGCAGCATGAGCGGCTCGAGATCGAAGCGGAAGGACGACTGCCCCGCGGGCAGGCTCGGCCCCGTGCAGGCGCCGAGCGCGGCCGGAGCGATCGTGAGCGACTCGAGCGCCTTCACATAGAGGCGCTGCTCGAACACGCCCTGCCGGAACGTGTAAGGGAAGGCGCCCAGGTTATTGAAGTTGATATAGGCGAGATCACCGGCGCCCGGCACGCGCTCCGGGTTCACCGGCAAGGCCGAGCTCGCCGCGGCGAATCCGTGCTCGGCGACCACGTAGGCTGGGCCCTCGAGCGGGGTCGGCTCGCCGTCTGGGGTCGGCGTGCGGCCGCGATCGACCACCTGGATGCTGACGCCGCCCGAGCCGTGCTCGTAGAGCACGAGCGGGTAACCGCCCGCGGGCATCTCGCGTTTCGGGAGTGTGAGCACCACCGGGATGGTGACCTTGCCCTGCTCGACAGGAACCCCCTCGGCGTCGAGCTCGAAGTGTCCCTCCGTGTCATAGAGGGGCTCACCCTTTTGAAAGACCGGCAGCTCGAGCGTGCCCTGGAGGGCGCAGAAGCGCGTCGAGGCGGTGGTCGCGTCGACCAGCGTGAGCCCCTCGATCTGGGGCGAGTACTTCGCGACCAGGGCATCGGACGTGCGCGCGGTGTCTGCGACCACGTCGCCGGTCGTGAACACGGTGGCCGCGGCGACCTCCGCGGTCGGGATCCCCACGGTCTTCAGGGTCTGCCAGAGCGGCGCGAAGGAGTCGCGAGCGGCTTCGCCGCGCGGACCGGGGAGCGCACGCCCCGCCTCGAGCGCGCGGAGCCGGGCGGGTACGCCGAGCTTCTTGCCGCTGGCATCCCCGAGTGAGCGCTGGATCACGAACGCGTATTTCCGGTTCCCTCGCAGTAGGACGCCCGGGTACGCGGCCACCGCCAGGAAATTCTCGGGAACGTACTTGTCGTCCTGGGCGGTCGTCACCGCGACCGTAGGGTAGAGCTTGCCGCGCTCCGGCGAGCTCTCGTCGACGTCGATGAGCAGCACCGGCGAGGAGGCGTCTGCCGGCAACAGGTCGTCGACCCGGCGCGCTCCGAGCGGCGCGTCGAAGCGGAACCAGCCGACCGCGACCGTGGGGAAGCCCTTGCGCGCGGAGGCCGCCTCGATGACGCCGGCCACGGTGGCGCTCCCGAGCGGGTTCGGGAACCCGCCGAAGTCGGGGTGGCCGGCCGCATCGAGGCGCAGATCCGAGGGCCACGGGAAGTCGTAGAAGGCGCGCGCGGCGGCGGCGGGATCGTCGGGGTGCTCGAGCGGCGCGAAATCGACGTCGAAGGCGACCTGGGCGCCCGCGAGCGCGGCCGGCGGGGAGCCCTCGCTCTCGGCGCCGCAGGCCACCGATCCGAGCCCGAGCAGCAGCGCCAACCCGGCGGAAACACGGAGCGTCATGGCTCCCGACCATAGCTGAATCGAGTCGGCCGGCCATGGCCGTAGAGCGCGCCATCCGGCGCGGGCCCAGGCCTCGGCAACTCGAGCGAGAGGTTTCAAGGTTGGAGCGCGTTCATTTCATTCATGAAATGAACGCGCTCGGTCAGGTCGGCTAAGCCTAGGTTCTATGGGCGGGCGACGCTGGCATGGTAGCTGCAACCTATCGAATCAGGCGTCGCCCGAAGGTGACCCCCCCCGCCCGGGTTGACGCCGTTTCCTCTGTCAGCGGTCCGAGGTTCCCCCCCTCCCCTCGGGCCGCTGATTTTTTTTGCTGGGTACCGGATGGAGCGGCCGAGGCTCAGTCGGCGCTCACTTCGAGCGTCGCCGCGGGCGCGGAGGCTCGCTGCTCCGGCTGGTAATAGAGATACGCGCTCGCGCCGCCGTCGCTCGCCTTCACCGGCATGGTGGCCCGGAGCCCATAGCGGTAGCTCTGCGAAGCGCTCGCTCCGAGCGAGCTCAGATAGAGCGTGAGCTGCTTGCCGGTGAGCTCGTAGTTGGAGAGCGCGCCCGCCGCCCGGTAGGCGTCGAGCGCCTCTGTCTCGACGGCAAACCCGGGAGGGATCCCCACCGTGACGATGAGCATGCCCTGCGCGCTCGCGGTGTGGTTCTTCACGGTGACGGTCGCCTCGACCCGCTCGTCCACCGCGAGCGAACGCTTGTCGTAGGAGACGCTCACGCCGAGCGGACCGGTCGCGTCCGGCGGCACAGCGGCCCACGGGAGGTTGTGACGCGTCACCAGGTTGTAGCTGACCTTGCCGGTGCCCGCGAAGGAGAGCGTGACCTGATGCGACCCGAGCGTGGCGAGCGGCTTCATGTCGACGGTGGTCATGACCTCCGCCTGGTCGGGGGTGAGCGAGAGCGTCGTGAAGGGCGCGCCATCCACCTCGACGGCGAGGGTCCCCACGGCGCCCTCGGTGCCCTTCTCGGCGGCGAGGAGCAGCGCGCGGAGCGTCCAGATGGTCGCCTGCGTCGAACCGAAGTTACCCGCCGGATCCTTCGAGGCAACGAGGAAGGCGAGCGCGCCGTCCACGTCGTCCTTGAAGCCTCCCGAGAGCAGCATCGCGCGCGCGACCAGCGCGGTCGCGCTCACCGCGGCGTCGGCACCACCGCCGTAGAAGTTGGTCTGTGTCCCGTCGGTGTCCCAGTACGTCCGCTCACCGTCGGTCTGCTTCGCCGCGTGGAGCTTCGCGAGCACGCCCGCGAGGAAGGCGTCGTTCGGGGCGGCGGTCGCGAACGCATTGGCCACCAAGCCGAGCGTATACGGATCCGTGTCGTCGCCGAGGCTCGCCTTCACATACGCGAGCCCACGCCCGACCTCCGCGCCCGTGTAGCCGTTGTCCGCGAGCGCCCACAGCACGAACGCGGTATTTCGCACGGCGCTCGTCTGGAACGAGAAGAACTCGGAGACGTCACCCTCCCACGAGCCGTCCGACTTCTGCTGGGCGAGGAGCCAGGCCTGGGTGCGCGCGATCATCGCCGCGTCGACCAGCTGCACCTTGGCCATGTCCGCGAACTCCATCAGCCCGAAGGCGGTGACCGAGAGGAACGGCGCGGCGTCTTGGGTGCCGAACCAGGAGAACCCGCCGCCCGGGTGCTCGAAGGTGAGCAGTCGCTGATAGCCGGCCGAGATGAGGCTCTCGGCCTTGAGCGCGATGGCCGGCGTGATCTGTCCGGTCTGGTTCATGTAGCGGGTGACGAGCACGTTCGGCCAGGTCGTGCTGGTGGTCTGCTCGAAGCAGCCGTTCGGCACCGCCAGCATGCTGTCCATCCCGGTCACGGCCTGCGCGAGCAGCGCCGGATAGATCTCGAGGTACATCTCGGGTGATCCGGGCACCGCGTTGGCGGGAAAGTCCACCGCGTGCGAGACGCTCCCCGGCGCGAGCGCGCCGCTCACCGCGGCCGACAGCGCCTTGCCGTCCGGCACCACCAGCACGTTGCGAGCGAGCGCGTCGGAGGCGGAGCTCCCCGTCGCGGTCACCGTGAGCGTCTGTAGCCCGACCGTCTCGACGCGCACCGGGAAGCGAACTCCGACCACCTCTCCGGGCAAGAGCTCCACCGTCTTCGTGGTGGCGCCGAGCGGCGTGTACCAGGTCCCGCTCGCGAGCTCGAGCTTCACGGCCTGCTTGGTGGAGAGGTAGTTATAGACCGCGATCGGAAACTCGAGCTCGTCACCCCGGGTCAAGGTCGCGGGGAAGCTGATGTCGGCGAAGAAGTCCTGGAAGACCTTGATGCCGGCCTGCCCGCCGCCGAGCTTGCCGCCCGCCGAGTGCGCGAGCGTCGAGACGCGCCAGCTCGTGATGCTGTCGGCGAGCTCGACGCTCACGGTCGCCTTCCCGTTCGCGTCGGTGATGAGCTCGGGGTTCACGTACAGCGTCTCGGGGAAGTCCTTGCGGACACGCGGCCCCGAGCTCTGCTCGACGCCGCTCGCGCCCCCTGCGCCGCCCATACCGCCGCCGGCGTCCGCATTTCCGCCGCCGGGCATCGGGCCATTGCCATCCGCCATGGGCGGGAGGCTGTCTTCGACGCCGAGCTCCGCCAGGCTGATGGTGAGCGCGTGATCGTCGGCGGTGTTCACTTGCTCGTCCGGACCGGCGCTCCGCACGTGAAGCGCCGCGTCGAACGGGGAGCCGTCGATCGAGTAGGCGTTGCCCCAGAAATCGTACTGAGCGAGCGCGCCCTTCACGCGCAAGATGAGCGCCTCGCCGAACGAGCGCTGCTCGGAGTCGCACCAGCGTCCCGTCTCCGTGCAGCCGCGCGCCGCGAGGGCGCGCACCGCCGCGGTCACCGCCGGTTGCGTCGCCCGGACGATCCGCGCCTTCTCGGCCTCGTAGTAGGGAGCGAGCTGCGTCTTCGCGCCTTGGATGACCTCCGGCCAGCTCGTGAGGTGCAGTCCCGTGAACGAACCCGAGCCGAGCGCCGCGAGCGCCGCGGCGGTGCGCTCCTGCGCGGCGCTCGCCTCGGCCGCATCCCGCGAGCGTGTCTTGCCGAAGAGGAGGTCGGAGAGCGCCCCCGGCGGCGCCTGGAGCTCGTAGCGAGGCTCGGCGTAGGCGTCGTCGAGCTCGAACACGGTCGACAGGAGCCCGGGCCGCGAGTCGATGACCGAGAACACCGCCTCGTCCACCACCTGCACGCCGAGCGCCGCGACCGCTGGCGCGCCCTGCTCGTCGGTCACGGAGAAGGTCAGCTGCGCGGGCTCGCCCGGCCGGTACTCCGGCTTGTCGGTCGAGAGGCTCACGCTGAGCGCCGCGTCGGTGCGGAGGAAGATGGTGCGCCCGGCGCGGCCCACGTTGCCGTCGTCGTCGACGACGTAGGCCTCGATGCGATTCGTGCCGCGCAGCGTCGTGTCGGCCGGCATAGTGAAGCTGGCCCGCCCGCTCGCGTCGAGGTCGAGCGTGCGCATGTCGACCGCCTGACCCTCGCTCAACCAGTCGAGGTAGGCGTGCGCCTCGCCGGGCGTCGCGAGCACCTCCACCTTCACCGTCTCGCCGATCGCGTAGACGGACTTGTCCGTGCGGACGAGCACGTGCTCGCTGCCGGACTGCGCGTCGAAGCTGAAGTCCTGGGTGACGGGCTTCCCGCTCGCGGGCGTCACGGTCACCTCGAGCGTGGCCGCCCCCGAGCGCGGTACCCAGCGCAGCGCCGCCTGACCAAACTCGTCGGTCTTCGCGGACAGCACCTGGTTTCCCGCGCGCACGCTCGCCACCGCGTTCGCCACCGGCTGCCCGAGCGGATCGCTCACGAAGAGATCGAGGCGGTTCTCGATGCCGGGCACGAGCGAGGTCGCCTCGGGCACCACCACCACGTGGAGCGGCGCGGCGGCGACCGCGACCGGCGTCTCCCGTTTCACTTGCTGCCCGGCGCCGTCGGTGACGGTCGCGCGGAGCGTGACGAGCGCGTTGCCTTGCTCGAGCGGGAGCCCGACCAGGCTCTTCGGCAGCGGCAGCGAGAAGCTCATCTTGCCGTTCGCGTCGGTCTTGCCGACCACGCTGCCGAAGAGCGTCTCGCCGACGTCCACCGTGACGCCCTCGATGGTCACGCTCGCGCCCGACACCGGCTTACCGAAGAAATAGCCCGCATCGAGGCTCCCGGTCACCGTATCGCCCGGGCCGTACCAGGGCCGAGCCACGACGACGCCCACGCGGTACTTCGGCAGCGAGTAGCGCGACACCTCGACGGTCTTCTCGGTGGTGGTGCCGTCCACGACGACTCGCACCTTGAAGGTGCCCATGTTCAAGATCCGGCCGAGCGTGAACTGCGTGGCCGCCACGCCGTAGGCGTCGGTGGCAAGCTCGCGCATCATGAGCTTATTCCCCTTGCCGTCCTCGAGCTCGAAGCGCGCCGTGGCGTTCGCGAGCGGCCGGTTCTCGGGCGGGGTGAGCGCGAGCGCGCGAAGAAAGAGCGTCTGCCCCGGCTGATAGACGGGCTTGTCGGTGGTGAGCAGCACCTTCCGCGCGGGCTCGACGACGCTCACCGGGCTCGTGAGGCTGGCCTCGGTGCCCTGCGCGCGGGCGTGCGCCCGAACCGTGTACGAGCCGGGCGCGCCGGTCGGTTCCACTTGGAATACCGCATCGCCGGAGGCGTCCGTGACGCGGGTCAGGTTCGAGACGAGCGCGTCGCCGCGCTTCACGTCGAGCGCGACCTCGAGCCCCCCCTGCGGCCGCTGGGTGAAGGGGTGCGCGGCGTGCACGCGGTACGACACCTTCCTGCCCGCCGAGATCTGCGCGGGTCCGTCGAGCGTCAGCGCGTAGGGCGACACCACGCGGAGCAGGCTGGTCGTGAGCCGCAGCGCCTCCTCGGCGCCGTCGGTGATGCGGAGGTTGTAGAGCGCCCAGTCCGCCTGCTCGAGGACGCCCGCCGGCGCCGTCAGCGTGGCGGTCACGTGCGCGGTGGCGCCGCTTCCGACCTCGTAGCTCACGCTCGCGGCTCCGAGCCGGGTCTTGCCGTCGACCGTCGCGATCCACACCTCGAGCCGGCCCCGCGCCGCGTCCCCGAGCGACTCGATCGGGATGTCCACGCTGAGCACGCCGGCCGCGGAGGTCGCCGAGAGCTTCGCCTCGTCGATGCGGATCACGCCGTCGCTCGCCGAGTCGCCCCCGACGCCGGCCTCGCCGCCCATACCAGCCCCCGAGCATCCGCCCGCGAGCGCCACCCCGAGCGCCAACGCGCTCACCAACCCGCGCGCGCTCCTGAGCCACCACTTCTGTGCCATCGAGAACTCCTGTCGGGCTCGATCCAAGATTCATTCCATCTGAGTTGACGGCAAGGTAGCTCGACTCTCGCGTTACCTTGTCATTTCGGGCCACGCATCTGACACAGATTGACACACAAGCCCGCGCGTGACACACCAGCCTCCGCCGAGCGTGGCCGGTCCGGCGCGACCGGCGGCGGAGATTCCACCCCGGTGCGAGTGGTCGAGGCGTTCGCCGCCGAGCGTTGCCGGTCCGGCGCGGCCGGCGGCGCGGCCGGCTCAGCGGAGCAGTCCCTGGACGCGCTCCACGAAGTCGGGGAACGCCGGATCGGGAGCGTGCGGGTCGGGGCGGCCCTTCGGAGCGCGGCGCATCCTCACCGCGACCAGGTGGTCGCGCGGCAAGACCACCAGGTACTGCCCGAGCGTACCCGCCGAGTAGACGCCGTCGATGGGACCGAAGTCGAAGCGCGCGTCCGGCACGCCGCGCTCGGTCGTCTGCAGCGTCCACTCCTTCAGCGCGGGGTCGCCGAACAGCGCGCGCAGCTCGGCGGCGAGCGCGCTCGCGGAAGGGAACACCTTGCCGCGCACCGGCGCGACGCGCTCGATGAACGCCGCGTCGACGCCGGCGTCGCGCCAGCGCGCGACGGTGGCGTCGTCCACTTCGACGCGCGTCCACGCGGGCGCGAGCCACCAGAAGAGGCCGAGCCGCTTGCTATTCGGCTGCACCGAGGCAAGTTGCGCGGTGGACCGCTCGAGCCAGCCCTCGCTGACGATTTGTCGGCCCTCCCAGCGACCGCGCCGGTCGATGAGCTCGCCGAGCCTCGCGAGCTCGCGCGGGCGCAGGTGGAGCCCCGCGAGGCCGTGGGCGTTGCCGGCGCGATCGAGGCTCCACCAGAAGTCACCGATCCCGAGCGGCGCGAAGAGCGTGCGCGCCACGAAGCGATCGGCGCGCTCACCGCTCACTCGGGCGATGACGGCGCTCACCAGGTTGGCGCCCTCGTTCGAGTAGTGAAACTCTGTCCCCGGCTCGCGCTCGACCGGTCGCGCGAGCGCGTGCGCGACGAAATCGCGGCTCCGGTAGAGCTCGACGGTGCGCTCCGGCTCGCTGAGCCCCGAGGTGTGCGAGAGCAGATGGCGAACGGTGATCTTCGCGTGAGCGCCGCTCTTCCACTCGGGAAACCAGGTGCTCACCGGTTGATCGAGGTCGAGCTTGCCCGCGTCGACGAGCACGCCGACCGCGAGCGAGAGCACGGATTTCGTGATCGACATGGTCTGGATCGGGGCGCGCCCGGCCGTGAAGACCCAGTCGCCGACCAGGACGCCATCCTTCACGAGCACGAGCTCGTCCGAGCCGTTCGCGCGCGCGTCGCGGACGAGCGCGCGAACGGCCACCGGGTCGAGCGCGCGCGGCGGCGCGGGTGGGGCGGTGCTCGCGGTGGGCGCCGCCGCGGAGGGGTCGGAAGCGGGCGTGGGCGCCGGCGCGGCGGCGCGCGCCGGAGCCCGTCTCGAGCCCTCGCGCGCCGCGCGAGGCGCGGCCGCGCTCGACTCGCCGGCACCTCGACCGGACGGCGCGCACCCGGCGAGGGCAAGGACGAGCACCGCAGGAAGCGCCGCGGACGCGCGCGAGCCGGGCATCGCCAAGCGGTATACTCCGCGCTCGCCCGGGCGCCGCGCGGTTTTCCCGCCGAGCGCGGGGCGCTCGGCCCATAGCCGGCGAGCGAAGGCCGTGGCATCATGCCGCCCGGTGACGAACGAACGCCTCACGCGACAGGAGCTCTCCTGGCTGCTGGCTCAAGAAGCGCGCGGCGCGGCTCGAGCGCTCCGCGAGGGCGTCGCGCAGCGCAAGCAGCCAGCCGGCGGCGTCACCATCACCGACGCGCCCGCGGTCGAGACCACGCTCGACGCCCTCGACGACGCCATCGACAAGCTGAGCGAGCTGCAGGCAGGCAGCGTGGGCAAGAGTGCGCGCCGCGGCCGCATCGATCTGGCGGCGCTGCTCTACGAGATCGCGCCCGGCGCGCGGATCGCCATCGAGCCCGGCGCCGGGACGGAGGTGTTCGGCGAAGAGAGCGATCTCCGGCGCATGCTCCACGTGCTGCTCAGTCAGACGCACAGCGATCCAGGGCTCGGCGGCGCGGCCGCCACGCCGGTCATCTCCGTTCGACGCGACGGGCACTGGGTTCGCATCGGGGTCGAGCTCGGCCCCGACTCATCGGCGAACCTCGAGCTCGAGCAGCGCTGGCTCAACCGCATGGCCATCCGTCACGGCGGACGGCTCGAGCTCGAGGGCGGCACGCAGTCGATCTTCCTGCCCGCCGACGGCGCGAGCGATCAGCGCGAGGTGGCGGAGCTCCGGCGGGAGCTCGAGCAGGCCCAGCAGCTCGGCGAGGTCTACGCGCGTGAGCTGGCCGCGGCCTTCGCGGCCGGCGACGCGCCGGCCGCGCGCAGCGAGCCCCCCGCGGCGGATGTCGCGACCGCGCGCCTCGAGATGCTGGTGTCGGTCGCGAGCTCGATGCAGCGCGACGTGCGCGCGCTCACCGAGGCGCTGCGCGCCGACGCGAGCGAGGCGGCCGCGAGCCTCGGCGAGCGCATGTCGACCCGCGCGGCGGCGCTCTCGGCGCACGGCGCCGAGCTCGCGCGCGCCGCGGCCGCCGACCCGCGCGAGGCGGAGCTCACCTTCGATCCCGCCGACGGGATCCGCGCCGCGGTCGCCGATGCGGGCGGTCGCGCCGCGCGCCACGCCGTCGCCCTCGAGACGGAGCTCGAGGCGCTCGAGCCGCTCCGCGCCGCGCGCGGGCTCTTCGAGCTCGTGGTGCGCTCGCTCATCGACCACGCCATCGTGGCGACCCCGCGCGGCGAGCCGGTGCGGGTGCGAGGCCGCCGGCTCCCCCGCGGCCTCGAGCTCGCGGTGGAAGACGGCGCGCCGCTCGTCCCGGCCTCCGCGTGGCAGGACCTGGTCCGGCATCGCGTGGATCCCGCCGGGCTCGGCCGCCCCCGGGGCCTCGCCTTGCTCGCCGCCGAGGCGGCCTCGGACGTGCTCGGAGGCAAGCTCGCGATCCGGGAGAGCGCCGCCGGTCGGAGCGAGCTCGTCTTCGTCCTGGAGGGCTGAACGCGCCGAGCGCTCGTCTCGCGAGCGGAGCGCGCGCTCGGGAGGAGCGCGCATTTTGGATGGCGTGCCGGGCGGCGGGATGGACTATGCTGGTTAGAGCATGCGCATTCTCGTCGTCGAGGATCAGGACTCGATCCGACGCATGATCGAGGCACTGGTGCAGGCCCGCGGATACGAGGTCACCGCGGTAGCCTCGGGCACCAAGGCGATCGACGTCGCGATGACCCGGCCACCGGACATCGTGCTCCTCGATCTGATGCTCCCCGGGCAGTACGACGGGTTCGAGGTCTGCAAGCGCCTGCGCGCCGACCCGACGACCCGGAAGGTGCCGGTGATCATCATCAGCGCGCTCGACGACGCCCAGTCGCGCCAGCACGCGACCGAGGTGGGGGCCACCGCGTACTACACCAAGCCGTTCAGCCCGATCGCGCTGCTCAAGGAGATCGACCGCCTGTACGCCCAGTCGCGAACCTGACGAGCGCCCCGCCGAGCGCGATCAGAGCAGGTTCAGGAATTCCTTCGCGCGCTCCTCGGCGGCGAAGATGATGCCCTTGGCCTCGACCGAAGGGATCCGCAGCCGCTCGCAGAGCCCGTCGATGAGCTGCTGCTCGGCCTCCGCCTGCTCGCCGTCGATGTGGGTGAGCAGCACCGCGTGCTGGAGCAGCACGCGCCGATCATCGTAGCTCAGATCCGTGACCGGCACGTCATCGAGCGTACGCTGGGTCTTGGCGTAGCTGCGCACCTCGGCGGCCTCGCTCGGCGTCGCGTTGAACGCCTGCAGGAGCGCCTCGATCACCTCCAGTTCCTCGTCGGCGACGCGGCCATCGGCCCACGCCACGCTCACGAGCCCTTTCAGGATCGCCATGTTCTGATCGTGCATGGCGCGGAGGATGGCACGACCCACGGGGCGCTTGCAACGATGCCTCGACCCGGCGCGCCAGCCGCCTCGAATCATCCTAGCGCGGGCGCGAACCGGCCGCGCTCCGGGGCGTCGCGTGGGAGCTCGCTCCTTCAGAGCGAGGCTCGACCATCGCGGGAGGGGGCGTCGCGCTCAGCCCGGCCAGCGCCTTGAGATCGCGGCGAAGCTCGCGTTCGGTCTCGGGGCTCGCCGGGGCAAAGGCCCCGATGAGCGCGCTCACGTCACTCCTCCGCGGCGCGAAGCGAGCGGGCGCGGGCACGAAATGGCTGGGTTCCGGCTCGATCGGCGCCTCGTCCACCGCGGCTTCGGGGCAGGGTGTCGGCTCGGCGCGGGAGCGTGGCGGTTCGTCGAGCGTGGCGGTCGCAGCGACGTCCGACGACGGGGTCGCGCTCGACGCGAAGCCGCCATCGTCGACCTCGAGCGGCGCGGCCTCCGGCGCGGGGCTCCACGCCTCGTCGAGCGTAGCGTCGGCGGGCTCGCGCGCGGGGCTCCACGCCTCGTCGAGCGTAGCGTCGGCGGGCTCCGGCGAGGCGAGCGGCCGCCAGCGCTCCGCCGTAGCGAGAGGCTCCGCGAGCAGCGCCGGCTCGGACGACTCCGCGAGCAGCGCCGGCTCGGACGACTCTTCGAGCAGCGCCAGCTCGGGCGACTCTTCGAGCAGCGCCGGCTCGGGCAGCTGCTCGATCAGCGCCGGCTCGGGCGACTCTTCGATCAGCGCCGGCTCGGGCAGCTGCTCGATCAGCGCCGGCTCGGGCAGCTGCTCGATCAGCGCCGGCTCGGGCGACATCGACTCGTCGATGTCGAAATCGTCATCGAGGATCGGCTCACCGTCGTCCACGCCCCACGCATCGAGCCGAGGGGCGTCGTGGTTCGGCGCTTCCGCCCGCTCGACCACCGGCGCGAGCGCCGCGAGCGACGGCGGAGAGGGCGACAGCGCGACCTCGGGAGTTGGCTCGGTCGCGTCCGCATCGACCAGAACGAGCGGCGCGACCGCGACCGCCGCGGCGGCGACGCGGGTGCCGAGCACCGGCGTCCCCTCGCCCGCGCGCTCATCGTCAAGGAGCCGGCGCGCGTTGGCGCGCGCGACGATCGGCTCGGCCGGCGTGAGATCGAGCGGCGCCTCGACGAGCTCGTCGAACGCTCGCGGCGCGGGCTCGACCGCCTCGAGCCGCTCGGCGGACGCGGGTGGAGGCGGCGCGAGCACGACCACCGGCACGTCGAGCGGTGACGGCGCGGGCTCGCTCATGCGGTCATCCGAGACCGGCGGCGCCACCGCGACCTCGACGGCCCGCTCGACCGGCAAGGGCGGCGTCGCGCGCGCGCTCGGCTCGGCCGGGACCTGCACGCCGAGCGCGAGCGCCCGCTCCGTCTCGCGATGCAGCCGCGCGAGCGCGCGCCGCGCAGCGGCGCGGTTCACCGGCACGAGCGCGGTCTCGAGCGCCCGAATGAGGCTCGCGCCGCCGCCCGCGGCGTGCGCGGCGCGGCCGAGTCCGGGGGTAGACGAGCCGGACGCCTCCATGAGCGCCGTGAGCAGCGCGCGCAGCGCGTTCGCTGCCGCCTCGTCGCTCGCGGCGTCGCCGGCGACCGCGCGCAGCGAACCGTCGGGCATCAGCACCGCGTCGCCCGCGGCGATCCGGCGCGGCGCGCTCACCACCTGGTCGGCGAGGGCCAAGACGAGGTAGCCGGCGGTCTCCGCGACCACCGACGCCCGCCGGGCCCTCGCGGCCGCCAGCACCTCCAGCAACGTGACGCTCATGCTGCTCCTCCCCGAACCACGACACCCCGAGCGCGCAAGTAGCGCTTGGCCTCGGAGATGGTGTGGAGTCGGTCGTGAAAGATGGACGCGGCGAGCGCGGCGTCCGCGCCGCCCTCGTCGAGCCCTTCGCGCAGGTGCTCGAGCGTGCCCACGCCGCCCGACGCGATCACGGGCACCGAGACGGCGCCGACCACCGCGCGCAAGAGGTCGAGATCGTACCCAGCGCGCGTCCCGTCGCGATCCATGCTGGTGAGCAAGAGCTCGCCTGCGCCGAGCGACGCCGCGCGCGCCGCCCACTCGACCGCGTCGATGCCGGTCGCGCGACGGCCGCCGTGCGTGAAGACCTCCCAGCGCCGAGGGCCGGCGCTCTTCGCGTCGATGGCCACCACCAGCGCCTGGCAACCCCAGCGCTCGGCGATCTCACCGATCAGCGCGGGGCGCTCGAGCGCCGCCGAGTTCACGCTCACCTTGTCCGCCCCGGCGTCGAGCAGGGCGCGCACGTCCGCGGTTTCCCGCACCCCGCCTCCGACGGTGAGCGGAGTGAACACTGCGTCTGCGGTCCGTCGGACGACGTCGAGCAGCGCGCCGCGCCCCTCGTGGGAGGCGGTGATGTCGAGGAAGGTGAGCTCGTCCGCCCCCTCCGCATCATAGCGGCGGGCCGCCTCGACCGGATCGCCAGCATCGCGAATATCCACGAAATTCACCCCCTTCACGACCCGTCCGGCGCGGACATCGAGGCACGGGATGATGCGCTTGGCGAGCATGTCGGACCGTCCGTTCCCATATCGGAGAGCGACCCGACCGGACAAAGACCTTGCGAGTCACCGGAGCGCCAGAGCCGCCGTTCGGCCCCGAGGTATAGTCGCCGTGATGACGTCCTGCCCGCGCTGCGGCACGATGAACGCGCCCGCGGAGCCGAACTGCACCCGGTGCGGCGCGGCGCTCGCCCGAGCGCCAGCGGGTCCGGTGGGGGCGGTGGGCCCGCGCACGATGCTCGGCCTCGGCACGTCGAGCGGTGGCGCCGCGCTGCCTCCCGAGCCGCTCGCGCCGGGCGCTCTGCACCGGACGCTGCTCGGCATGCCGACGCCCGGCCCACCCGCCGCGCCGCCGACCGGCGCTACCGAACCGCCCGCGCCGAGGCCCGGCCAGACGCTGCTCGGCATGCCCCTGTTCACACCGGCCGGCTCGCCCGCGCCCGCGCCGCCCGGAGCGCCCGCGAACCCGCCGCCGGCCGCGCCACCCTACCCCCAGCCCGCCGAGCCTCCGCCGCCGAGCTCGACCGCCATGATCTCCCAGCAGAAGACCATGCTCGGGGTGGCGCTGCCCGGGATCGCGCCGCTGAACCCGGGGGTCGCGAAGCCACCCGCGCCGGTACCGCCGATGGCAGCGCCGAGCGCGCCCGGGCCCGCGTTCGCGCCGTCGCCCGCGCTCGCGCCGCCTGCCGTCGCGAGCGCGCCTGCTCGCCCCCGCAGCCGGGTCGGAGTCGTCATGGCGCTCGGCGCGCTCACGCTCGCCACGTTGGCCGCCGCGGTGGTGCTCGCCGTCTGGGTGTGGCGCAGCGCGCCGCCGCTCCGCGCGACGGTGCGGGCCGACGCGAACGGTCACGAGGCGCTCGCGCTCTCATGCGACTCGTGCAAGGACGGGACGCTGGCGCGGCTCGACGGCAGCGAGGCCACCTTCGCGAACCGCGCGGCGACGCTCCCGCTCGCGCGACCGCTCGCGATCGGTGACAACCGACTCGAGCTCGAGCTCATCCCGCCCGGCGCGCGCGACGCGAAGCGCGTCTCGCTCGTGGTGCCCATCGATTTTCGGATCCGCGGAGATCTCGAGCCGCTCTCGCGCGAGCCGCCCAGCGTCGCGGTGCGCGCCGAGCTCCGGCCCGGCAGCTCCATCACCGTCGACGGCCACCCGCTCGAGGTCGGCGCGGACGGCGCCGCAAGCTACTCGCTCGACGTCTCGAGCGCGCTCACCGGGACCGCGGCGCCGGTCGAGACGCTCGAGAAGAAACTGCCGTTCACCATCACGGCGCCGGGCGGGAGGCCCGAGTCCGGGGAGGTCACCCTGCAGATTGGCATCACGCCGCTCGTGGTGGACGCGCCAACCGACGGGATGGTCATCGAAGCGCCGCGCGTGCTCATCGCCGGCGCCACCCAGGTCGGCGGCTCGGTGCGGATCGGAGCGCGTGCGGCGGCGGTCGATCAAAACGGGCGCTTCGCGCAACTGATGGACGTGCCGAGCTTCGGCGAGACGACCGTGACGGTGTACGCGAGCGCGAAGGAGCGCGCCCCACGACGCGCGCCGGTCACGGTCCTGCGCGTCGAGAGCCTGGCGAAGGAGGCAGCCCGTCGGAAGCAGACCGCCACCCGCGACTATGCCGCGCTCGCGAAGGGTCTCGCCAGCGCGACGGGCCGCGAGGTGGCGCTCGCGGGGAGCGTGGTCGAGGCGCGGGTGGAGCGCCACACCACCACGCTCCTGCTCGACGTCACGACCGGCTGCGCCCGCCCGCCGTGCCTCGCGCGGGTGGTGTACGGCGGCGAGCGGCCGGCAGCGCGCGGCGCGAAGGTGACGGCGTTCGGGCGGGTGACGCGTGCGGTGGACGGCCCGCGTACCGGCGCATCGATCCCCGAGATCTCCGCCAGCTTCATCGTCGACGGGGTCGTCCGGTGACCGAGCTCATTTCCGGACTCGGGCAGTGTCCGGCGTGCCGCGCACGAAACCTCGACGACGCTCGCTTCTGCAGCCGGTGCGGCGCGCGGCTCTCCCAGGTGTCGTCCGGGGCGGACTCGCTCATGCCCGCCCTCTCCTCGGCGAGCCTGGTCACCGACCGCACCCTCGACACGCACACCGACTCCGCAGAGGAGCTCTTCGTCGCCGATCCGCTGATCGGGGTGGTGGTGGCCGATCGATACCGGATCCTGGAGCGGCTCGGCCGCGGGGGGATGGGGGTCGTCTACCGGGTCGAGCACGCTCGGATCGGCAAGCTGATGGCGCTGAAGCTCCTATCGGGCGAGCTCGGTCGGGACGCGACCTTGGTGGCGCGCTTCAAGCGCGAGGCGTTGCTGGCGAGCCGACTCTCGCACCCAAACACGGTCCAGGTGTTCGATTTCGGCAGCTCGGACGGGCTCGTCTACCTCGCCATGGAGCTCCTGCGCGGCAACGACCTCGGACGGATCGTCCGCCACGGCGGACCGCTCGGCGCGACCCGCGTGACGCGCATCGTGATCCAGATCTGCAACTCGCTCAGCGAAGCGCACGCCGAAGGCATCGTCCACCGCGACCTCAAGCCCGAGAACATCATGATCGTCCGCGGCCAGAGCGGCGACGACGTGGTGAAGGTCCTCGACTTCGGGCTCGCCAAGCTGCGCGAGTCGAAGGAGCTCGGAGACGTGACCTCGCGCGGCGCGATCGTCGGAACCCCTTACTACATGTCGCCCGAGCAGATCCGCGGTGAGCCGGTCGACGCTCGGAGCGACATCTACGCGCTCGGCGCGCTCATGTACGCGTGCCTCACCGGGCAGCCGGTGTTCGACGCCCCGACGCCCATGGGCGTCCTCACCAAGCACCTCACCGAGACTCCCATCGCGCCGCGAGAGCGCGACGGCGCGCCGGCCATCCCGAGCGCCCTGAACCAAATCGTGCTCCGCTGCCTCGAGAAGGACCCCGCCCTTCGATTCGAGAGCGCGCGCGCGCTGCAGACCGCGTTGGTCGAGTCGCTCCGCCGCGAGAGCACCAGCTCGAGCGTCGACCTCCTGCTCGACTCCAAGCGCGTGGGGCATCTCGCCGATCAGGACTCCGAAGCGGCCACCCGCGCCGAGGTCGAGCGGTACGAGCGCAAGCTGAAGCGCCGAGGGGCGCTCGCGCTGAGCACCGCCCTCGGGGTCGTGCTCGGCCTCGGGGTGGGTGGCTACCATCTCTGGGCGCATGAGCGGGCGGCGCTCTCGTTCGATGGCGGCGAGCGCGAGCCGAATGACACGGTGGGCACCGCGAACCTGGTGCCCTTCGGGGCGGAGGTGCGCGGGCAGCTCGGGCGACGCCTCGACCGCGAGCGCGGCGACCGTGATTTTTTCCGCGTGTCGGTGCCGCCCGAGGCGACCGCGGTGAGCCTCTCACTCACCGCCCTGCCGAACCTGGCGAGCTGCCTCTGGGTCTACCAGAGCGGCGAGGAGACCTCGCTCGGCCGCTACTGCTCCGGCCGCATGGGGGCCGATCTCGAGATCGGCGCCCTCACGCTCCCCGCCGGCCCCTATCTCCTCCTCGTCACCCAAGACCGCGACGCGTACGACTCGAACCCACCGCCGCCGGTGCTCGAGAACGTGTCCGACTCTTATCGCTTGAGGCTCGCCCGCGTCGAGCCGACCCGCGAGCGCGAGGTCGAGCCGAACGACACGGTGAAGGACGCGAGCCCCATCGCCATCGGTCAGACCTTCCACGGCAAGCTCGCCTGGATGCGCGACATCGACGTCGTGTGTCTCGCGCGCGGCTCGGGGCGCGCGCGCTTCGTGGTGAGCGACGCGCCGCGCACGCGCGCGGCCGTCCTGCGAGTCACGCCGCGCGGCGGGGCGCGCGACGGCATCGCCGTGCGCGTGCACGGGGCGGGCACCGACGCTGGCAAGTCCGAGAGTGACGTGTCCGGCGAGTGGTCGAGCCCGGAGGTCGACACGACCCCTGCCCCGGCGTGCCTCGAGCTCGAGCTGGTCGTAAACCCGTGGGCTCCGCCGCCTCACCCGAACGTCGCGCCCGCCGGCGCGGAGGAGTACACGGTCCGTGTCGAGGCCGGCTGAGCGCCCGTCGCGCTCGCTCCTCACGTTGCTCGTGGCGGCGAGCTCGCTCGGCCTCGCGCGCGCGGCGCCGCTCGATCCGGGCGCTCCGCTCCGGCGCGTGGTCGGCCCGCCCCGCGGCGCCGCGCCGATGTCGCGCGTCGACGCGGCGCGGAGCGGCCGCGCCCCGAGCTCCTTGCCGCGCGCGCCGCGCCTCCTCTGGCGCGCCCGCGTGCAAGGCGGGCTCAGCCACGGCATCGCGGTCGACGAACGAGGTGCGATCGTGGCGGCGAGCGGCCTCGGGCAGTTGGTCCAGCTCTCACCGGGCGGCGTGCCGGAGTGGTCGGCGCGGCTCGGTCCCGGCGTGCCGCTCTGCGCCCCGGTGCTCACCAGCGACGGCACTCGGGTCACCGTCATGAGCGGGCCGGCGCTCATCGGCGTGTGGCCGGACGGCAGACTGCGCTATCGCCGCGCGCTCGAGGTCGAGGACGCACGACCGGTCGCGAGCCCGCTCCCGCTCGAGGACGGCAGCCTGAGCGTCGCGCTCGGACGCGTCGTAGTCCGCATCGAGCCCGACGGTTCGCTGGCGGCGCAAGCGCGCCTGAGCGAGCCTGCAGCGACGCTCCTCGCGCATCGCGGCCGCGTGCTCGTGGTCGGCGAGCGCGGCGGCGTGAGCGAGCTCCGGGCGGAGTCGACCTCGGTCGGGCTCGGGAGCTTCGGGGGTCCGATCACCGGCGGCGCTGCCCTCGTCGCCCCCGACACGCTGGTCGCGGTCGTCGACCGCCGGCGGTTGGTCGCGCTCGAGCTCACGAGCTCGCGCGAGCGGATCCTCCTCGACGACGCCGCCGGGCTCCGCGGCCCACCCGCCCTCGGCGCCGACGGAAGGCTCTGGGTCACGACCGCCGACGGCTTCGTCGTCGCGGTCGACCGCGCGGGCCGCGAGACGCGGCGCGCGCTCGTGGAGCCAGCAGCCCGGCTTCCCGCTCGAGGGCTCCCGCGCCTCGCGCTCGAGCCGCCGCCGCTCCTGGTCGATGCGGCGGGGTACGCGGCCATCGTCCGCGCGGCCGAGGACGCCGCGCTGCTCGGGCCGGACGGCAGCCTCCGCGCGGCGCCCGAGGCGAGCTGCCCGGACCCCATCGCGGTCGAGCCGTCCGGCCCGGAGCGGATGCTGGTGGCCTGCCACTCCGGGCTGCTGATGTTGGTTGGGGGCGGCGCGGTACCGAGCCCGTCGCGCGGCTCCGGCGCCGCTCAGTAGCGGCGGTGGCGCCGCGCCCAGTCGAGGACCTCCGCGATGCGTGCCTCGCGCGCCGGGTCGGGCGCGCGGAGCGCGCGCGGCTTCGCGCCCGAACCCTCGACGGCGACCAGCGAGGCGTCATCGACCAGCGTGCGCGCGCCCGCGGCGGCGGCGGTCGAGACGAAGAGGCACGGCTGCTCATCCATGGGCGGCAGGACCTCCTCGTAGCGGCACCAGCCGGTCGCGTCCGGGGCCGCCTCGACCGGCAGCACGCTCGTCGAGCCGCCGAAGGCCTGATTGCACTTGGTGACGCTCACCCAGACGAGCGAGCAGTCCGGCTCGGGCGGCTTGGCCCACAAGGTCACCGCGAGGCTCTTGCCCCGCGCCGCGGCGCCATAGCCGAGCAGGCTGGTGCCCGAGGTGAGCACCCCGCAGGTGACGCCGGAGCGACAGAGCCCGCCCGTCTCGCGCGCGAGGAGCGCCTGGCCACCCGCAGAGTACGCGATGAAGCCGTACTGACCGCTCCCGCTCGACAGCTCGAAATCGCCGTCGACCAGCAGGTTCTCGACCAGGGTGGTGCGCCCGAAGGGGTTCCGGCTCTCGACGGTGCGGAGCGGTGCGACCGCGTCGGGCGGCCGAGGCGCGTCCTCCCCCGCGTCGGCGCTCGCGTCGTTCGCTCGAGTGAGCGGCGTGACACGCGTCTCGTCGTGGCCGCAGGCGGCGCCGAGCAGGGTGCCGGCGAGCACGAGCGCGGCGTGGATGGAGCGCGCGACCCGACGCATCACTTGAGCCGACTCCTCACCCATGCGAGCGCGGCCTCATAGGGAAGGTCCCGACCCTGGAGGAGCGAGCTCTGGGTGTGGACCACGAGCTCGTCCGGCTCGATCCCGTGCCCGATGAGCGGCGTGCCGTCCGAGGTGAGCGTGTCGCCGCTGGCGAGCTGCCAGCTCATGCGCGACCAATAGCCGAACTGGTAGAAGGACGAGAAGGCTCCCGCCGTCTGGTGCGGCCCGAACACGCGCACGTTCGGGGCGCCCTTCATTCCGTGCGGGAGCCAGTCGCTCGCCGAGCCGTCGCGGTGGATGATGAGCGCGACCGGCAGCTCGAGGTCCGGATCGGCGCTGCCCACCGCGTAGGTCATCGAGAGCGCGCCCTTGAAGCGCTCGAAGAGCGCGAGCCCCTCGGCGGCGTCCTCCGGCCCGTCGTAGCCAGCGACCGCCATGAACCCCGACACGCTCAGGATCTCCGACCGGCGCACGAGCTCGGTGAGCGCCTGGGGAGCGTCCATCGTCCCGCCGTTTCCGGCACGATGATCGAGGATGACGCCGCGGGCCTGCCGGCGAAAAAACGCGGTCGACTCGACGAGCCACGGGGTCATCATCGGGCCATAGAGCGAGTCGAAGGTCATCCCGTAGATGTGCTCGCCAGGCCCGGAGTCGACGACCAGGTCACGCCACCTCGCGCCGCCCATGCGGTGGTTGGCGGCGCCGGGCGGCGGGTTGGCGAGGTGGTACGCCGGGCGGTTGTCGCACGACGGGATGGCGCCGCTCGCGCCGTCGCTCGCGAGCGGGATGCTCCGCACGTCGATGGTCTCGATGTGATCGAGGCAGCTCCCGGCGTCCTGGTCACAGCGGATCACGCTGAAGTTGCGAGCGAAGGTCGGGATGAGATCGCGCATCGCTTCGACCACGTCCGCGTCCACCTCCGGGTCGGACGCGACGTGATACCCGTAGTTCTGCGCCGTGAGCGAGCGCGCCCACGCGATGGGCTCGACCCCGTCGACCGCGACCAGGCGATCCCCGGCCGCGAGCCCGAGCGCGCCGGTGGAGCCCGTATACGCGACCAGCACGTCTAGCCGATCGGGCGCGCTCGGCCAGGTGCGTTGGGAGAGGTCCGCCCTGCCCTCGATGAAGCAGACCCCGAGCCGGCGCGCGCTCCGCACTGCCGAGAGCGCGAGCGAGGTCGCCGTGTGCCAGTCCTTGAGCATCCGCACGCCGTGAAAATACGCCTGCCAGTACTGCCAGGGCGTCTCCGCCGCGTGCATCGCGCCCATCCGGTCGAGCGCCGCCGGCAGGTTGCGGGTCCGCGTGAAGCGCCCCCCGAAGAACAGGCGCGCACGCGCGGCCAGGTAATCGGCGACGCTGTCCCGGTGCTCCATGTCGGGGATCGGCGGCACGTAGCGCGCGCCCTCCTGGCAGCGCTCGGCGACGCAGAGAGCCTCCTCGCCGCACACCGGATCGAACGCGCCGAAGCAACGCGAGCCTCCCCGGTACTGGCCCTCGCGGACCACCTCGATGGCGTCGAGGTCGACGCCGGTCCCCTCGACGCGCATCACCGCGCGCTCGAGCGCCGTCCCGGTGACGCTCACCGGGTTCGACACGAGCTCGACCCAACCGTCGCTCGTGACGCGCCCGGTCGGGAACAGATACGCCGCCTCGTCGTCCCGCTCCGCGGACGCCGCGTAGGACATCACCGCGCGCGCGACGACGCGCGCGTGACGGACCCAAAGACGAAACCGGTACGAGGCGTTCTCGGCGGGGAGCACGAGCGTCACCTCGAACGGAGCCTGCTGCACGGACACGCGGGCGAAGCGCTCGCCGTGGAGCGCGAGCTCGTCACCAGCGCCGCCGCCGGCGACTTCGTAGCTGCACGTGCCGTCGCAGGTGATCGCGCCGGCGCCGCCCTCGGCGAGCTCGGCCTCGTCTTCGAACGACTGCGTCGCGGTCGCCTTCGCATCGAAGACGAGGCGGCCCGCGGCGTCGAAGGTGGCCGCGCGCGCCGGGGCCGCGAGCGCGAGCGCCGCGAGCCCCAGCCCGAGCGTAGCGAGCCTGGCTCGCACCGCTCCGCCGCTCATCGCGGGCGCCTCCGCCACGCCTCGAAGGCGCGCTCGGCGGCGTTCGGTGGCGGCTCGCGCGGCACCATCACGCGCTTCATCACCGCACGCATGGCGTCGGCTGCCCGGCGGTCTACCGGCTGCGGCGCGAGCGCGCGACGGAAGACGCGCTCCTCGGGGCTCGCCGCGCGCACCACGGCGTCGTCGACGAGCGCCTCGCCGTCGGCGAAGCGCGCCTCGACCAGCAGGCAGGTCGCGCGGCGCCGCGCACCACCGACGGCGCGGAACGCGCACCAGCCGTCCGCGTCGGGGGCGCCGTCATCGGTGAGGAGAGTGAGGTCCGGATCCGAGCGATCGCTGCACCCGAAGAGGACGACGCCCACGTCGAAGCAGTTGCCGGTGGGCGGCTTGACCCAGACGCTCGCGTACACCGGCGCGTCGCCGGGCGGCGCGACGCCGATGGCGCCGACCCGCTGCGACGGAGCGAGGTAGCCGCACTTCATCCCGCTCCGACACGCGGCGCCGATGCGGAGCTGACTGAACGTGCCGATGGGCACGAAGAGCGGTCCCGCGCCGACCCAACCAGAGGAGTCGGCGAAGGCGGTCTCCCACTCGAAATCGCCATCCCAGAGCAGGTTGTCGCGGGCGGCCACGTCACCGAACGGGCTCCGCTCGATGATGGTGCGGAGCGGCGCCTCGGCCTCGGCGTCGCCGGCGTCGGGCCGCGGCAGGGACGCGTCCGCCCCGGCGTCACGGGAGAGCGGCGAGACCGGCGCGTCGTCGTAGTCACACGCGCCGGCGAGCGCGAGCGCGACGCACGCGGCGAGCAACCCGAGGTGCGCACGGGTCACGGCGCGAGCTCCTGGCGCACCCACGCGAGAGCGGCGTCGTAGACGGTGTCGCGGCCGGCGAGCAGGTCCGACTGCAGCGGTAGCACCACCACGTCGGGCGCCACGCCGGTGCCGTTCAGCGTGCGCCCGTCGGCGGCGAGCGTATCGCCGACCGCGATCGAGTAACCGAGCCCGAGCCAGTACCCGAACTGATACCGGGTGGAGAAGCCTCCCGCCGTCTCGAAGGGCGCGAAGATGCGCGCCTTCGGAGCGCCCTTGAGCCCGAGCGGCAGCCAGTCGCTCGCCGAGCCATCGAGGTGCGTGAGGAGCGCGACCGGGACGTCCGTGCGCGCGCTCGCGCTGCCGGCCACCTCGACCTCGTCCCCGAGCGCGTCGAAGAGCGCCTTGCCCTCCGCGAGGCTCGCGGGGCCCTCTTCGTCGGCGCGATCACGGAAGCGGAAGCTGTCGAGCTTCACCGGCTTTCGCACGAAGTCCCAGATCATGGCCGGCCCGAGCGAGGTACCGCCGAAGCCGGAGCGGTGATCGAGCACGACGCCGCGCGCGCGCGCGCGCCAGGTGGCGACGGCCTCGGCGAGCTGCGGCCCTACGTCCCCGGGCTCTCCTCGACCCGTCACGTAGAGCGAGCTCCACTCGAGCCCGTAGATCGCCTCGCTCGAGTCGCTCTCGAGGACGATGCCCGAGTAGAAGCCGTCGCGCGAGTGCTCGGGCGGCGTGCCGGGCAGGTGCGAGCGCGGGCGGTTGTCACAGCTCACGTCCGCTCGAACCCCCGCAGGGACGCGCGCAATGTCTGCCACCCGGAGCGTCTCGGGCGCGCCGGCGCAGCCGCCGCTCGCCGCGTCGCAGCGCAGCACCTCGAAGCGCTCGGCGAATCTCGCGATGAGCCCGGGGAGCCGCGCGACGTCCTCGGCGTGGGTCTCGTGGTTCGACGCGGTCCAGAAACCATCGTCGACACCGATGAGCGAGCGCGCCCACTCGACCGGGTGCTTGCCGTCCACGCTCACCAGGCGATCGCCCGCGTGGAGCCCGAGCGCGTTCACGGTGCCGACGTGCGACACGAGCACGTCGAGGCGGCTCGGGTCGGGAGACGTGACGCCGCTCGAGGCGTCCGCCACGCCCTCGATGAAGCAGACCGAGATCGGCTTCGGCTGCTCGAGCACGAAGCCGGCGATGCCGGTGCTCTGGGTGTGCCAGTCGTGGAGCCGGTGGACGGCGACCTCGAAATGCCTCCAGAAGCTCCAGGCGTCGGCGGCCGAGCGCATCGCGTCGAGCTCGGCGAGCGCGCTCGGCAAGTCCAGGCGGCGGTTCCGGAAAGGGCCGAAGAGGAGCCGGAAGCGGCCCTGAAGGTACGCGACGAGATCGTCGCGCTCGGCATCCGCCGGTAGCCTCGGGACCCTCGGCGACATCGACCGGCACTCACCCCACTGGCAGGCGCGGCCCGCGCCGCAGGCTCGATCGTCGATCGCGCCGCGGCACGCCGCGCTCGGCGCCGCCGCGCCGTCCGGCACGAACTCGACGGCGTCCGCCTCGGCGCCCGTCGGCGAGAAGAGCCCCACCTCTACCAGCTTCGCGCGCGACGAGTCGAAGGAGAAGCCGCGCGTCTCGAGCTCGTACCAGCCGTCGCTCGTCATGCGCCCGGTGGGGTAGAGCGAGCCGAACTCGTCGACCCGCCCTTCCCCGTAGCTCGCCTCGACGGTCGCGATGAGCTCCCCGCGCGCCCACACGGTCACTCGATACGAGCTCGGGCTCGCGGGGAGCGCGAGCGGGATACTTACCCCGGCGAAGCGCGGCACCGCGAGCACGTGGCTCCCCTCGAGCGCGGCCTGCGATTCAGCGATGTCGAGCGGCGTCGGGCCGCCGGCGTCTCCGGCGTCCGGCTCGCCCGCGTCGGGGAGCGCGGGCTCGCCCGGCTCGAAGCCGAGCGTCCAGGCCGCCTTCGCGGAGAAGGTCGCCCGACCAGCGGCGTCGAACTCGGTCGCGCTGGCCTGCGCCGCCGCGAGCGCGAGCGAGAGCGCGAGCGCGGCGGCGAGGAGCGAGCGAGCCATCGACCGGGGCGCCCGTCCTATCACGGCCCCGTGAGCCCATCCAGCCGCCGAGAGGGCACTGGCGACCGGCGCGGGTGGTAGATATAATCCGCGAGAGAGCCGCCGGCGAGCCGCCGGCCGCGCCGCCACGGAGAACCCGCTCGATGATCACGCTCACCACACTCGCCGCCGACAGGGTCAGGGACATCGCGAAGACGGAGGGCCTCGAGGGCCAGGGGCTCCGGCTCCGCGTGGTAGGCGGCGGGTGCGCGGGGTTCCAGTACGACCTCTTCTTCGAGGAGAGCCCCACGGATCTGGACGAGCGCTTCGAATCGAACGGCGTGCTGCTCTATATCGACCCGCTCTCGTTCCAGTACCTCGACGGCACCGAGATCGACTTCGTCGAGGGCGTGCACGGCTCGGGCTTCAAGTTTGGCAACCCGAAGGTCAGCAGCACCTGCGGCTGCGGCTCCTCGTTCCACGTCTAGCATCGGCTGGTGGGGCGTGACGCCGTGTCGTGCGCCCGTGGGTTGGCCGGCCAGCCGGCTCGTTTTTCCTCAATGGTCGGGGAGAGCCTTCAAGAATTCCCGCGGAAATGACGGTGCCCAAATATCGACGTTACGGGACGAAACCAACTGCGCCGGCGGTTCGTACCTAAAATTCGAGTCGACCCCAAGGATAGCGGCCGGACGAAGACCGACGGCCAAGCGCACGCGCGCGCGCCTCTTTCGGGGTCCGAGTTGGCGTCTCGCATGAGCGAGCGCCGCCCCTGAGCCAGCCTGCACAGCAGCCGGAGCCATCGATGACGAACAGCCCGAACCCGGACGTCTCCCGATACATCAGCACCGTCCACGGCTACCCGAAGCTCGAGCGCGAGGAGGAGGCGGACCTCGCGCGCCGCTGGCGGGCCACGCAAGATCGTCGCGCGGCAGACCGCCTGGTCCGCTCCCACCTCCGCTACGTGGTGGCCATCGCGCTCAAGTACCGGCGCTACGGGCTCCCGCTCCAAGAGCTCATCGCCGAGGGCAACTTCGGCCTGGTGCACGCGCTCGCCAAGTTCGAGCCGGAGCGCGGCAACCGGTTCGTCACCTACGCGGCGTACTGGATCCGCGCTTACGTGCTGAACTACATCATCCGCTCCTGGAGCCTGGTGGGCGTCGGCTCCGGCGCGCTCCGCTCGAAGATGTTCTTCAAGCTCCGCCGCGAGCGGGTGCGGGTCACCAACTTGGTCGGCGAGGGCGAGCTCGCCGATCAAATGCTCGCCGAGCGCTTCAAGCTCCCCGCCGAGCAAGTGAGGGGGATGCTGCGGCGGCTCGAGACGCGTGATCTCTCGCTCGACGCTACCGTGTTCGATGACTCCGCGACGCGCCTGGTCGACACCCTGGCCTCGCCCGAGCTCAGCTCCGAAGAGGCCTCGAGCGCGAGCCAGCTCCGCGATCGGGTGCGCGACACGGTGCGGAGCGCGGTCACCGGCCTCGACGAACGCGAGCGCTTCATCGTCGAGCATCGCCTGATGGCGGACCGCGAGGATGAGCTCTCGCTCGCCGAGATCGGCCGCCGCCTCGGCGTGTCGCGCGAGCGCGCCCGGCAGCTCGAGGCGCGCGCCAAGCGGAAGCTGAAGACGCGCATCGAGGAGCTCTCCGCGGCCTCCGGCGACGACTGGCTGCACGCCGCCTGAGCGCTCGAGCTCGGGGGGCGGGCCGGCGCGGCCGGCGTCGCGGAGCGCAGCGCTCGCGTCGTCGCCCGCGCCGCTCGCGTCGCCGGCGCGCTTGCCGGCGCGGCTCGGACGCCCTAGCCTGCACGGGTCAGAGCAGCCGAGGCGATCGCTCGGCTCCGTGAGGAGCCGGGAGGAAAGTCCGGGCTCCACAGGGCAGGATGCCGGGTAACGCCCGGTGAGGGTGACCTCGAGGATAGCGCCACAGAAAATGAACCGCCCGACTCGAGCTCCGGCTCGCGCCGGGTAAGGGTGAAAAGGTGGGGTAAGAGCCCACCGCGTGACCGGTAACGGCCACGGCATGGCAAACCCCATCCGGAGCAAGGCCGCATAGAGGGGCGTTCGAGGGCTGCCCGCCCAAGCCCCAGGGTTGGCCGCACGAGGCGTTCGGTGACGGGCGCCCCAGATGAATGACCGCCAGCCGCACGGAGGCGACTCCGCGCGACGACAGAACCCGGCTTACCGACCGCTCCGACCACCGCCAGCAGGCCTCGGCCTGCTGGCGGCGTCCTATCGCACCCAGGCTCACTGCGCGGCGAACACGAACGGGACGTTCACGGTGGTCGAGCCGCTGGACGGCGGGAACTGCCAGCCGCGAACCTTCGAGCCAATGCAGCCCGCGAGGCCGTGATACCCCTTCGGATCGCCGCTCGTGCTCACGCTCTGCACCGAGCCGCTCGGCGCCACCTTGATGGTCACCGACACGCGCGCCGAGGTCGGCGCGTCCTTGTCGCGCGCGTCGAGCGCAGGTTGCCAGCAGCTCCGCCGGACGCTGCTCGTGTAGCGCGACACGGTCGCCTGGACCTTCGCGCCGTCGAGCGGCTCACCGCTGCTGCCAGCGCCGCTCCCATCGCCGCTCGGGGCCTTCGGCCCGCCTGGGCCTTGCAGCCCCGACAGCCCGTCGAGCCCGGAGAGACCGGTCGGCTTCGACGACGGGGGCTCGCCGCTCTTGGCCGCCGGCGCGCCCTTCGCCACCAGCTTGCCACCCGCCCCGGCGGCGGGCGCGCCCGCGTCCTTGTCGTCGCCGGTGGCCGCGGCGGTCGACGCGGCCCCTGGCTCGCCCGGCGTGCCCTTGCTCCCCGACGCCGGCACCTCCACGTACTTGACGATCTGCTCGGCCGGCTTGTCCTTGTTGAACACGACAAAACCGATGGTGAGCCCGAACAGCAGCGCGACCGCGACCGCGATCCACGCCGCCGGCGAGGTGCCCCGACGCGGCGGGATGACCGCGTCGAGGTCGAAATCACCGGCCGCCTGCTCGGAGACGACCGCGGCGCGGCTCGGCTTGAACGGATCGGACAGCGCGCCGACCGCCGCGACCGGAGCGCCGACCGCCGCGACCGCCGCCGGCGGCGCGGCGCTCGCGAGCGGCTCCGGCGGCAAGCGGGAAGCGCGCGCGCTCGAGAGCCCCTCCTCGACGATGGCGAGGAGCTCCGGGAAGTTCTTGAGCGGCAGCCACTCCTCGAAGCCGTCCCGCCACACGAGCGACTCCGCCGTCACCGCACCGGAGCCAGCCTTCGAGCGCAGCTCGCTCAGCCGCATCGGGCCCATCGGCACGCCGTTGATCCCGACGTGCCAGTCCTCGGAGGCCGACGCGAGATCCTCGAGCGCGGTCGACACGGGCGCCGCTCCGACCGCGGCGGCAAAAGCGCCGGCGAGCGCGCCCGCGCCCGCGATGATGGTCCGCTCGTCGTCCTCGGCGGCGTAAGCGGCGGCCCCAGGGGTCGCGCTGCGAACGGCGGCCGCCGGCGCAGGCGACGGCGCGACCGCTCGCGCTCCCGCTGGCGTGCCGGTGCCCGCGGGGGTCGGCGTCGCGCGAGGCGTCGCGCGAGGGACGGCCGCCGGCGCCGGCGAAGCGCCGGCGTGCGACGGGGCCGGTCGGCGAGGAGGCGGCGCGACCGCGCCCGGGCGCGCGAGCGGCCCCCCGCCGTGCGTAGTCGCGTGCGATGGCGGCGCGCGGAGCGGCGTGGTCGCCGGACGCGCGCCGGCGAGCCGCGGCGCTGCTGCACCGAGCGGCGACGAGCCGAGCGGCGCCCGCGCGGGCGGCGGCTTCGCCGCTGACGGCGAGGAGCCCGTCGCAGGTGGCCGGGGCGAAGGCGGGGCGAGCGCTCCGGCCGAATGGGTGTCGTCCGGGGGCGGCGGCGTCGAGCCGGCCGCGCCGAGCGGAGCCACCTCGCCGAGCTTGCTGATTCGGATTTCATAGCCGCACTTGCGGCACTTCATGCGAACCGGCTTGCCCGCGATCTTCTCGTCGGCGATCTGGTACTTCGCCTTGCAGCTGGGACAGAGGAACTTCATTCAGCTGTAGCCCAGGTCGCCGAGGCAGCGGTGGGTCCGGGGAGAATAGCGCGAGCCTCCCTCGGGCGCGAAAGGTCTTTCGCTGACTCGGCCTCCGAAAGCAGCAAAAACGCGCGGCCCGACCGCTCGGCCATCCGCTCGATTCGGCCCGAGGGCTCGCGCCATCGCGCGATGCGTCCCTCTCACCCGGCGAGTCACAGGAGCTTCAAGAGGTGCTGGCGGATGGACGTCTTGGTCGGCTCGTCCGGGGCGAGCCCGAGCGCGCGCTCCCACATCTCCGCGGCCTTGTTTCTGAAGCCAGCCTTCTGATAGAGGATCGCCAGGTTCTTCACCGCAGGGAAGTGGCGGGCGTTGATCTCGACCGCCGCCTCGAGCTCGCTGATGGACTCGTACACGAGGCCCTTCTTGCCGTAGAGGAGCCCCAAGTGAAAGTGTAGCCGGTAAGCCAGCGGATCGATGCCGATCCCCCGGCGGAGGTGTTCGATGGCGTCGTCGATCCGGCCCGCCCGGTAGGCCGCGACGCCCGCTTCGAGCGCCTTCTCGGCGTCGCCGGAGCTCTCGCGAACTCGCTCGCTGTCGATTTGCTCGCGGTCCTCGGCGAGGCACGCCTCCACCGCCTGCATCACCTCGGCGATTCGGAAGGGCTTCTCGATGTAGAAGTCGACCCCGCAGCTTTGCTTCAAGTCCTCGGCGTAGCGCCAGCCGCGATAGACGGCGCTCACCATGATGATGGGGATGTGCCCGTAGCGCGTGCTGTTCTTGATCCGACGCGCGATGTCGAACCCGTGGACCTCGGGGAGCATCGCGTCGAGCACGATGAGGTCGGGCGAGTGCTCCTTCACCATCCGGAGCGCCATGAGTCCGCGATCGGCCTCGTGGACCCGATAGCCGCGCCCGGTGAGCAGGCGCTTCAACATCTTCCGGATGTCGGCCTCGTCATCGACCACCAGGATGGTGCGCGCCCCTTCCTCGGGTGGCGTGCTCTCGAGCGCGTGCTCCGGCAGATCCGTCACCACGCTGAGCTCGCTCGACAGCTCCTCGAAATCGGCCGCGGAGAGCTCGTCGGCGTGCGCGGCGCCGCCGACCGCGTCGTCGACCACGATGCCCGGCGCCTCCAAGCCCTGGTCTTCGTCCGCGCCGGCGCCCGGGAGCTCCGACGGCTCACGCCGGGCGTCGAGGGGGGACGCTTCACCATCCGCCAAGAGCCCGACCTTGCGTAACACCTCCGGCGGGCAGCGCGGCCCGACGTAGTACGCCTCGCCGCGCACCTTGCTCGTATACGCCTCCTCGATCACTCGGCCGAGCACCGTCTCGAGGGCGACGTAGGGGTACACCTTCTTGCCGGTCACGAACTCGAGCTCGTCGATGACCTTCCGTTCGCGCGGGTTGGCCATGGCGATGAACAGTCGATCATCGCGCGCCAAGACCGGGAGGATGAGGTGCTTCTCGGCGATCTCGCGAGGCAGGAGCTCGAGATCCTCGAGGCGCAGGCAGATCTGCCCGAGGTCGATGCCGGGGATGCCGTGTTGCTCGCTGAGCGCCTTCAGCGCGGCCACGTCGCTGATGGTCCCCTGTTCCATCAACCGCGAGGCGAGCCGATGCCCTCCCTTCTCCGCGAGCGCCTTGTCGAGCTCGGCCGGGGAGAGCGCCCGCTGCTGGAGGAGGATCCTCCCGATCTGCTTCTTCGGCCCCTGGCTCATGAGCTTCCCAGATTATCCCACGGCCCGCCGCCGGGCGGCCCGGGATTTCGCCGATCGTGGAAATCGGCCCGGCGCGGGCGCCGTCCCCGGCGCGCTCAGGCGGAGCCGCATGCCTCTTTGGCCCAGCTCGCGTAGCGCCCTTCCCTGATGGCCTCGCGCGCCTCGGCGACGAGCCGCTCGTAAAACCAGAGGTTATGCTCCGAGAGGAGCCGATGCGCGAGGATCTCCCCGGCCATGAAGAGGTGGCGGAGGTAGGCCCGGCTGACGCCGCCGCGGCACGCCGGGCATGGGCAGTTCGGATCGAGCGGGCGGAGATCCTCCCGATAGCGGGCGTTCTTGATGACCAGCTTCCCACCCGGCACGAACGCCTGTCCGTTGCGAGCGTTTCGGGTCGGCATCACGCAGTCGAAGACGTCGACGCCGCAGCCGATCGCGAAGACGAGATCGGCCGGGGTCCCGACCCCCATCAGATACCGCGGCCGGAGCGGGTCGACGCGAGGGGCGACCACCTCCAGCGCCGCGCGCATCTCGGCGATCGGCTCGCCGACGCTGAAGCCTCCGAGCGCGAGCCCATCGAGCGGCAGCCGCGCGAGCGCCTCGGCGTGAGCGGTGCGGAGCTCCGGATCGGTCCCGCCTTGAATGATACCGAACACGGCCTGCCCGGGCGCACGCGCCGCGAGGCACCGCTCCGCCCAGCGGGTCGTGCGCTCTACCGCCTGCACGAGCGCCGAGCGCGGAGCGCCGCCGGGCGGGCAGACGTCGAGCTGCATCGCGATGTCGGAGCCGAGGAGGCCTTGCACCCGCATGCTCTCCTCGGGGGACAAGAGCCGCCGCGCGCCGTCGAGGTGCGAGGAGAACTCGAAGCCGTCTTCGCCGAGCCGCGCGCGCGCCGAGAGCGAGAACGCCTGAAAACCGCCGGAGTCGGTGGCGATCGCGTGCGGCCACCCGGAGAACGCGTGGAGCCCGCCGTGGGCGCTCACCACCTCGGGCCCGGGCCGGAGCCAGAGGTGGTACGTGTTCATGATCACCATCCGGGCGCCGGTGGCGCTGACCTCGGCTGGCGTCAGGGCCTTCACCGCTGCCTGCGTGCCGACCGGCATGAACGCTGGCGTCGGGACCTCGCCGTGCGCGGTGCGGAGCGCGCCGGCCCGCGCCTCGCCCGAGCGCGCCTCGACCGAAAACGCGATCATCGCGTACGCTCCGGGATCCACATGGCGTCACCATACGACAGGAAGCGGTAGCGCTCGCTGACCGCGACGCGATAGGCGTCGAGGGTACGCTCGAGGCCGGCGAACGCGGCCACCAGCGCGAGCAAGGTGCTGCGGGGCATGTGGAAGTTGGTGAGGAGCCCGTCGACCACGCCGAACGAGTATCCGGGCTGGATGAGCAGGCTCGTCTCTCCGCGGGTCGCTCGAAGATACCCGTGCCGCGCGGGATCGCGGGAGCTCTCGAGCGCGCGGACCACGGTCGTGCCGACCGCGATGACCGGTGCGCCGCGGCCGCGAGCGCGCGCCACGGCGTCCACGACCGCTTCGCCGACCTCCAGCTCTTCGGAGTGCATCGGGTGCGCGTCGAGGTCCTCTGCGGTCACCGGGCGAAAGGTGCCGAGGCCCACGTGGAGGAGGAGCCTCGCGACCTCGACGCCGCGGGCGCGGAGCACGTCGAGCGCGGCCTGGGTGAGGTGCAGCCCGGCGGTGGGCGCGGCCACCGAGCCGAGCTCGCGAGCGAAGACGGTCTGGTATCGTTCCCGGTCGAGCGCGTCGTCGTCGCGGCGAAGATACGGGGGGATGGGCACGTGTCCGTGCTCTTCGAGCGCGGCGTCGACGCTCCCGCCGGCAGACACCTCCACTTCGAGGGCGCCGTCCGCGTCGTCTCGCCCGCGCACCTCGATGCTGAGCGCCCCCGCGTCGATCACGCTCCCCGGGCGGAGCGGCTTGCTCGCGCGCCCGAGCGCGAGCCACCGCTCCTTGTGCCCCGGCTCGGAGAGCCGGCGGAGCAGCAAGAGCTCGGCTCGCCCGCCGGTGCCTCGACGGGTCCCGAAGAGCCGCGCCTTCCGCACCCGCGTCTCGTTCAGCACGACCAGCGCGCCCTCGGGGACCAGCGCCGCCCACTCGTCCACGCGGCGGTGCGCGAGCGTCGCTCCCACCACCATGAGGCGGGCGCCGTCGCGGCGCTCGAGCGGCCGCGACGCGATGAGCGTCTCGGGGAGCGCGTAGTCGAGCAGCGACGTCCTCACCGCGCGCGCCGCTCCGTTCGGCGAGCGCGCGCGGACCACCCGGCCGCACCAGCGCGCGGGCGTCGCTTCGGTAAGATTCCGCGCCGTCTCGACAAGAAGGACCCGGCTCAGCGGTTGTCGAAGGAGATCCCGAGGCGGGTCATCTTGCGCCACAGCGTCGTGGGGCTGATGTCGAGCGCCTCGGCGGCGCGCTCCCGGCTCCCGTCGCTCGCGCGGAGCGCCGACTCGACCGCCTCGCGCTCGGCGTCGTCGACGATGTCGGCGAGGGTCCGCCCGCTCGCGGGAGAGGGGCCGCGCGGCGCCTGCGGCAAGATGTCGTCGACCGTGATGAGCCCGCCGGTCGACAGCGCAGTCGCCTGCTCCATCATGTTCTCGAGCTCGCGGACGTTGCCCGGGAACTCGTAGCTGGTGAGCCGGTCCATCACGCCGTCGGCGACCCGCACGCGAACCCCCATCTTGCGGCCATACTTCTCCAAGAAGAACCCCGCGAGGAGCGGGATGTCCTCCGGGCGCTCGCGGAGCGGCGGCAAGTGAAAGCGCGCCACGTTCAGGCGGTAGTAGAGGTCCTGACGGAAGCGGCGCTCCTCGACCGCGCGCGCCAGATCCACGTTGGTGGCGGTGATCACGCGGATGTCGACGTGGCTCGGCTTGTTCTCACCGACCCGGCGCACCTCGCCATCTTGTATGGCGCGGAGGAGCTTCGCCTGGAAGGGCGGCGTAGTCTCCGCGATCTCGTCGAAGAAGAACGTCCCGCCGTCCGCCTCCTCGAACATGCCACGCCGAGCCGTGGCGGCCCCGGTGAAGGCGCCGCGCGCGTGACCGAAGAGCTCGCTCTCGAGCAACGTCTCGGTGATGGCCGCGCAGTTCACCGTCACGAAGGGGCGATCGGCGCGCTTGCTGTTGGCGTGCACCGCGCGCGCGATGAGCTCCTTGCCCGTCCCGCTCTCGCCCGTGATGAGCACGTTGGCGTCGGTGGGCGCGATCTTCACCACCCGGGTCAGGATGTTGCTCATCGCTTGCGAGCGCCCGATGATGTTGTCGAAGTGGTAGCGCTCCTTGAACTCGCGGGCGAACGCCTGCACTTGGCCGTGCAGCTTGCGGCTCTCGAGCGCCTTCGACACCTTGACGATGAGCTCCTGCTCGGTGAACGGCTTCTGGATGTAGTCGAAGGCGCCGAGCCGCATCGCCTCGACCGCGCTCTCGATGGTGCCGTAGGCGGTCATCACGATGACCTCGGTCATCGGCTGTGCCTCCTTGATGGCGCGGAGCACCTCGATGCCGTCGTCGGCACCCATCCGCAGATCGGTGATGACGACGTCATAGGCGCCGGTGGCGCCGAGATCCTTGCCTTGAGAACCCTCGGCGGCCTCGTCGACCTCGAACCCGCTGCCGCGAAGCATCATCGCGAGCGTGGTGCGCATGTTGCGCTGGTCATCGACGACGAGGATCTTGCCCATGCTGTCTTCCCATACCCCGGTCTGCGAGCGCGCTTCACCCGAGCGCACGACGATGGCTTCTTGCCCGTGACCTCTCTCCTCTTGCGCGTCTGCGCCAGCCCGACCCGCCGGCTCTAGACCTTACCCTAGGTCCATCGCCGGCGGACTTCCACCCCTGCTCTCAGAAGGCGCCGCGGGTGACCAGCGCGCCGCCGCCCCGAAGCGGCGCGACGTCCACCGTCACGAACCCGCGCGCGGCCGGCCGCGCCGCCTCGCGCGCCGGCTGCGCGGGGCTCTTCTTCAGATCCCCGACGAGCAGCGCGGTCCCCACCCCCACGCCGACCAGCCCGACTCCGAGGCACACGTTCGTGAGGAGCTTGCTCGTGTTGAAGGCGTCGTAGTCGTCGCGGTTCGGGCGCTCGTCGAAGGAGCTTGCGGCGCTGTTTGCCTGTATCCCGAACACCAGCGCGCCGACCAGCCCTGCGCCGCCCACGCCGTAGGCGACCCAGGTCATCGGCCCGACGCGAGCTCGGCCGGGCGCGGCGCCGGCATCTCCGTCCGGCCCGGTCGCGTCGCTCGGCCGGGCGCGCGGCTTCGGAGCCGGCATGAGCGACGCGAGGTCTACGCTGCGGACCGTGCCGGCGGCCACGTTCAGCGCGCGGACCCGCGCTCCGTCGACGTCGACGAGCGAGACGCGGTGCGCTCCCGGATAGACGAACACGCTGTCGCCGCCCTGAAATTCCTCGTCGTCGAGCCGCACGCGCTGCTCGGGTCTCCCGAGCAGCTCGATGGTGCCGAGCTGCGGCTTCAGGCGCGCGAGGCGGTCGATGGCGTCCACGCGATCCTGCTCGGTCGACTGCGCGAGCTTCAGCACCTTCTGGTAGTCGCGGGCGGCGTTCGCGTACTCGCCGGCCTTCTCCCAGGCGTCCCCGGCGTTCAGGAGCGGCGCGGGGTTCGGCTTGATGCGGAACGCCTCCTCGAAGGCGCGCGCCGCGTCGACGTAGCGCCCCTCGTCGAAGGCCTTGGTCGCTGCGTCGAAGAAGTGCTTGGCGTCGGCGGCCTCACCGCCCAGCGCTCGGGCGGGGCCCGCGGCGAGACCGGCGGCGAGGGTGACCGCGGCGATGGAAAGCAGCCTGCGCGTTGCGACGAGCGTCATCGACGGTGTCCGGCGATGCTATCATGCTCTCCGTGATGATGCGCCCCCGCTCGAGCTTCGCCCGCCGGAGGGTCTGGCTCGGTCTCTCGCTCACGTTCACCCTCGCCCTCGCCGGCTGCCTGCGGACGCTCGACGAGTCACGGATCGACGCGAACGCCGGGGCGGGCACCGGCGGCGCAGCGGGCACCGGCGGCGCAGCGGGCACCGGCGGCGCAGCGGGCACCGGCGGCGAGCCCGGCGACGGCTCGGCAGGCGGGGCGGGCACCGGAGGCGCGGGCGGGAGTGCTGGTCAGGGCGGCGCGGCCGGCGGCGCGGGCGGGGGCCCCGGCGGAGCGATCGTCCCGTACGACGCCCAGCTACACCCCGTGCGAGACTTGTTCCGCGCTTACGACCTGCCCATCGCGATCGCCGCCGACAACGTCACGGTCTTCCACGCCAAGCGAGGGGGCGCCGCGGGCGTCATCAGCGCCACCCCGCTCGATGGCTCCGCGACCATGCCCATCACCGGGACGGACGTGAACCGACCCATGGCGCTCGCCGCTCCCGCCGTCTCGCTGAACGTCTTCTATGTCGGTGGCAGCTCGGGCATCGGTGAGCTCGGTCGATATTTGAAGGCTCCGGGGGGCGATCCCAATCCGAGAGTGCCGATCGACGCGGGCTCGGGCGCGAGCGCCATCGAGCAGGCCGTGGCCATCGCCATCGGCACCGACGGCTACGCGTACGTCTCGGCGCGAGCGATCGCGCCGAACCACCCGACGGTGCTTCGCTTCCAGCTCCAGGCGAGCGGCGACACCGCCGACACCCTCTACACCACGCAGACCGGCAACGACAGCGGCGGCCCCATCACGGCCAGCAAGGGCTGCGTCTACTTCATCAGCAACGGGGACATCTTCGTAATCCCCTCGGAGGGCGCGCTGTTTCGCAAGCCGGCGCTCGCGACTCCGATCACCGACGCGATCGGGCTCGCCTCGGACCAGGCGAACCTCTACTTTACGCGCGCGCGCGGCGAGGTGTGGCAGCGCAAGCTCTCACCGAGCCCGGCCTGCGACAACAGCGGCCCCGCCGAGAAGCTCCTCGCCACCGGGTTCACCGGGATCGGCGCGGTCATCGCCTACGAGCCGAGCACGGTGGCGTGGTCCGCCAAGGGCGATCCCAGCAAGAGCTTCGCGGGCGGCGGCGTCTTCACGACGCCCGCGGACGGCTACACGGTCACGCAGCTCGCGCCCGAGACGGACGGCGTGGAGCAGCTCGCCGACGCCGGCAGCTACGTCGCTTACGCGACCGCGAACGGATACCTCCGGCGCGTCACGAAGTGAGGCGGGCTCAGTTCGCGTAGGGGTTCTTGCGCGGCAAGCTGCCCGGCGCGGCGGGCGCGGCGGGCGCAGGCGACGGCTTGACGGGGCCGGGCGCGACCGGCGAGTGTGGGCGCGGCGCCGGCGCGACGCCCGCCCCGGTCGGCACCGGCTTCGATGCGCCCGCGTCGAGCGCGTCGAGCGCGTCGAGGCTCACCGCCGGCGCGTCGTCTCGCGGCTTCACGGGCGCGGGGTTCGCGCGCGGCTCGGCCGACGTCGGGACGGCCTCGCTCCCCGGGCTCGAGACGTTGACGATCTGCGTGGTCGTCCGGCGCGTGCCCATGATCACGAGGAGCACGACCAACAGCGCCACCACCAGTCCGCCGATGCCTACCGCGTAGCCGAGCATTCCGCCGCGCCGCGGCGCCACCGGAGCCACGTGCGGCCCGGTCGAGCCGTCCGCGAGCTGCGGCGCGGACGGCTGGCTCAGGCCGCTCTCGGAGGGCCAACTCCCGGCGCCGCTCACCCCGCTCACCCCGCTCAGCCCGGTCACGCTGGCGTGCTCGTGACCCGGTGGCCCGAGGAGCGACTCGGCCGACCGGGCTCCAGCGGTCGACTCCCCCTCTCCAGCGATCGCCTTCATCGCGACCCGAATCGCCTTACGCCGCTGCTCGATGCGGGTCCCGAGCACGCGCTTCAAGAGTCCCGCGATACCAGCGCGCGCGACGAAGATGCGCTCCTCCTTGAGGTACGCCTCGAGGTCCGCCTCGAGCTCGGCCGCCGTCTGGTAGCGGAGCGCGGGATCGCGCTCGAGCGCCTTCAGGACGATCTTCTCGAGCTTGACCGGGTACTCGGGGTCGAGCCGCGTCGGGTGCGGGATCTCGCCGGACACCACCAGGTGCAAGGTCTCGGCGTCATGCTCACCGCGAAACAACCGGCGCCCAGTGGTGAGTTCGAAGAGGACGATGCCGAGCGCGAAGACGTCCGCCCGCCGATCGACGGGTCTTGCCATCGCCTGCTCGGGCGACATGTACCCGAACTTCCCCTTGAGCTGCCCGGCGCTGGTCGCCTCGGTGAGCCGCCCCATGGCCTTGGCGACGCCGAAGTCGACGAGCTTGATGGCGCCGTCGGTGCCGATGAGGATGTTGTGCGGCGAGACGTCGCGATGCACGACACCCAGGATCTTGCCGTCCGGCCCCTTGAGCTCGTGCGCGGCGTGGAGCCCGGCCGCGGCGTCGGCGATGATTCTCACCGCCATCTCGGGCGGGATCGGGCGGCGCTTGCCCGCCTCGGCGATGACCGCGTGCAGCGAGTCGCCCTCGACCCACTCCATCGCCATGTACATGACGCCGTTCGCCTCCGCGACGTCGTAGACGTCGACGACGTTCGGGTGTCCGATGCTGCGCACCAGCCGCCCCTCGTCGAGGAACATCGTCGTGAATTCCGGATCGCCCGCGAGATCCGCCAGGATGACCTTGAGCGCGACGAGTCGGTCGTCCTCCCGGCGCTCCGCGTGCTCGCGCGCGACCCAGACGGTCGCCATCCCGCCGCGACCGATACGCAGCAGCAGCTCGTATTTCCCTAGCCGATCACCCCGTCGCAAGTCCTCGGTCATTGCCTGATGGACCTCTGAAGTCGCTCCCGAGACCGCCTCGGAGCGTCATTCCGCGTCAGGAGAATCGGACGCCTCTTCGCATTACGCCTCGCGCCGGTCAGCGCGTCAAGCGACCGGCTCATCGGCCAGCCCGAAAGGGGCGGGATTTTCCCACATCAACCGACATGAAGGCGTCCTTGCTTCGACGTGCAACACGACGCGTCATGGCGCGCTTCAGTTCGGCCTCGAGCGATGGTACGGAACCCTTCGCGGAAGGAGCTAGCCGAGCATGCCGAGTCTGAAGTCGATCATCGAGGAGCCCAGCCAGCGCGAGGAGGTGGTCGCCGACGCCTGCCGCGTGCTCGACGCCGAGGTGAGCGACAAGTCGGGCCTCTCGGGGCTCGCGGTGAAGGGAGCGTACAAGATCGTCCAGGGCGTGCGCCCCGGCTTCATACGGGAGGTGGTCGACCACCTCCTCGAGGATTTCCTCGACGCCCTCGACCCGCTCTACCAAGAGGCGCTCGAGCGGGGCGTCGCGCCGAGCGCGCACCTTCGCGCCAACGAGTCGCGCGTCGCGGAGGCCTTGCTCGGCATCACGGACGCTCGGGCGCGGGGCGCGGCCCGGCCGCTCATCAGGAAGACGTACGACAAGCTCCGCCCGAGCGCCGTGACCCACGTGGAGGCCGCGGTCCCGCGGCTCGGCGAGCTCCTCGAGCGGCACGCGCCCAAGGCGGGCTGAGCGCACCCGAGAGTAAGCGGTGACGCTCATCGCGGCCGGCCGAGCGCGAGCGGCGAGACGGACCGGCCGGTCGTCGGCCCTGGCCGGCGCGCGCCAGCCGGCATCCGTCATGTGCGAGCCTGGCGGGGATCATCTCGGGGTTGGCATGGAGCGGACTTCTCGATCCATTATAGCGGCGCTCTGAGTCCCAGGGCTGTGCTGTCAGGAGCGAAGAGAGCCCCCGCCCTCCCCACCAGCGAGTGGCGCCGCGCGTGCGCGCGGAGGCCGTGAGAGCGACGAGCGCCCGGCCCGGCGGAGGACGTCCGCGAGCCCCACGCTCGCTCAGTCGGAGAGAAAGGTAGAACGACAAGGATGACTACCCAATCGGAAACCGTGCAGTATAGGCCGGGCGCGCCAGCGAGCGGCGAGCCCCGAAAGCAGCTGAAGGGCGCCGTGGTGCGCTTCGTCGGCGACTCGGGGGACGGCATGCAGGTCACCGGAGCGCAGTTCACCTCGGCGGCGGCGCTCGCTGGCAACGATCTGGCGACCTTCCCGGATTTCCCCGCGGAGATCCGCGCGCCCGCCGGCACGACCTACGGGGTCTCGGGCTTCCAGATCAACTTCGCCTCGCAGGACGTCTTCACGCCCGGTGACGCGCCGGACGTCCTCGTGGCGATGAACCCGGCCGCGCTCAAGACCAACCTCTCGCGGCTGGTGCGCGGTGGGCTGCTCATCGTCAACAGCGGGGCCTTCTCCTCCGCGAACTTGAAGAAGGCCGGCTACGACACGAATCCGCTCGAGGACGGCTCGCTCGACGGCATCGAGACGCTCGCCATCGACATCACCAAGAACACGGTCGCGGCGGTCAAGGAGGCTGGGATCAGCACCAAGGAGGCCAACCGCTGCAAGAACTTCTGGACCTTGGGGCTGATGTTCTGGATCTACGCGCGCCCGCTCGAGCCGACCATCAAGTGGCTCGAGGGCAAGTACCAGAAGAGCCCCGAGATCGCCCTGGCGAACGTGCTCGCGCTGAAGGCGGGGCACGCCTACGGAGAGACGGCGGAGGTCTCGCACTACCGCTACGAGGTGCCGCCGGCCACGGTGCCGAAGGGTACCTACCGCAACATCGGCGGTAACCAGGCGACGGCGTGGGGTCTCATCGCCGCGACGCAGCTCTCGGGCCTCGAGATGGTGCTCGGGACCTATCCCATCACCCCCGCGAGCGACATCCTCCACGAGCTCAGCCGCCACAAGCATTTCGGCGTGACGACCATCCAGGCCGAGGATGAAATCGCGGCGGTCTGCGCGGCGATCGGCGCCTCGTACGCCGGCAAGCTCGCGGTCACCACCACCAGCGGGCCGGGCCTCGCGCTGAAGACCGAGGCCATCGGGCTCGCGATCGCCACCGAGCTCCCGCTGGTCATCATCAACGTGCAGCGCGGCGGCCCGAGCACGGGCCTGCCGACCAAGACCGAGCAGGCGGACCTCCTGCAGGCCGTCTACGGGAGGAACAGCGAGGCGCCCCTCTGCGTGCTCGCCGCTTCGTCGCCGGGCAACTGCTTCGACATGGCCATCGAGGCCGCGCGGCTCGCGCTCAAGTACATGACGCCCGTGATCCTGCTCACCGATGGCTACGTCGCCAACGGCGCCGAGCCCTGGCGTATCCCCGACGTCACCACGCTCCCCAAGATCGACGTGAAATTCCGCACCGATCCGGAGGGCTTCCAGCCCTTCGCGCGCGACCCGGTGACGCTCGCGCGAAACTGGGCGATCCCGGGCACCCCGGGGCTCACCCATCGAATCGGCGGTCTCGAGCGCGACTACCACACGGGCCACGTCTCCTATGACCCGGCCAACCACGATCTCATGTGCCGCACGCGCGCCAAGAAGATCGCGGGCATCGCCCATGACATCCCCGAGCTCGCGATCGAGACCGGCGACGAGCGAGGTAAGCTCCTGGTGCTCGGCTGGGGCTCGACCTATGGCGCGATCCGAACCGCCGTGACTCGCTGCCGCGAGCAGGGGCTCCCGGTGTCACACGCCCAACTCAACTACCTGAACCCGTTCCCGAAGAACCTGGGCGAGGTGCTCGGCCGCTTCGAGCGCGTGCTCATCCCCGAGCTGAACCTGGGTCAGCTCTCGAAGCTCGTGCGGAGCGAGTACCTGCGCGAGGTCGATAGCTTCACCAAGTGCGAGGGGCAGCCCTTCCGCACCGACGAGCTCGAAGACCGCATCCGTCAGACCTTGGAGAGCTGAAAATCATGTCCAGCATCATCAATCCGGCACACCTCACCAAGAAGGACTTCGCCACCGACCAGGACGTTCGGTGGTGCCCGGGCTGCGGCGACTACGCGATCCTCGCGAACGTGCAGCGCATCATGCCGGAGCTCGGGATCCCGCGGGAGCAGATCGTGTGGGTCAGCGGGATCGGCTGCTCGAGCCGCTTCCCGTACTACATGAACACCTACGGGTTTCACACCATCCACGGGCGCGCGCCGACCATCGCCATGGGGATCAAGGCGGCGAACCCCGAGCTCAGCGTGTGGGTCGCCACCGGAGACGGCGACGCGCTCAGCATCGGCGGCAACCACATGCTGCACTGCCTCCGGCGCAACCTCGACATCAAGATCCTCCTCTTCAACAACCGAATCTACGGGCTCACCAAGGGCCAATACTCGCCGACCAGCGAGATGGGGAAGATCACCAAGAGCTCGCCGCTCGGCTCGGCGGATCACCCGGTGGATCCAGCGACCTTCGCGCTCGGCGCCCACGCGACGTTCGTCGCGCGGACCATCGACACCGATCCGGAGCTCTTGCCCAACGCGCTCCGCCGCGCCGCGACGCACAAGGGCACCGCGTTCGTCGAAATCTATCAGAACTGCAACATCTTCAACGACGGCGCGTTCGCCGGCTTCACGGAACGCGACGTGAAGGATGATCGGCAGCTGCGCGTCGAGCACGGCAAGGCGCTCATCTTCGGCAAGGAGAAGAACCGCGGGCTTCGCATCGACCCGCGCACGCTCGCGCTCGAGCTCGTCACCCTCGGGGAGGACGGCATCACCGAGCAGGATCTGCTCGTCCACGACGAGACCAACCCGGCGCTCGCGTTCATGCTCGCCAGCATGCCGTACCCGCGCTTCCCGGTGGCGCTCGGCGTGCTCTTCGCAGTCGAGCAGAGCACCTACGACGACACGCTCATCGAGCAGCGGGTGGCCGCGGTGAAGAAGCAAGGCAAGGGCGACCTCGCCGCGCTCCTCGGCTCGGGGAACACCTGGCAGGTGTAGCTCGACGCGCGTGAGCCGCGAGCCCGCCACGCCCGAGGGCGCGCGCGGGCTCGCGCCGTTCTCGACGCGCGGTTCCGCGCCGCCCCGACAAAATCCCCCCGGGGGCCCCGCGCTCGGAGCTCCGAGGGGTCGGTCCGGCGCGGAACCACGCGCGGCGCCGGACGCGCGCGGCGGTCAGTTCTCGGTCCAGGGGCGACCGAGCTTGACGAGCGCGGCCTTCGCCTCGGCGCGGTACGGCGAGTCCCGCGGGCCATCTCGCAGGAAGGCCTCCCAGTGCCGGATGGCTTCCTTCTTCGCGCCCATCACGCGAGCGAGCTGCAGGTGCGCCTCGGGCAGCCAGTCCGGCTTTACCTCTTGCGCGTCGCCGAGCTCGACCGCCTTGGTGAGCTGCTCCTCGGCCTCGGCCGCGCGACGGTTGACCGCGAGGAGCTTGCCGTAGCGAAAGCGCCAGGTGGCGTTGTCGCCCTGGGCCGCGATGGCCTGCTGCCACTCGTCCATCGCCTTGCCCTCCTGGCCCATGTCGTAATACGCGTCGGCCAGGGTGGCGTGCGCCTCGTAGCGGCTCGGCCGGAGCTCGAGCGCCTTCAGCAGGTCGGCGATCGCCTCCTTGGTCGAGCCCTGGCGGAACCGGAGGACGCCGCGCTGCCAGTAGGCGTCGGCGAGCCCCTGATCGAGCTCGAGCGCCTTCTTCAGCGCGGTCTCGGCGCGCTGCACACGACCCGCGTCGTTCGCGGCCCACCCGACGTAGAGCCAGTACTCGGCGCGGTTCGGATCGAGGTCGGTGGCGCGCTCGAGCGAGCGGAGCGCCTCGGCGAGGTTGGTGCCCTCGACGAGCAGCGCGCGTCCGAGGCAGTGGTTGGTCTCCGCGGAATTCGGGCGTTGCTGGAGCACCTTGCGCAAGAGCTCCTCGGCCTCCTTCGCGCGACCGGCGGCGACCTTGCCGCAACCGACGCGGAGCATCAGGTCGGGATCGCTCGGCGCCTTGGCGAGCGCGGCCTCGTAGGATTTTAGCGCCTCGTCGCTGCGTCCCGAGGCCTCGAACAAGAGCCCGCGCTCGAGCGCGAGCCCCGGGTAGTCTCGATCGACCCCGGCGACCTCGTCGAAGACCTTGGTGGCCGCGTCGAACTGACGATCGCGACGCAGCGCGACGCCGAGACGGAACTTGGCGCCGACGTCGGTGGGATCGAGCGCGAGCGCGGCACGGTATTGGGCGAGGGCCTCGTCGTAGCGCCCCTGCGAGAGCGCGAGCTCGCCGACCGCCTTGTGGATCTGCGGAAGATCCGGGAGCTTCTTGCGCGCCTCGTCGAGCACCGCCTTCGCCTCGTCGCTACGGCCTTGCTGCCCGAGCAGGAGCGCGAGCGCGACGTAGGGCTCGACGACCGAGACGTTCGTGCCCCCCATTTCGATGGCGGCCCGGTAGGCGTCCTCCGCCTCCTTGCGCTGACCGAGCGCCTCGAGCGCTTCGCCGTACCAGTAGGAGACGCCGGTCGACTTCGGGTAGTCCTCGCGGAGCTTCTTCAGTAGCTCCTTGGCGTCGTCGAGGCGCTCGAGCGCGATCTTGGCCTTGGCGACCCCGAGCTTGGCCTCGATCGCCTCGGGATCGGCCTGCACCGCGGCCTCGTAGCGGGCGAGCGCCTCGGAGAAGCGACCCGAGCGATAGAGCGACTCGCCGAGCCCGGCGAGCGCGCCGGCCGCCTTGGGATCGATCTTCAGCGCGTCGGTGAACGCGGCCTCGGCCTGGGTGAAGCGCGAGCGCGCCAGGTTGATGGTGCCGAGCAGGGTCTTCGCCGCCACCTGCTCGTCGGCGCTCGCCTCCGAGCCGGGCGCGGTCGCCTCGGAGAGGAGCTTGGTAGCGCCGGCTTCGTCGCCGCGCGCGAGCCACGCGGCACGCGCCAGCAGGATGCGCGCACCGATGTGCTTCGGGCTCTTCGCGAGAGCCGCCTCGGCGTCCTTGGCGGCGGAGGTCGCGTCACCGAGGGCGAGCTCGGCGCGCGCGAGCCCGAACCGAGTGCGCGCGTCGTCCACGAGGCTCTGGGCGGCCTGCCAGGCCGAGAGCGCCGCCTTCGGCTCCTGCGCGCGCAAACCGACCTCGCCGTCGAGCACGCGAACGTCGACGTCACGCGGGTCGCTCGCGGCGAGCGCCTCGAGCTCCTGCCGCGCGCGCGCGAGCTGGCCTGCGTACGCCGACTGCGCGGCGCGCGCGAGCGCGAGGTAGCGGACCTCGCTCGGCTTCTGCTGCGCGAGCTCATCGAGCAGCACCTTGGCGCGACCCGCCACCGCGGGCTGTCCCCCGAAGCGGATCTCACGCTCGTAGCCGAGGAAGGCCGCGTAGGCGGCCAGCGCCTTGACGCGCTTCGCCTCACCCCGCTGACGTTCGACGAGCGCGAGCGCCTCGTCCGCGGACGCGCTCGTATCGAGCCCTCGCAGCGTCCGCACCTTGGCGACCGTGTCCGAGACCATCTGCGCGTTGCGACCGGCGTTGAGACGGTCGGCGATGAAGTAAGCGCCGTACGGGCCGGCGGACGGAACCATCGACAGCGCGCCGCCCCCGACCGCGACGAGCACCAGCAGGCCGAGCCCGATCCGCAAGCCACGGCCGCTCTGCTTCCGCTGAGCAACGCGCGCGACGGGAACGGTGGCGAACGGCGCCGCTGCGGGTAAGCCCGTCGCCGCCGCGGACGCGGCGCCGGGCGGCGCGCCCTCGCTCTCCTGCGGGATGGCCCCGAACTCCATGTCGTCGTCCGCGACGCCGACCGCGGAGTCCGCCCCGCCGCCATCCAAGTTCACCTCACCGTAGCTCGTGCCGCCCCCGGCCTGACGCACCAGCTCCTCCGGCATCGCGGCGGGTGGGGGCGGCGGGGCGCTCGGGCCTGAATCGGGCGGCGGGATCGGCGACCGCCGGGGAGGCGGGAGCGAGGACGCGAAGGGATCGATCTCGGCGCCAGCCTGGACCTCCGCGGAATCGCCGAACCCCCCCGGGATCTCCAGCTCACCGAAGGACGGGGCGCGCATCCGCGGGAGCTCACCAATCAGATCCGCCGCGGCGATCGGCAGGCCGCCGCCGAGCGCGGGCAGACCGGCCGCCGGAACCGGCAGGCCACCGCCGAGCGCGGGCAGACCGGCCGCCGGAACCGGCAGGCCGCCGCCGAGCGCGGGCAGACCGGCCGCCGGAACCGGGAGGTCGCCGCCGAGCGCAGGAAGGTCAGCGGCTGGTGAGGGGAGGTCGATGGCTCTAGCAGGAAGCTCAGCGGATGGTGAGGGGAGGTCGATGGCTGGTGAGGGGAGGTCGATGGCGGAGCCAAGCACCGGCGACGGAAGGTCGTTCCCGAGCGCAGGCGATAGGCGCTCCCTCGCGCCGCCCACGGTCGGAAGCTCCGACAAGTCGAGCTCGGCGGTGCCGCCCGCGCGACGCCCTTGGGCCGGTGAAGGGAGGTCGAGCGCGCCCGACCGGGCCCGGGGCTCCGCGATCACCGACGGGAGCTCGATTTCTCCGTAGCCGCTGCTTGCGTCCGGCGAGCGGCCGCGGGCGGGCGTCGAGACCGAGGGAAGCTCGATCTCACCGGCGCCCCACGAGGCCTGCGCGGTCGTGGCGCCGGGCGCGACGGGGGAAGGGAGGTCCACCTCGGCCGGCGTCCATCGCGCGGTAGCAGCGAACGCGCTCGCCGGCCCCCCCGTCGGCGGCTCGACGGCCGCCGGGCCCGGGCGCGGCGGCGCCCCCCCGCGCTCCTCGCCGCGCGCTTGGCCGACGGTCGGAAGATCGAGCTCGCCGTACGGATCGGACGGCAACTCGGCCGAGGGAGCCGCGGGCGACTGCGCCGACGCTGGAGGACGCGGCGGCGCGGGGCGCGGCGGCACGGGCGGGCCCGGGCGAGGCGGCGCCGCCGGCCGAGGAGCGGCACCCGGAGCGGCCACCCCGAGCATGGTCGCCTTGTGCGCGCGCGGCGCTGGCTTGCCCGCGGCAGGCGCAGCCGGAGCGGACCCCACGCCGAGCACCGGGCTCGGCCCGGTGCGGCGCGGGTCGTCGGGCGGCTCGACCATGAACGAGAAGCCGCACTTCGGGCACCGCATCTTGAGCCCCGTCGAGGGGACGCGGCGCTCATCGACCTGATACGGGGCCTTGCAACCCGGACACTCGACCTTGAACATCGCGCTACTCTCTCTCTCCTCTTAGCAGGTGATCCGAGCGGTTGTCGCGGTTTAGCCGCACCCGAACCCGCTGAATCCGCTCCTCCGACTCGGCCATTCGTGCTAGTCGCATCGCAGCCATGCAGCGCTGGACGTCCGTCGCGATTGGCACGCTCCTCGTCGGAGCCGTCGCGGTGGTCGTCGTTCAGGCGCGGAGATCCACCGGCCGAGCCGCGGGCTCCGCGGGCTCCGCGTCGGCGGCGGCCAGCGCCGCGCCGGCACCGGGCGCGAGCTCGACCGAAGCCTCCGCCGAGGGCGCTCGTGAAGCAGGCGAGGGCGCGAGCGACGCCGGCGCCGACGGCGCGGCCTTCGTTTTCCTTCCGGACGGCAAGCGCGCCCCAGCGCTCCCGCCCACCGCGCCGAAAACGGTCAGCTTCGGCGTGATCCTCTTCAGCTATCAGGGAAGCGAGCTCGCGCCGAAGGGCGCGCCGTCACGCGCCGAAGCGCTCGAGCGCGCCCGGGCCGTCGTCGAAGCGGCGCAGAAGGACTTCGCTGATGCCGCTAAGAAGGGGGACCGAGGCTCCACCGCCGACGCCGGCCGGATCCCGCGAGGCATCCTCGAGCCCGCGGCCGAGTACGTGCTCTTCACGCTGCCGCCCGGTCAGGTGTACCAAGATCCCGTCGATACGCCCCGGGGGTGGTGGATCGTGCGGCGAAACGACTGACTCGCTGGCTAGGCACGAGCAGGTTCGTCGCCTAGAGTGGAGAAGGTTCGCACTTCCACATTCGCATGCCCCATCCGGTCCGCCCCTCTGACTCCCCCGCCCGAGCGCCCGACCAGTCACTGGTCGCCTCTACCATCGCGCGGCTTCGCGCCGAGCACGACGTCGCCGATCCCGGCACGCCCCGGGCGCTGCTCCTGCACGAGCTCGGCGTCCTGGAGGAGCTCCTGGGGGATGAGGCCGCCGCGGCGCGGGACCAGCTCGGGGCGGTCAACGCGGAGCCCGAGTTCAGGGAGCCACTCGAACGCCTCATCGCGATCATCGAGCGGCGGCAGTCCTACAAGAACCTCGGCAAGCTGCTCGATCGCCTGGTTCAAGTCGCCGACACACCCGACGAGCGGGTGCGCGCGCTCATCGAGAGCGCGGCGCACCTGGCCGACCACGAAGGGGACCTGGCCGGTGCCCGCCAAGCGCTCGAGGAGGCCACCCAGACCCGTCCGGAGGACAGCGCCGCCTGGCTGATGCTCGAGATCGTCGCGGGCAAGCTCGACGACGGCGCCACACGACTGCGCTGCCTCAACGAGCGGGCCAGGCGCACCCAGCACCCGAGCTGGCGCGCGCTCTTGCTCATCGACGCAGCGTCGCTGGAGCTCGCCGCCGGCGACGTCGAGGCCGCGCTCGGCGCGCTCGACGGGGCCCTCGAGCAGAAGAGCGACGCGACCTTCTTCGCGCTCATGGCGCTCGAGGAGCTGGGGCGGCGCGAGGAGCGCCACGAGGTGCTCGCGCGGTCGCTCGAGGCGCAGGCCACGCTGGTGCTGCGCGCGGCCGACGACGCCGCGACCGGCGACGCGCTCGGCGTCCCGCACCACCGCCGCAACGCCGGCTACGCCGCCGACGCGTGGCTGCGCGCCGCCGACGCGCACCGCGCGATGGGCGACGTGGAGCGGGCCGTGTCGCTCCTCGATCAAGCGCTCGAGCGCTTACCCGGCGAGCCCGCGCTGCTGCACGCGCGGCTCGGCGTCGCCGACGCGGCCGGCGACATCACGACCGCCGCGCGGGTCGCGCGGATCGGGCTCGACCAGGGCGTCACGGGTTCGGCCGCAGCGGCGCTCTGGCTCAGGATCGCCGAGGCCGCCGCGGCGGAAGGCCAAGGCCCGGTGGCGCTGGAGGCCGTCGGCAAGGCGCTCGTCGAAGACCACGGCTCCATCCAGGCGAGCGCCCTCCAGCTCGACTGGCTCGCCGGCGGACAAGACCCTCAAGCGCTCGCCTCCGCGCTCGAGACGGCCGCGGCCGAATTCCCTTCGGACGAAGCGAAGGCGAGATACTTCTTGCTGGCCGCCGACGCCTGGGCTCGCCTCGCCGGCGATGTCCAGGGCGCCAAGGCGGCGCTGTCGCAAGCCGGCATGACCGGCGCCGGCCCCGGCGTCCTCGCGCGACTCGGCCGCCTCCTCGCGTCACTGGTCGGCGACGAGGGCTGGTACGAGGAGTCGACGCGACGCTTGCTCACGGCGGGCGCCAGCGAAGGCGAGCACGCGGGCCTCGCCTTCGAATTTGCGCGAGGGCGCCTGCTCCGCGGGCAGCGCGCGGCGGGCGAGCGCGCGCTCACCGCCCTCGCACAGGCCGCAGGAGGAGCGTGGCTCGGCAACGCGCTCCGCGCCTTCGCCCTCGACTTCGTGGTGGAGCGCAGCGACGGCGCGGGGCAGAGCCTCCCGCCGCCCGCGAGCGAGCCGACCTCACCGCTCCTCGAGCTCGCGGCGGCCGAGACGGACCCGCGAGTGGCGCGTGGGCTCAAGCTGCTCGTCGCCGAGCGCGCGATTCGACGCCATGAGCTCGACACGGCGGTCGGCTTGCTCGAGGAGCTCCACGAGTCAGACGTCTCCGACGTGACCGTCGCGGCGACGCTCGCCACGCTCTGCCGAGCGCGCGAGAACCCACGACGTGCGGCCGAGGTCCTCTCGGCGAGCGCGCTGGCGACCGAAGACGCCGAGCTCGGCGGCGCGCTTCGACTCGAGGCCGGGATGCTCTTCTGGCTCTCTGGAGCGCGCGGGGAGGCCGTCGAGAGCTTTTCGGCGGCCGCGGCGCTCACCCCGGCCTCCGGCTCGACGATTCGGGCGTGGGCGCTGCGCGCGGCGGAGCCCGATGATCTCGACGCGCGGCGAAGTGCGCTCGAGGCCGCGAGCGCCGAGGCCGAGCCGAGCCTCCAGCATCTCGAGAGGTTCGGGCTCGAGGTCGGAGCCGGCGGCGACGCGAACGACGCTGCGCTCGCTCTCGCCGCGATCGGGGACCAGGCGCCCGCAGACCTCGGTCGGGCCGCGCTGCTCGCGCAGAGCCTGTGGGTCGGGCCGCACGAGGGGCCCGGCGCGCGCGACGAGGCCCTCGCCACGCTCGCGGATCTCTCCGCCGAGTGCGAGGCGCTGGCGCGCGGCGCCGCGTATCAACTGGAGCTCGAGGCGCAGCGCGAGCTCAGCGACCCGAGCGTGCGCGAGGCGAGCGCAGCGCGCTGGGCGGCGAGTGATCATTCGGCGGCGGCGGGTCTCGAGTGGCTCGCCGCCACCCTCGCGACCAAGGACGTGAGCGCCGAGGCGCTCGCGCGGCACCGGCTCGCGAGCACCTTCGAGGGTGAGCTTCGCACGGCCGTCCTCGCGAGCGCGAGGCTGGTCGAGAGCCTGGGCGGCGCCGACGCGGTTCCGCTCATCGCCTCCACCGAGCCGTCGGCTCAGCTCATGAACCTCGAGCTCGCCCTACCGGGGAGCGATCCTCGACGACGAGCGGCGGCCCTCGAGGGGCTCGACGCCAGCCTCGGACCGGACGCGGCCCCGCTGGCGCGCGCGATGGCGGGCTGGAACCGGCTCGCCGCGGGCGACGTCGCCGGCGCGACCGACTCGTTCCGCGCCGTAGCGGAGGCCTGCCCCGGGGAGGTGACGGGTTGGCAGGGGCTCGAGGCCGCGGGCGAGGCCTCGGGCGACCGCCGGAGCGTCGCCGAGGCGTGCGCCGCGCTCGGTGATCTCGTCGAGGACGACTCGGCCGGCGCCGAGTGTTGGGAGCGCGCAGCCCTCATCCTGCTCGACGAGCTCGGCGAGGAGGCGGCGGGCGAGTTTGCCCTGGGTCGCGCGGTCGAGCGCGACATCGGCCGCTTCGTGGCCTTCGATCGACTCTTTCGCCTGGTGCGCGCGAAGAAGAACGGCCCGAGGCTGCTCGAGCTCGTGAACGCACGGCTCGCGGTCGCCGACGATCCCGAGGAGATCGCCAAGCTGTTCTGGGAGCGTGCGCGCGTGCTGCGCGGCGCTGGAGACCGTGAGGGAGCCCTCGCCGCGCTCGAGAACGTCACGATGCTGGAGCCGGACCACGTCGGGGCGCTCGCCCTGGCCGGCGAGATCTACATCACGACCGGCAAGTTCGCGGAGGCGGCGGCGAGCCTCGCGCGCCTCTCCACGCTCGACGAAGCGCCGGCCAAGCAACGCTTGATGAGCGGCGTCGCAGCGGTCGATCTCTACGAGAACAAGCTCGGTGAGCTCGACCAGGCGCTCGAGGTGCTGGCGTCACTCTACCGCGGCGGACTGAGCACGGAGCCGGTGCGTGAGCGGCTCGCCCGGGCGGCGGCCAAGGCCGAGGCATGGGAGCTCGCAACCGACGTGCTCGAGCAGCTCATGACCGAGCGTGAGTCGCCGGCGGGCCGCGTCGAAGCGGCGCGGCTGGCCATGGCGATCCGGCGGGACCGGTTCGAGAGGCCGGAGAGCGCGGCGAGCGCCGTCGAGCAGCTCTTGAGGGACGAGCCGGGCGACGGTGAAGCGCTCGATCTGGTGCTGACCGGGGTGTTTCCGGACGCGCTGACGCTCGCGCTGCTCGGCGCCGGTCGGAGCGCGCTGGTCGCCGAGGCGATGGCGAGCCCGCTCGACCCCGAGCGGGTCGACCGGCTCTCGAGGATCGCCCTGCGGCTCGGCGACGCGCCGCTCCGCCAAGCCACCCTCGGCGCACTGACCGCGCTCGGCCATGGGAGCAGCGAAATCGATCGGGAGCTCCGCGTCCTCGACGAGCGCGTGGCGCGCCTCCCGCAAATGGCCATCGACGAGCGCGCCCTGCCCGACCTCTGTGATCCGTCGGATGCGGGGCCGGTGCCGGCGCTCATGCTCGCGCTCGCGGAGACCTTCGCCGAAGCGCTCGGCCCGGGTCTCGTCGCGCTCGGGGTCGGTAAGCGCGAGCGCGTCGACCCGAAGGCTGGCCTCCCGGTCCGAAACGAGATCGCCGCCTGGGCCGGCGCGCTCGGCCTCGGCGACTTCGAGCTATACGTGGGCGGGCCGGACCCGAACGCCGTGCACGGTGTGCCGGGCGAGGTGCCCGCGATCGTAGTGGGCGCAGCGGTCTCGGCGCCACTCACGCCGACCCATCGCCAGGCGCTCGCGCGAGCGCTGTTCGCGCTGAAGCGCGGCGTCACCATCCTCCAGCACCGCGATCCCACCGATATCGCCGCGCTCGTCGTGGCGGCTTGTCACGTCGGAGGGCACGCGGTCCCCTCCCCTCAGTACTCGATGCTCGCCGAGTTCACGCGAGTGCTGGGCAAGGAGATGAACCGCAAGGTGCGCCGCACGCTGCCGGAGCTCGCCGCGGCGGTCGCGCGCTCCGGCCAGGACGTCGTCGCCTGGGTCGCCGCGGCGACCTCCAGCCTGGATCGCATGGCGGCGATCGCCGCCGGCGACGTCTCGTGCGTCCTCGGCGACGCCGGGGGCCGCGGGAAGCCGGCGCTCTCGCACCACGGAGAGGAGCGCGCCGCGCGCCTCCTCGCGTTCGTGCTCTCCCCGACCTACCTCCGACTCCGCGAAGCCCTCGGCATGGGTGTAAGATGAGCGACCCGAAGCACCCCGAAGACGAGACCCAAGATCCCGAGCCTCGGCAGCCTCGACCGGCTCCCGCTGGGGCCGGCCGCAGCGGCACGGCGGGGAGCATCGGCGCCGAGCTCGGCGACCTCGATTTCGAACCGGACGCGCTCCTCGACTCACTGCTCACCGAAGACGAAGCGGTGCCCGGGCGACCGCAGCCGTCACCGCTCTCCGCGCCCGTGACCAGCGGCGCCGAGAGCCGTCCGGGGCAAAAGCTGCACGAGCCGGACCACCGGGAGTTCGGGTTCGACGACGTGACGATGACCGGCTCCCGCGAATCGCTGGTCGGTCTGGAAGCTCGGGAGCCGACGCCCGAGCCCGAGCCGGCGCGTGTCGCCGCGCCTCCGCGACCCGCCGCGCCGCGCCCCGACACGACCGCGAAGCCTCCCGCGGTGAACCCGCCCGGTCCGCCGCCCCGTCAGCCCTTCCCGCTCGCGGCGAGCCCCGCGGTGCCGGAGGTCGACGCGAGCGGCATGCCCTCCCTCTCCGGTGAGCCCACGCACCCATTCATCGACGCCAGCGTGGTCTCGGAGGCGGCCGAGGCGGCGTTCGAGGTGGTGCACGCCGGCACCTTCTCCGCAGCCGCTCGCGCGGAAGGGCTGAGCTCGGACCCCATCGAGGTGGGCGGCTTCGACGAGCTCGAGGCGGCGGACTTCGACGAGCTCGACGGGCCCGACGCGCCCGATGCGGCCGGGGCAGCCGCTCCGCCGGCGGCGCGGCTCGAGCCGCGCCCCCTCCGGGCCGAAGCTCGAGCGCAAGACGTCCTGTGGCAGGACGAGCGTCCCGCCGCGGCTCATCTGGCCGAGCAGCAGACGGCTGACGAGTGGTTGAAGCGCGCCGAGCAGGCGGAGGTGCTGGCCCGCGGCCGCACCGAGCCCCAGGAGCGCGCGCGCGCGCTGGTGGTGGCGAGCGAGCTGTGGGCCATGACGGGCGACTCGGCGCGAGCGCAGAGCGTCGCGAACGAGGCCTCCGCCGCGGCTGCGTCGCTCCCCCTCGTGCATCGCCAAGTCCGCTGGCTCGCAGCGGCGGACGGCGATTTCACCGCCGTAGCGAGCAGCCTCGAGCTCGAGTCGCGCGCCTCACCGACCGGCGAGGCGCGCGTCCACGGCGCGCTGCTCGCGTCGGAGGTCCAGCGCCTCGTGCTAAGCGACGCGGCCGCCGCCGCGAGGAAGCTCGACCAAGCGGCGCACGCGCTGCCGACCGACGCACGCGCGCACGTAGCCCGCATCGCGGCGGCGCTCGCGGCCCCGGAGGCCGAGCCGAGCAAGCTGCGTGTCCCCGAGAGTCCGGTGCTCGCGCCGCTGGGCGAGGCGCTCGGCGAAATCGCGGCGCTGCGCAGCGGCTCACCGAGCGGAGTCTCGACCCCTCGCGTGCTCTTCGATCAGAGCCGGCGAGCGCTCGCGCGGAGCGACGCTCCGCGCGCGGGCGCGCTCGTGGCGGAGCTCGCGCGGGTCGACGGGCTCGCCGATGCAGCCAGCTGGCTCGCGGCAGCGCTGCTCGCGCCGGGAGCCGCGACCCGGCCGCGAGCGCTCGAGCTGTTGCGGGGCCTCACCGAGCACCAACGCTCGCCGCACCTGCGCCGCGCGATCGCACAGCGCGCGCTCGAGCTCGGTGACGCGAGCGCCATCGAAGATGCGCTCGCGAGCGGGGACGACGACGCGCTCGGCGCCTTCACCGCCGCCGATCGCGTCGCGCTCGCCACGCTGTCGGGCGGTGGAGCGGCGACGCTCCGCCCGCTCATCACGGAGCTCGCGCTCGACGACGCCGAGCTCCCTCTCGCCGCCGCCGCCGAGGCCTGCACCTCCCCGACGGGGGCGCCGCTCGCGCTCATGAGCGGCGGCGAGAGCTCACGCACGGCCGTCGCGCTGGGCCGCGCGCTCGGCTCCCCAGCGACCGAACCCGCCGCCCTCGACGCGGCGCTCGAGGGCTACGCGGCCGCTCACGCGGGCGACGCATTCGAGCGACTGCTGAAGCTCGAGCGGGCGCTGGCTCGCCGCGACGCCGACGCGGTCGCGCTCGGCCTGGCGAGCTGGCCCGGCGACGAGCGCGTCGAAGACGAGCGTGACCGCCGGCTCGCGGCGGCCCTGCTCCGCGAACTTGCCGGCGACGCCGAGGGCACGCGCCACGAGTACTCGGCGGCGCTGCGCGCCGACCCGGGCGCCGAAGCGGCGGTTCGCGCGCTCCTCGACGGGATGCCGGGCGCGGGCGCCGCGAACCTGGTCGCCGGGCTCGCGCAGTCGGCTGCCGACGATGCACAGCGCTCACTGCTCTTCACGGAGGCTGCTCTGCGAAGGGGTTTCGAGGACGTCGAGCACTTCGAGGCGCTGCTCGACCGAGCCGCGGAGGCTGCCCCGACGCTGCCGTTCGCCTACCGCTTCGGCGAGCTGCTCGCTCGCCAGCAAGGCGACGTCGCGCTGCTGCTCAGGTGGCTACATCGCCGCCGTGACTCGATCACCGATCCCATCGAGCGAGCCGCCGATCAGGTCCGCGAGGCGCTGCTGGTAGCCGACACGGATCTTTCGCTCGCGGCGTCGCTGATCGAGGAGGCGAGCGCCGCGCGTCCGTCGGACGTCGCGCTCCACACGCTCCACGACCGGCTGTCGCCGGGACCGCACGCCGACAAGGGCGCCTGGCGCGAGCAGGTCGCCGAGTCGCTCGACGAGCCGCTTCGCGCGCGCCTGTTCATCGAAGCCGCGCTCGAGTTCGAGCGCGCCGGAGACGGTGCCTCCGCGGCCCGCGCCGCGCTCGCCGCAGAGGCGCATGACGCCGGGCCGTACGCCCGCATCGCCGCCGAGCGGCTGGGCGCCCAGGCGTCCGGGTCCGCCACGCTCGCCGGCTCGCTGATGGACCAGGCGCGCGCAGGGCACGATCCGCTCTTGCAGCGCGAGATCTACCAGCGCCTCGCCCGTCTCGACGAGGCTCGCGGCGAGCACTCGAGCGCGCTGCTCTGGCAGAGCGCGATCCTCGAACATTCGCCAGACTACCTTCCGGCGCTCCGGCGGGTCGAGCATGCCTACATCACCGCTGGTCGCGAGGATGAGCTCGAGACGATCGCCGCGACCATCGCGCGCTTGGTCGGCTCGGGCGAGTCGGGCGCCCACGCGATGCTGGCTGCCCGGCTGCGTTCGAAGAGCGGGAACTGGGGGGCGACGCGCGAGCTGGTGGACCTCGCCCTGCAAGAGGACCCCCCGTCGCTCTGGGCGCTGCGTCAGCTCGAAGCCCACGGTCGCGTGAGCGGGGACGATCAGGCCGTCTACCGCGCGAGCCGCGCCCTCGGCGAGCAGGCGACGCGCGCCATCGACGCCGCAACGCTCGCGCTTCGCGCCGCCGAGGCCGCCACGCGGCTCGAGAAGCTCGACGAGGCGCGCGCGCTGCTCGAGCGAGCCGTGGAGCTCGTCCCGGCGCACCTGGTGGCGCTGACCACTCGCGCAGAGGTGCTCGAGGCCACCGGCGACTACGCCGGCGCGGCCGAATCGCTCGAGGCGCTGGCAGCTTCGAGCAACCTCCCGGCACATCAGCTCGCCGCGCGCGGGCACGCGGCGCTCCTCTGGCTCGACAAGGTCGGCGACCCGGAGCGCGGGCAGGCCGCGCTCGAGCTCGCCGCAGAGCTCGAGGGCGCCGGCGACGAGATCTTCACGCGGTTGCAGGCGCTGCTGGTGGCGAGCGGGGATCGAGCCAAGCTCGCCGCGCTCCTCGAGCGGCGCATCGCCGCGACCGTCGATCCGGCCGAGCGGGTCGCGCTGGAGGTCACCCGCGGCCGCGCGCTCGCCGAGGTCGGCGATCGGACCGCGGCGAAAGAGGCGCTCGCCGCGGCGCTCGACGCGAACCCAGATCACGCCGACGCGCTCGACGTGTTCGCCGAGCTCTCCGCAGCCGACGGTGACTGGCAGAGCGCGGAGCAAGCATGGATACGCCTGGCGCGGCACCTCTCCGAGCCGGAACGTCAAGCCGAGGTCTACCGCAAGCTCGGCGACCTCTATGACGACGAGCTCGGCAACCCTGCCCGCGCCGAGCTGTCCTATCGGGAGGTGCTCAAGCGCCAGCCGAACGACGTCGGCGCGCTCGAGCGCCTGGTCGGCGTCTACTCCAAGCTCGGTCAGGGCGAACAGGCCGCTCAGACAGCGGAGGAGCTCGTCTCGCGCGCCCAGAGCCCGGAGGAGACGCGCGATCGGACCATCGCCCTCGCGGGCGTCTATGAGCGCGCGCAGGGCGACCGCCGGAAGGCCGAGGCGACGCTCGACAAGGCTCGCAAGGCCGCCCCCCAAGACGGCGTGCTCTTGCGGGCCGCTGCCGAGTTCTACCATCGCGGCGGCGAGGAGCGCGCGCTGGCGGTGCTGCTCGATCGCTCCGCGGCCGACGCGCGGCGAGCGCTCGCCACGGGCCGCTTCGATGCCTCGTTCTTCGAGGTCCTCGGGACGGTCGCCGAGCTCCGCGGGGGAGCCGACGCAGCCACCGTCGCCGCAGCGACCATCGCCGCGCTCGAGGGTCGTGAGGAGGCCGCCGTGCGCGGCGCCGGCCCCGCCGCCGGCGACGCGCGGCTCGACGAGCTGCTCGCTCCGGAGCTTCTCACGTTGCCGCTCCGCGCCCTCCTCCGGAAAGCCGGCGACGCGCTGGACGCCGCCTACCCGCTCGATCTGCGCGCGCTTCGCGCGGCGCCGTTGCCGGCGCAGGCGCACGAGTTCCTGGGCCACGTGCGGCAGGTCGCCTCGGCGTTCGGGATCAACGCGCTCGAGGTGTTCGTCTCGCCGATGGTGGGGCCGAGCTGCCTGCCCGTGAGCTCGAACCCCCCTCAGATCGTGTTCGGCACCGAGCTCCTCGAGAGCCCGGACGACGCTGCCCGATACGTGGTCCTCATTCGGACCCTGAAGATCCTGCAAGCGCACGCATCCACCATCGCGCGCACCGCGCCCATCGATCTGTGGCCGCTCACCGCAGCCTTCCTCGGAGTCTTCGCCACCAACTGGCAGCCCCAAGGCGTAGACGCGAAGCGCTTCGCAGAGGCGCGCCAGCGCATCCAGCCAGCCATCCCGCGCAACCTCGACGACGACGTCCCCATCCTCGCGCTCGAGGTGATTGGCTCCATCGGCAACCGCGCGAGTCAGCTCGCCACCACGGTGAATCAGTGGGGTAACCGCGCCGCGCTGCTCGCCATCGGCAGCCCCTCGGCGGCCCTGCGGGGCGTCGCGACCACGTTGAATCAGGAGCTCCCCGCGAGCGGCGCCGAGCGCGCCAAGTGGGTGGTGCGTCACCCGGAGGCGCGCGATCTCGCGGTGTGGAGCGTGAGCGAGCCGTACGCCGAGGCGAGGCGCCGCCTCGGTCTCGGCGGCTGAGGTCCGTTCACCCGGCGCGGCCCGGTGAGCGCTCCCGGGAGCGTCAGCGCACCGAGAACGACACGAGCTCGCTCCGCTCCCCGCGCGAGTCTTCCACGTGGAGCCGGTGGGTTCCGGGCGTGAGCGCCCACGACAGCCGGTAGGGCAGCTCGGCGCGCCCCACCGAGCGCCCGTCGACGACGAACGTGACGCCGCGGGCTCCGCCCGGCGCCTGCGCCCGGAGGACGATGGTCTGCGCGGAGCGTTCGACGCCGGGGTCGAGGACGAAGCGCGCGCCGTCGACGGGGTAGGTCACCGCGAGCGCCCCCGACGCGCGCACCGGGCCGCCGGGACACCGCGCCGCGAACGCCTCGGGCGCCACCGGTCTCCGCGCGGTGGCCGCCCACGCGGCGAAGCGCGCGGGATAGCGCTCGAAGACCCGCTCGCTCGCACCGGCGCAGGCCGGGCCGGCGCGAAGCCCGCTCTCGGGCTCGATGAGCACGCGCTCGTGCATCGCGCAGACGCCGGTCGGCGCTCGCCCCGCGCGAAACCAGTCCGCTGCGTGGTGCGGGCAGTCCGGCCCGGCGAGCTCACCGCTCAGGGTACACACCTCCCGGCGAACGAGCCCGTCGCGCAGGACCAGCGGCGCGGGCTCCTTCCCGCTCATGGCGGCGAGCAGGACGGCGTGAAGCAGCGGCCCCGCGCCCGTCACGCCGCTCGAGCCGTGCATCGGGCTGCCGTCGAAATTGCCGACCCACACGGCGACCGTACGCTCGCGCGTGAACCCGACCGCCCAATTGTCGCGATAGCCCTTCGAGGTCCCGGTCTTCACCGCCGCCGGAAACGGCAGCTCGAGCACGCTGCCGACTCCGAACCCGCCGATCCGCGCGGCGGCGTCGCTCAGCACGTCGGTGAGGATGGCCGCGAGGTCGGCGTCGATGACCCGCGCGGGCGCTGCGCGCGTGGGCTCCACCAGCCGCCCCGAGGCGAGCTCCGCGGAGCGCGCGAAGCGAAGCGGCAGGTACATCCCACCGCGCGCGAGGGTCGCGTAAGCGCCCGCGAGCTCGGTGAGCCGCACCTCGCCGTCGCCGAGCGCGAGCGCCACCCCGTAGTGCGCGGCGTCGCGGTCGAGCGACGCGAACCCGAGCGCGCGCAAGAGCGCGAGCACGTGCTCGGGGCCCACCCGGCTCGCGGTGAAGGCGGCTGGCACGTTCAGCGAGCTCGCGAGCGCCTCGCGAAGCCGGACCGGTCCGTGAAAGATCCCGTCGTAGTTCCGCGGCGCGAAAGTCCCCGTCCCGGTGGGGAGCTCGAGCGGAATGTCGGGCAGGAGCGTGGCCGCGTCGTAGCCGAGCTCCTTCATGGCGACCGCGTACACGAAAGGCTTGAGCGTGGACCCGGGCTGCCGCAGCGCGGTCACCCCGTCGTTTTGACCGAGGCGCCCCGCGTCGAAAAAGTCCGGCGAGCCGACGTACGCGAGCACCTCGCCGCTCGCGTTGTCGACGACCAGCGCCGCCGCCGCGGTCGCGTGCTCGGCCTCGAGCCGCGCCGCGGTGCGACGAACCAGCTCCTCCACGCGCGCTTGGAGGTCCAGATCGATGGTGCTCCGGATGAGCACGGGCGCCTCGCCTCGAACCAGCTCGGGTTCGAGCTTCCCCTCGGCGAGCTCGCGGACGAACTGCCATGCGCCTCCCTCGACGAGACCTCGATGGAGCGTGAGCGGCTCGGCGAGCGCGTGGTCGATGGCCGCCTCGCTGGCGAGCCCGCGCTCACGCATGCGCTCGAGGATGCGATCGCGTCGTCGCCGCACTCGCTCGAGCCCGCGCGCCGGATCGTAGAGCGTGGGGCCCCGCGGGATGGCGGCGAGCGTGGCAGACTCGGCGAGATCGAGCTCGGAGGGCGGCTTGTCGAAGTAGTGCCGGCTGGCCGCGGCGATCCCGCGGAGGTTGGGCCCGAACTCGACGCGCTCGAGGTACGCCTCGAGGATCTCCGCCTTCGAGAGCGAGGCCTCGATGCGGAGCGCGAGCGCCATCTCACGGAGCTTGCCCCCGAGCGTGCGTGGTCTGACAAATAACGTCCGCGCTAGCTGCTGCGTGATGGTGCTCGCGCCGCTCACCACCCGCCCATGCCAGGCGCTCGACGCCGCCGCGCGAACGATCGCCACCGGGTCGAGCCCCGGGTGATACCGAAATCGCGCGTCCTCCGCGGCGATGAGCGCCGCCGGGACGGTGGGGGCCACCTCGTCGAGCGCGACGTGCTCCGAGAGCTGCCCTCGCGCGTCTCTCAGCACCCGGATGGTCCGCGCGTGGCGATCGACGACGCGGAGCCCGGCCCCTTCCGCGGCGGGTCGCCGGAGCGGCGCGGGAAAGGGGGTGGCCGCAGCGAGCCCGATGAGGAGGAGCCATGGCAGCGCCGCGAGGAGCGCGAGCACGGCGAGCGCGCGGCGCGCGCGGCGCGAGCGCGCGAGCCTCACGCCGGCCGCGCCGAACCGGCGAGCCCTCGAGGCGAGCTCGCGCATCGTCATCGGATCTCCACGGTGGTCGCCGCGGTCCTTCCGAAGACCTCCGGCGAGTACATCTCCTCGGCCCGAGTGGGCGGGACCACGAACTTTCCGAGCGAGGTCGCCCGCGCGAGGTAGCGGTAGTGATACATGCCGGCCGCCATGTGATCGACGAAGTGGAGCACGCGGTCATCGCGGAGCTCGCGGTGGAACGAGCTCGAGAGGAACGCGCGGGAGCCGGCGATGACGTCGTCCTGGTCGTCGTCGCAGCCCGCGCAGTCGACCGCGGTGTCCTCGCCGCCGGAGCCGGGGATGGCGAGCCACGCAGCGGTGGTGCCGAGGCTCGCGTCGACCGCCTCGAAGCCGGCCGGGAGCGGATCTTCGAGCACTACGTAGTCACGCGGGCTCGCCGTCACCACCACCAGATCCGCCAGCACCAGAGCGCCGCCCGAGAACGCCAGGCTACCGCCCGCCGGCACCGTCCCGAGCAGCATCGGGAGCTGCTCGGGCGTGACCGCCCGCAGCGTCTTTTGCACGTAAAATCCGCGGTCGAGCGCCGCGGTGGGGAGGCTCTGCCGCGCGTACTTGAGCCGCGCCTCGTAGAAGAGCGTTCCGGAGCCCCGCTTGTCGAACACGAGGAGCCCCCCGGTGGGTGCGAGCTTCCCGGTGGCGATGGTGGTCCCTCGCGCCAGCGTGCCCCTCCCCTTCATGGTGGCGCTGAAGAGCTCCGCGCCGGAAAACCACACCTTGGCGACGTAGTCCGGGGCGTCCTTCTCCTGGGCCTTGCGGTAGTCCTCGAGCGCAAGGAGCGCGTACGCGGTCTCCTGCGTCGAGCGCCAGCTCCCGCCGCGCCGCGCCGCGAGTAGCCCGCGCGCGAGCTTGGCCGCGAGCGGATGCGCGGGGTTCACCGCCAAGAGCGCGCGGAGCAGCAGGGCGGTGGTGCGCGCGGGCGAGTCCATCAAGACCGCGTAGTCGTCGCCCAGGTTCTCGGTCGCGGTGGCGGTGTTGGCGTCGAGCCGAAGGGACCGCTCGAGCTCCTCGGCGAGCGCTCGCACGCTCTCGGCGCCCTGCTTGGAGACGGCCATCGCGTGCAGCAGGAGCGCGCGCGCGAACACTGGCTTGCCGTCGCGGCTCTCGTAGAGCCGGGTCATGTAACCGGGATCCGGTGCGCCCATGCTCGAGAGCACGTCGACCATGAACGCCGCGCTCGACCAGTAGAGCGGGTCGTCCACGAGACCGGCGAGATAGCGCCGGAGGTAGGCCGAGCCTCGCGCGAGCGGGTCGCCCGGCACGGTCGCGCCGTGTCTCCGCGCGGTGTCGAGCGAGAAGAGCGCGTAGGCGGTCACCCAGGGGCTGCTCTGCGGCGAGTCCGACCACATCCCGAAGCCACCGTCGCCGCGCTGGTTCTTCAGGATGTCCGCGACCGTCTTGTCCACCACCGCGGTGAGGTCCTTCGGCAGCGGGATGTCGAAGTCTCGGGCGAGCGCGCGGAGCGGGAGGAGCGGCACCAGGCGGCTCGAGAGCTGCTCGGTGCACCCGTAGGGGTAGTCGAGGAGCTGCTCGACGCCGCCGCCGAGCCCGACCAGCGCGGTCGAGGACACGGTGACGTCGAGCTTGCCGACGTCGCGGCGAATCTTCGACAGATCGCCTATTTGCTCGCCGGCCGAGCCGGTGGTCTGGCCGTAGAGCGCCACCGACTCGAACGAGGCCGGCGCGTCCACCCGGCGCGTCACCTCGACCGCATCACGCGCGCCGCCACCGGTCGCGACGAAGCCGAGCTTCGCGGTGCCGGCGGTCTTCGCCAGCATCGGGAACCTCACCTCGACCGAGGCGTTGCGGCCGAGCTCGACGGTGCGGACCGGTGCTCCCTCGAGCTCGAGCCCCTCGACCCGCGCGCGCACCTCGACGCGCGCCGGGCCAAAGTCCTTCGCGCTCAGCACGACGCCGGCCTCGACTCGATCGCCGGCGCGCAGGAAGCGCGGCAGCGCCGGTCGCGCCATCAGCCGCTGGCTCGTGGTGACGCGCTCCTCACCAAAGCCGTAGGCGTCGTCGGCGGTGACCGCGACCGCCATCAGCCGGAAGGTCGTGAGGCTCTCCGGCAGCTTGAACCGGACGCGTGCCTTGCCGCTCGGATCGGTGACGAGGGAGGGGTTGAAGTACGCGCTCTGCCGAAAATCTCGGCGCGCGCTCCCCCCGCCGCCGTCGCCGCCTTCCCTGCCTTTCATGACCCCGATCGCGCTCGCCAGATCCTCGAGCGACACCCGCCCGAGCGCCTCGCGCGACTCGACGGTCGCGACCTCGAGCGGTCGCGATGCGGCGAAGACCTGCACCGGGTCGGGGGTTTGATAATTTATGAGCGAAAGCGCTCCTTCATCGACAGCGTACAAGGTGACCTCGGCCTCGGCCGGCCGGCCACGGGCGTCGGTCACCGCGAGCTCCACGGCGAGCTCCTCCCCCGGCCGCAGCTCCTTCCTCGAGGGCGCGAGCGCCACCTTCAGCCGATGCGGGGACGGATCGACGCGAAGTGACGCATAGCCGATCCGATAGGTCGGCGCGCCGACGTCCGGGCGCTCACGCGCCGCGGGGGGCGGCGCGGTCCGCCCGCGTACGAGCTGCACCGACACGAACGCGTTGGTCCCGAGCTCCGCGGTCACCGGCACGTTCAAGGTCGGGGTCGAGCCGCGCAGCGTGACGCGCTGCTGGCGATAGACACCGGCGCGCTCGACCGTGACGAGCGCCTCGGCGACCGGGTATGGCGACTTCACGAGCAGGCGCGCGGTGTCGCCCACGCGGTACTCCTCTTTGTCGAGCACGAGCTCCAACGAGCGCGTATCACTGTCGCGCCAGGGCGCCTCTCCCGGACCGATGCCGTAGAGGCCGAGCGCGGCCTCCGCGAGGTTGCCGCGCGCGTCCTTGGCGGTCGCGTGGACGAGGTAGTAGCCGCCGAGCTTCACGGGGAGGTCGCAGGTCGCCGGCGACGACGCGTTGGTGGTGAGCTCGCACGAGGCGACCACGCGATCGACCGCGCGCGACACGACGTGGGTGCGCCCCCCGCCGACGTCCTGGCGCGCGAGCGTCCAGATCCGCCGCACGAGCTCGACGTGCACCCGCTTCTGTCCGAGCCGCTTGCCGTCGAGCGCGAACGCGGTGACCGCGGCTCGGAACGAGCCGGGCGCGTCGACGAAGCCGTCCTCGGGCCGACGGACGCCGAGGTAGAAGTCCGCCGGGTGCACCAGCGCGCTCGTGCCGCCCCCGACCGACTGACGTGCCACGTCGGTGACCTCGGCGCTCACCGTCACGAGCTCGGGCGTGCGCTGCCCCGGCAGCTCGAGCTGCTTGTCGAACCTCACCGCGCCTGCCGGGTCGAGGCGCCCCTCTTGCTCGACCAGCGCGCCGCCGGCGAGCGCCGACTCGTCGTCGTCGGCGTGGAAGGGCTCGGCGTCGGTCGCGAAGCCCTCGCTGTCCGGCGGCGTGAACCAGGTCCGCGAGCGCGTCACCGTGTAGCGCACGTGGGCGCCTGCCATCGGCGCGCCATAGAGGTAGTCGCCGCGCACGGTCCAGGCCGCCGGCTCCCCGCGCACGTAAGCCGGGCGATCGCTCTCCGCGCTCACCTTGAACTCCACCGGGCGATACTCGGCGACGGTGAAGTCCGTCCTCACCGAACCCTCGGGGAGCCCGCGCGTCTCGAGGCTCCACGCGCCGAGGCCGGCCGAGCGCGGCACGGTGAACCGGGTCGAGAAGGTGCCGAAGCGGGTCGTGGTCACGCTCTTCTTGGCGACGTCCTCCCCGTCCGGGGAGCGGAGCACCACCGTGAGCGGTCGCCCCGCGAGCACCTGATTGCCGCTCGGCGTCGCGCGACGGACGATCGCCTTCACCTCGAGCGCGTCTCCGGGGCGATAGATCCCGCGCTCGGTGAACATCATTCCGTAGTCGTCGCCCTCGCCGCTGAAGTCGTAGGCTACGCCGTAGCGCCAGGGAGGGAGGTAGTCCGAGACCGGCCGGTAGCTCCAGTCGGCGCCGTCCTCGACGACGATGAGGGCCGGGGCGTCGTACTGCTCGAGCTGGGGGGCAAACTCGCTGGTGGCGATGGTCACGAGCCCGTCGGCGTCCGTCGTGTGGAGCGCCGGCGCGCGCCCGCGCTGGCGGATGCTCACCTTTGCGCCCGCGACCGGCGCGCCGCTCGACAGACGCGTGACCCAGACCCGCGAGCCGAAGCGAGAGAGCTTCGCGGTGATGGCGAGATCGGTCACCTGGACGATCTTCGCGCGCACGATGGGCGACGCGCGGTCGCCGCGCCCGGGATAGCGCAGGCCAACCCCGAGCGCGCCGCGCCCCGAGCTCCGTGCGAGCAGCTCGGACGGGAGCAGCCGCTCGGTCGCCATGGCGTTCGCCGCGGCGCGCGGCGCGACGACGCGCGGGGCGCGGAGCTTCGACAACAGCTCGAACTCTTCGCGAGTGTCGCCGGCGGCCACGAACGCGAGCGCGTCCTCCGGCGTGAGCGCGACCGCGACGAGCTCGTAGCGCGGCGTGTTCACCGACCCTATCGGCAGTGAGGCGCTCGATTTCGGCTCGAGCACGTCTCCGCTCACCCCGATCTCCACCGACGGCCAGAGGTCGTCGAAGTCACGGCGGAGCGCCGCCGGCGCCGCGAGCCGCTGCCCGTACTTGTCGGTGAGCGCGCCCGAGACCCGCACCGTGTAGGATCTCCCCGGCAGAAACCCGCCGACCAGCGAGACGTACCGCGTGTAGTCGTCGTCTTCCCGGCCGCTCTCCCAGCGAAGCTTCACGGGCGGCTCGACGCTGATGGCGCGCTCGAGCTCGCGGGCCTTCACCGGGTTCGAGAGCGAGAGCGAGAGGTAGCCGGGCTCGCAGCGCCCGTGCGGCGTGTCGGTGCTGCAGTCGAGCGACTCGACGACCAGCGGCCCATAGGTCTCAAACTCGAGCTGCTGCGCCTTGCCGGCCGGCAGCGGCCCCTCGAGGCCGGTGAGCTCGGCGGCGAGCACCAGCTCGAAGCGCGAGTGGATCGGCAGCGGCGCGGCGGGGCGAAGCTCGAGATGGGCGGGCGCCGCGGCGTCCGGCTGCCTCACCGAGAACGCGATGGGCTTGCGCGCCCCGCCGGCCACTCGCTCGAGCTTGGCGGCGCGCTCGAGCGCCGCGGGCGCGATGGGCTGGTTGAAGCGGAGGTCGAGGACGACGTCGGGGGTGAGCCCGTCCTGCCGGTCCGATGGCGAAGAGCGGACCAGCGCGGGCCGCACGGTCGTAAACTCGAAGCGGTGCGCGGCGCCGAGCGTCGCGCCGTCGAGCGCGCGCGTGCCCGCGGGGACCTCGACCTTGACGTGGGTCGCGCCCGGGAGCCGCCCCGCGGCGGGCACGAACTGGAGCGCGCTCGTGCCGACCCACTGCCAGCGTCCCTCGAGCGCGGGCTCGAGCGTGATGGGCGGCGGGGCCTCGTCGCCGGCGAGCGTGAGGGCGCGGAGCGGCCGGCTGAACACGATGGAGAGCTCGGCGCCCTGCTCGGCCTCGCCGCTCGGCGCGGCGTACACGACGCGGAACGGGCCCTCGCTCCCGGCCGCGCCGGGTCCCTCGCCGATGGCCAGGGTCTGGCGTGGCGTCACCGCCGGCACCCGCGCGCCCTGGAGGCACGCCGTGATCCCGAGGAGGAGGAGCCCGAGAAGCGTCCGGAGGCGAGCGCGCGCGCGCGCCGCGGAGCCGTGTCGTGACGTCATGGCGCAGAAGTCAGCAACGGCCGTGCCGCCGCCGCAACCCGCGTGGAGGTGGCCCCGCCTCGCCCGCGGCGTGGCTCGCGGGACGCAGCCCCGCGTCCGAGCGAACACCGGCGATTCCGCGCCGGGCCGGCATCCCCACCCGAGAGCCCGCGAGCGCCCGGCTCCGAGTGGCGCGAGCGCGCTCCCGCTTCTAGGCTTCGGATCATCGTGTCGAGCCGAGCGCCCGTGGGGCTCGCGGTCGTGAGCGCGCTCTCGGTGTTCGGCAGCGCGCTGAACGCCGCGGCCGAGCCGGTGGCGCGCTTCGGCGACGCCCCGGTGTCGAGTCCCGCGCGCCCACCGGCTCCGAAGCCATCGGGAGGGGATGCCGGCCCGGCGCGGAACCCCGTGCGGGCGAGCGCGCTGGTCCTCGAGCTCTACCGGCGCGGACGCGAGCGCGAGCGTCGCGGCGACCCCGCGCAGGCGGCGGCGGCCTACGTCGACGCGATCGGCGCGGACCCGACCTACGGCCCTGCGCTCCTCGCGCTCGCGCGCCTGCGGCAGGTGATGGGCGACGTCGAGGAGGCCGAGGCGCTCTGCGCGCGCGCGGCGCGGCTCCCCGCCTACGCGGCCGACGCGCTCACGCTCCGCGCGGCGCTGCGTAAGGCGCGCGGGCTCGCGCGAGAGGCGCGCGAGGACCTCGCCCAGGCGGCCTCGCTCGACCCCTCACCCGCGCGGCTCGAGGCGCTCGCCGACGCCTACGTCGCCGCCGAGCTCTGGCCCGCGGCGCTGGCCGTGTGGCGGCAGCTCCTCGCCGCGCGCGAAGCGGGCACCGAGCCCGAGCGCGTCGCGGCCGCCCGAATCAAGGTGCGCGCGCTCGGAGCGCTCGCGGGCGAGACCGATCCGGTCGCCGCGGGGCGTGCCTCGTCGCGCTGGGAGCGGCGAGCGCTCGCGAGGATCGCCGCGCGGACGGCGCGCGGTCGCTGAGCGCCGCGCGCTGGTGGTCCGGCGTCAAGGCTGCGGCTCGAGGTGGGCGAGCGCGACCCGCCGGACATCCTCCGGCATGGGGCAGCTCTCGAGCCGATCGAGATCGGTGGTGACCACCGTGTGAAGGAGCTCGGCGGCGCGCTCGCCGTCGCGCGCGCGCACGAACCGGTAGCGAAGCTCGAGGCTCCGGTTGCCGACGCGGCGCACCGAGGTCTCGATCCTCACCACGTCCCCGTACGCGAGCGGCGAGACGAAATCGCACTCGACGTGGACCGCCGGAAGCCCGACTCGGCGAGCGGTCACGAGGGCGAGATAACCGCCGTCGAGCGGCGCGAAGAAGCGGTCCATCGCCTCGTGGGCATAGGTGAGAAAATGTGGGAAAAATACCAGCCCGGCCGCGTCTACCTCGTGAAACGCGACCGCGCGCTCATAGATGAACATGACCCGAGCAGGGTAGCCCGAAGCCCGCGCGGGGCGCGAGCGGGCGGCCGCGAAGCGCCTTGCGAAAGGAGGCGATTTCGCTCAGACTGAGGCCCATGCGCGTTCGTCGCTTGGCTCTGGGGTTGATCGGCTTGGTGAGCATCGGCGGCCTGACCGCGATCGGCTGCGGCACCTCGGGCGGCGACGCGCAGCTCGGCGGCGGAGGCGCCGCTGGCAAGGCCGGCTCGAGCAGCGGCGGAGGAGCCGGAGCGCCGGCGAGCGGTGGCGCGAGCGGGGCGGCCGGGACGGCCGGCGGCGGGAGCGGCACCGGCGGCACGAGCGGCGGGAGCGGCACCGGCGGCACGAGCGGCGGGAGCGGCACCGGCGGGAGCGGCACCGGCGGCGGCCCGAACGACGCTGGCCTCGACGTCGAGTTCAGCTACGACGGCCCGATCGACGACGGCGGCTTCAACTCGGACTCCTCGTGCGCCGCGACCACCGCCGAGACCAAGCCGCTCCCGCTCGACATGTACGTCATGCTCGATCAGTCCGGCAGCATGAACACCGACTGCAACGTGAACACGTCGACGTACACGGCGTCGACTCCCTCGAAGTGGTGCTACGCGATCAACGCGCTCTACGGCTTCATGGCGACCGCCGATCCGACGCTCGATCAGCGGGTCGCCCTGCAGTATTTCGCGCTCAACAACGGCACCTGCGCCGGCGTCGGCTACGCGACGCCGGAGATCAGCCTCCGCGCGATCCCCGCCAACGCGGGAGACTTCGTCGCGTCGCTGAACAGCCACAGCCCCTCCACGAACACCCCCACCGAAGGTGCCGCCAGAGGCCTCACTCAATTTGCCGCTGCCCAGAAGTCATTGGATCCGAGCCGCACCATCATCGGGATCCTCATCACCGACGGCGATCCGTACGGCTGCGGGGACGCGGCGACGGTCGGCACCGTCATCCGAAACGCGTGGAACGGCGGGTCCGGCGTGCGCACCTACGTCATCGGGATGACCGGCGCGACGGCCGCGAACCTCGAGACGATGGCGGTCAATGGCGGCGCGCCCGCGCACGCGAACTACTGCATCAGCGGCGCCTCGTGCCACTACTACAGCGTCGGTAACGGCAACTACGCGGTCTTCGCGGACGTCTTGAAGACCATCCAGGCGTCCGCCATCGGCTGCGACTACGCCATGCCGACCAGCGACGCGGGCGTCATCGATCCGGGCAAGGTCAGCGTGGAGTACTCGCCGGGGGGCAACCCGCCGGCCCAGACCATCCCGAAGGTCAGCGGCGCGGGCTCGTGCCCCGCGGCCGGCAGCGGAGGCGGCGGCTGGTACTACGACAACGACGCGAGCCCGACCAAGATCACGCTCTGCCCGGCCACCTGCACGGCGATCCAGTCGGACCACTCCGCCAAGGTGGAGGTGAACCTCGGCTGTCTCGGCTCCTGAGGCGCGCTCAGGGCGCGCGCCACGCGGCGCCGAGATCGTCGGAGACGAGCACCGGGTAGGTCTCCGCGGGTCGGTCCGCGCCGCCGTAGAGCAGCACGCGGTGACCGAGCGCCAGCAGGCGGCTCGGCACCCCGACCGCGGTGCGAACCTCGGGGTGCGCGGCCGCGTCGAAGGCGACGCCAAACGGGGCCCAGGAGCGCCCGTCGTCGCGCGACGAGGTCACCCGGACCACGCCGCCCATCGCCACCGCGAGGACGGTCGCGCCGTCGACCCGCGCGAGATCGAGCGGGAGCGCGGGCCGCGCGTCCACGCCCGTGAACGTCGGCGCGGTGAGCGCGCGGCACGGCTGCCGATACGGGCAGAGCGCGAGCGCGGCCGCGCGCGCGCCGGGGGCGGCGAGCGCGGCGACCAGCGCGCTCTCGTCGCACGCGGCCGACACGATCTCGAGCGACGCCGGCGCGAGATCGACGCTCGAGGGCGCGTCGTCGGGGCCCTGCGAGGTGACCTGGGTCCGCGCGCCGTCATCGCTGGTGCGGAAAGTGAACGCGCGCTGGCCGCTCGGCGCCGCGCACCGCTCGGCGAACGCGGCCAGCTCAGGGTCACCGAGCGGAGACGGCACCCAGCTCACGCCGCCGTCGGTGCTCCGATACGCGGCGAGGTTGGCTCCCTTGCCCACCGCGAGCACGAGCCCGCTCCGCGTCGCGCGGAGCGCGCGATACCGGGCGCGCCACGCGGGCAGTCCCCGCCCGACCGAGGGGCGCGCGAGCTCGATCGGGTGCGTCGCTTCGAAGGCGCCGAGCGACGGGCGCACCAGCCGCGTCCAGCCCCCGCGCTCGAAGGGCCAGCCCTCGCGCGCCAGGGTGACCAGCGGACGCGTGCTCACCGCGAGGTCGTCGATCGACACCGGCGGCCCGCGGCGCAGCGCCGGCGGCGCGCCGTACTCGACGAAGCTCCAGGCCTCCGCCCGGTGCGCGCTCGCGACGCGCGACGAGCCGGTGAGCTCGCGCGCTCCCGCCGCGCAGCGCTCGAACGGGCGCTCCCCGGCGGCGCTGTAGATCAGCCGGCGCCGCACCAGCCGCCGAAACTCGACGGGGGTGTCGCGAAGGAGCGACGGACCGGTCGGACCAACCATGCAGAGCGCGTAGTCGGCGAGCACGGCCGCCGCGCCGTGCAGCCGCCACGCCGACAGCGCTCGCGGGTAGAGCGCCCAGAGCGCGAGCGCGACGCCACCGAGCGCGAGCAGCTTGCGGAGCCGAAGACGCGGCGGCCGGGCGCGAGGCGCCGAGATCGGCGCCGAGAGCGGCGGCGGAGGCTCGCTCTTCGTCAGGCGGGTGTTGCGCGGGACCGGGGGCGGGAGAGCCATCGCGGACCTCGGAGGTTGCCCGAGCGTCCGGCTCCCGGCCAAATTTGCGAGTGGTTGCCGGAGGTTCTGAGAGAAGCTCGCGGCCGGCTCGCGCGATGGCTAAAATTCGATCTTCTGGCGCTTGCGGCGGCGACGAGCGGCCTCGCTCATCTTCTTACGTCGCTTGACGCTCGGCTTCATGTGGTGGCGGCGGCGCTTGAGCTCGCGAAGGATGCCTTCGGCGGCCATCTTGCGCTTCAGGTGCTTGATGGCGCGCTCGATGCCCTTGTCGCCGACCTGGACCTCGAGGGGCTTACACTGGATCGATTCGGTGGGATTAGCCAAGGGGCCGGGGATATGACACCCAGCGCGGCGCGCCGCAAGCTCTTTTTGCACGCCCGCCGCTTTACACCGCGCGACATTTCCGCGAATTACGGGGGCGCATGGCCCCCGATCCGCGCACTCAGCCGACCGGTCTCAAGGCGCCGCACGGCGCTCGGACCCTAGAGATCACCTGGTCGGACGGCCACGGGTCGAGCTACCCCCACGAGCTCCTCCGCGGCTTCTGCCCCTGCGCGAGCTGCCAGGGGCACTCGAGCGGGATCCGCTTCATCGCGGGCGGGAACCTCGAGATCCGCGCCGTCGAGCAGGTCGGCAATTACGCGATTCAGCTCACCTGGGGCGACGGACACACCGCCGGCATCTATACCTTCCGCTACCTCCGCGCGCTCGGTGATCTCATCGACGCCCTCGGAGCCGACGAGCTGAAGAGCATGGGCGAGCTACCCCGACTCTAGCCCCACGCGGATGAAGATCGCGATCCTCACCACCTCGTACCCGTCGCGGCCGGGCGACGCGGCCGGCCACTTCGTGGAGACCGAGGCGCGGACGCTCGCGGCCGCCGGTCACGACGTCACCGTCATCGCGCCGGGGCGCGCGGCGGCGGGCTCGCGCGAGCGAGTCGAGCGGCTCCCGGACTTTGGTTTGTTTGGCTTTCCCGGCGCGGTATCGCGTCTGCGCGAGCGGCCGGTCCGCGCGCTCGGTGCGCTGCGCTTCGCGCTCGCCGCGAGCCGCACCCTCCGCAAGCTCGGTCCGTTCGATCGCGTGGTCGCCCACTGGCTGGTGCCGAGCGCCTGGCCGGTGTCGCTGGCCGTCCGCGCGCCGCTCGAGGTGGTCGCGCACGGCAGCGACGTGGCGCTCCTGCTCGCGCTACCACGCGTGGCACGCGTCGGGATCGTGCGCGCGCTCCTCCGCCGCGGCGCGCGCTTCCGCTTCGTGTCTGCCGAGCTCCGCGAGCGCCTCGCCGACGCCACCCTCCCCGAGCTTCGCGACGCGAGCCAGGTCGCCCCCTGCCCCATCGATCTAGCGGACACGCCGCCGCGCGAGCTGGCGCGCATCGCGCTCTCGATCGGCGCGGAGCAGCGCCTGGTCGTCATCATGGCGCGGCTGGTCCCGGGCAAGCGGGTCGGCGTCGCGCTCTCGGCGGCGAGCTTGCTTCCGGGAGCCGAGGTGGTCGTGGTCGGGGACGGCCCCGAGCGAGAGGCGCTCGCTCGGTCGTTCCCGAGCGCCCGATTCGCCGGTCAGCTCGCTCGCCCCGAGGCGCTCACCTGGCTCGCCGCGGCGGATCTCCTGATCACCGCGTCGCGCATCGAGGGCGCGCCCACGGTCGTGCGCGAAGCTCGACAGCTCGGCGTGCCGGTGGTCGCCGCCGCCGCGGGCGATCTGGAAGGCTGGGCGAAGAGCGATCCCGAGCTGACCGTGGTGCCGTGAGCCCGCGTCAGCCGCTCGCTCTCACGCGCGGCAAGAGCTCGACGAAATTGCACGGGCGGGTGCGACCGTCGAGCTGAGGCACGATGAGCTTCTCGAGGGCGAGCCGCACCGCCCCGGTCGAGCCTGGCAGCGCGAAGACCAGCGTCCCGCGCGCGAGGAACGCCTCGGCGCGCGACTGGATGGCCGCCGCCCCGATGTCCGCGTAGCTCAACATGCGGAAGAGCTCTCCGAAACCGGGGAGCGCCTTGTCGGAGAGCGGCGCGAGCGCCTCGGGGGTCACGTCTCGCGCGGTGATTCCGGTGCCGCCGGTGACGATCACGACATCGAGCGCGTCGTCGCGAACCCAGGCGGCGACCGCGTCGCGGATGAGGCTCGCATCGTCGGTCACGATGCGGCGCGCCGCCACGTGGTGCCCAGCCGCTTCGAGCCGCTCGACCGCGAGCGCGCCGCTCGAGTCCGTCTCGAGCGTGCGGGTGTCGCTCACGGTGAGCACGGCGACGGTGAGGGGAACGAAGGGGCGGTCCACGCGCGTGAGTCTACCCCAGAACCTCGCCTCGACTATCATGGGCTCATGCTCAAGAGCCCGCTCGGTCCGCCACCCGCACAGGTGAGCGCCCTCGACGCCATGAGATTCGCGTTCAGCGACCGGGACTGGCTACACTCGGTGCTCGTCGGCACGGTCATATCGCTCATCCCGATGGCCGGACCGATCGTCCTCATGGGGTGGCAATCCGAGATCCTCCAGCGGCTGGTCCGCGAGCACCCTCGACCCATCCCGAAGCTCGAGTTCTCGGACCTTTCCCACTATCTCGGGCGCGGGGTGGTGCCCTTCGCCGTACAGCTCATCGCGGCGCTCCCGCTCGGCATCGTGATCACGATGGCCGCGTTCATGCTGTCCGTGGGCGCGAACGTCATCATGCGGGGCGGCCTCGACCCGGCCATCGTCATCGGCGTGAGCGCGCTGTTCGTCCTCATCGCTGCGGTGGGCGGCGCCGCGGTCACGGTCGCGGTGAACGGCGCGCTCACCGCCGCCGAGCTGAACGGAGATTTCTCCGGCTCGCTCGCTCCGAGCGCGCTCCTCCGCTACGGGCGCGCGACCTGGGCCACCGTGCTCGTGAGCTACTTCGTGTTCAGCCTGCTCGTGCTCCTGGTCCTCATGGGCAGCGCGCTCGTCTTCTGCGTGGGGCTCTACGCCGGGGCGGTGGTGGTGCGGCTCGGTCAGGTCCACCTGCGCTGGCAGATCTACCGGCGTTATCGCTCGCTCGGCGGCGAGGCGCTTCCGCTCGCGGCGGCCGCGGACCTCCCGAGCGAGGTGCAGCCGCGTTACGGCATCGGCTGAGCGCGCCCTTGCCGCGCGAGCCGCTCGTGACCGAGACTGCGCGGGTGCGTCGCTCGAGCATGCTCCTCGCCGGCCTGGCGCTGTCCGCGGCGCTCGGCGCGTGCACGCCGCCCTCTGCGCCCGAGCCGTCGCCGCCGCCCTCCGCCAGCGCGCGCGCGGCATCGGTGACGAGCGCCCGCGCCGCGCCCCGAGCTTCCGCGCCGAGCCAACCCCAAGCCCCCGCCCGGGACGCGGGCGCGGACGCCGCGGAGGGCGTCCGCGCGCTCGTCCTCCCCGGCGGGGGTCCGCGCGCGGCGCACGGCAAGCGCGGGGTGATCGCCAGCGTCGAGCCGCACGCGACGCGCGCCGGGCTCTCCATCCTCGAGCGCGGCGGCAACGCCGTCGACGCCGCGGTGGCGGTCGCTTACGCGCTCGCGGTCGTGCACCCGAGCGCGGGAAACCTCGGCGGCGGCGGGTTCATGCTGGTGCGGATGAAGGGGCAGCCGGCGGTCGCGGTCGATTTTCGCGAGACCGCGCCGAGAGCCCTGACCCGCCCGGTGTTCGACGCGATGATCGCCAACCACGCCGTCGGCGCGGCCGCGGTCGGTGTGCCGGGCAGCGTGGCGGGGCTCGAGCTCGCCCGCGAACGCTTCGGCCGGCTCCCGCGCGGCGAGGTGCTCGCGCCGGCGATCGCGCTCGCGCGCGACGGATTTCCGCTCGGCGCGCGCGCCGCGCTCACCATCCGCTGGGCGTGGCCGGTGCTCGCGCGCGATCCGGCGGCCGCCGCCATCTTCGGAGCGGCCGGCAAGCCGCGCGCGCGCGGCGACCGGCTCCGAAACCCGGATCTCGCGCGCACCCTCGAGCGGGTAGCCCGGGCGGGCCGCGACGGCTTCTACAAAGGCGTGACCGCCAAGCGACTGGTGGACGCCCTCCGCGGCCATCTATCACTGAATGATTTACTAGACTATGAGGCGGTGCTGCGCGAGCCGCTCCGGGTGCGCTATCGCGGGCTCGACGTCCTCACCATGCCGCCCCCGAGCGCGGGCGGCGTGGCGATCGCCGAGCTCCTCGGGCTCCTCGACGCGCACCGAGCCTGGGAGGAGGAGGCCGGCTCGGCCCGAGAGCTGCACCTATTCCTCGAGGCGTCCCGACGCGCCCAGGCCGATCGCCGCTTCACGGTCGTCGATCCGGACGCGCTGCCGCCGGCCGCGCTCGCCGCGCAGCTCGCGCGCGTCACCGACTCGGCGTGGCTCGCCGCGCGCGCGCCGCGCATCGACCCCGAGCGCGCGACCCCCTCCGCGGAGGTCGACGCGCGCTACCACGCGGTCCTTGCCTCACTCGAGAGCGAGCACACCACGCATTTCTCCGTGATCGACGCGGACGGGAGCGTCGTAAGCTGCACGACCACGCTCTCGGCCGGGTTCGGCGCGCGGATGGTCGCCGCCGGCACCGGCGTGGTCTTGAACGACTCGGTCGCCTCCTTCGGCACCATCGGGGAGAACCTCCCGGTCGCCGGGCGCCGCACCGTGAGCTCGATGGCGCCGACCTTGGTGCTCGACCACGGTGAGGTGATCCTCGTGCTCGGCTCACCGGGCGGCGACACCATCCCGAGCACGGTGGTGCAGGTGCTCCGCAACATCGTCGATCACGGGATGACGCTCGATGCGGCGATCGATGCGCCTCGAGTCCACCAGGACTTCGCGCCCGACGCCTTCCGCTACGAGCGCGCGCGGCCGATCTCCGTGGCCGTGCGGCGTGAGCTCGAGGCGATGGGACACCGCGTCTCGAAGAAGACGCTCCCGATGGGCGACGCCAACGATCTGCTCATCGTCGGCGACGAGGCCTACGGCTACGCCGACCCGCGCGAGGGCGGCCTCGCCTTGGCGGTGAAGTAGCGCGCCGGCGAGCGCGCCGGCTCACCGAGTCGTGCGCTCGCGAGCGAGCTCCACGCGCACCGGCGAGGCCTGATAGCGCGACCAGCGCATGCTCGGGATCGCGGGGAGCTCGCGCACCTCGAGCCGCTCGAGCCGTCGCCCGCGCTCGGCGGCGGCGCACAACGGGGCGCCAGCGGCGAGGCTGCAGAGCGACGAGCGATAGTAGTACCGCGGCGCGCCGCCGCTCGCCGACGGGCCGCGAGAGAGCGGCTCGCCGCGCGGCGCGAGGCCCGCGCCGTCATAGAGCGGGAGCGTCATGATGTCGTTGCCGACGCGATCGAGGTAGGTCACGATGGCGCCCGGGGGGAGTCGCGCGCGCCACTCGAGGGCGAAGCTCTGCTCGAGCGCGTCGGTCGGCAGCCGGGTGAGCGCGCGCCAGCGGACCGCGCTCGCGCCGACGGCGAGCCCCGCGACGGCCACCGCGAGCGCCCGCGCCACGCCTCGACGGGAGACGGGCACGACCCGCGCGACGAGCGGGAAGAGCGCGACCGCGCTCGAGGCGAAGAGCGCGGTGAGGGTCGGCCAGAACACCCGCGCCCAGGCCGCCGCCACCGCGGGGTTCGGCTCGAGCGACTGCGCCGCGCGCCTCGCGACGAGCGCCACCGCCGCGCAGCCGACCAGCGGGACGAGCAGCCTTCGCCAGCGCCGCAGCACCACCGCCGCGATGAGCCCAGCCGCGACGAGCGGGATATCCGGGCGCATCATCAGGACCAGTCGCGCCGCGAACGACGAGCCGAGGCTCGACAGCTCACCGCGGTACACCCGCACGAGCGAGGGGCCGACGGTGACCGCGACCACCGCGGCGAGCGCGGCCGCCACCACCGCGACGCGCGTCAGGCGTGCGCGGAGCCTGCCCGGCGCGGCGAGGACCACGAGCGGCAGCGTCGCGGACGGCAGCCAGAGGAGCGGATGGACCGAGGCCGCCTGAGCGATGAAGAGCCCGGCGGCCGTCACCGCGAGCCAGAAGCCGAGCGCGCGGGTGGGAACCCGGCTCGTCCCGCTCATGAGCACCGCGGCGGCCGTGTAGAGGAGCACCACGCCGGTCGCGAAATACGACTCGCTCTGCGCGATCCGGCCGAGCACCGGATCGACCGCGACCGCGAGCGCGAGCGCGCCCGCCAGCGCGCGTCGCGCGCCGGCACGGCGCGCAACGATCCACGCGAGCACCGGGGTGAGCGCCGCCGCCAGCGACTGCGCGAAGAAGACGCGCAGATCGGGCGCGGAGGCGCGCCGGGTGATCGCGCCGAAGAGCTGCGCGTAGCCCGGCCCATAGCTCGCGTAGCGCGGCTCTCCCGAGAGTGTCGCCTGGATCCACTCCGGGCCGTGCCCGTTCTGGTGGAAGAACGCCGACGGCAGGGCCAGGCGACGAAACGCGTAGCACCCGACGGCGAGGGCCGCGAACCCGGCGAGCGCCCGAAGCGACGGCCACCCGGGCCGCCGCCGCGCCCCGCAGGCAGCGAGCGCGAGCAGACCGCCGCCGAATAGGAGCCACGGGATCCGCTCGGGCGGCGGCGGCGGCGCGCGGCTCGGCGTCCCGGTCGGAGGCTCCGCATCGCGGGTCACGGTGAGGCTCGGATCGCGCGCGACGCAGGAGACGATGGCGTCGAACGCGCGGCGGCGCTCGGGCGACTCGCGATTCCAATCGGGGAAGTCTCCGATCGGGGAGACGCCGAAGCGCCCCGCCTTACGAAACGCCGGGCCGTTGGCGAGCCCAATCTCGACGTCGAGCACGGCGCCATCGCCGGGGGTCACCGAGGCGACGAGCCTCCCGGATGGGCAGCCCCGCGCCTCGACCGCTAGGCCGGCGCTCCGCGCGCAGCGCGCGACCCAGTCGGTGGTGGCGCGGTCGCAGCGCGCGGCCTGAGCGCGCCCCGGGCGCGCGCTCGCCGCGATGGCGACCATGACGAGCATCACGACCAAGACCCGCGCCACGGTGCGAGGAGTCTAGCAAAGCCGCGACTCGCGAGGATGCGTCGCGTCAACCCTGGATGCCGGCGCCCTCCGGGTGGTTCCGGAGCACCCGAACCGCGCGGGACGTACTAGCATGCCGCCATGGCGATTCTGGAGTCGGTCCTCGATGCGGTCGGGCGCACCCCGATGGTCAAGCTCTCACGCGTCGGGCGAGGTCTGCCGTGCGAGATCTTCGCGAAGCTGGAGTTCATGAACCCGGGCGGCTCGGTGAAGGACCGCATCGGCGTGCGGATGCTCATCGAGGCCGAGAAGAGCGGGCGCATCAAGCCCGGCGACACGCTCATCGAGCCGACCAGCGGCAACACGGGCATCGGGCTCGCGGTCGCCGCGGCGGTGCGCGGCTACCGGCTCATCATCACCATGCCCGAGAAGATGAGCAAGGAGAAGCAGGTGGTGCTCGAGGCGCTCGGCGCCGAAATCATCCGCACTCCCACCGAGGCCGCCTGGGACTCGCCGGAGAGCCACATCGGGGTCGCCCAGCAGCTCGCCAAGACGCTCCCCAACTCGCACATCCTCGATCAGTACGCGAACCCCGATAACCCGCTCGCCCACGAGCTCGGCACGGGGGCCGAGATCATCGAGCAGTGTGACGGCAAGCTCGACGCGATCGTGCTCACCGCGGGGACCGGCGGCACCATCACCGGGGTCGCGCGAGCGATCAAGAAGGCGCTGCCTGGCTGCCTCGTGGTGGGCGTCGACCCGGAGGGCTCGATCCTGGCCGGTCCGGGGGAAATCCGTAGCTACAAGGTCGAAGGGATCGGCTACGACTTCATCCCGGACGTGCTCGACCGTGGGCTCGTCGACCGCTGGTTCAAGAGCAACGATCGCGACTCGTTCCGAGTGTCGCGCCAGCTCATCCGACAGGAGGGCCTGCTCTGCGGAGGCTCCTCCGGGTCGGCGGTGTGGGCGGCCTTGAAGCTCGCCAAGGAGCTCCCCCCGGGTTCGCGGATCGCCACCCTCTTGCCGGACTCGATCCGCAACTATCTCACCAAGTTCGTCGATGACGCCTGGATGCGCCAGCACGGCTTCCTCGAGGCCGAGTGGGAGATGGGGCGGATCGGCGACATCGTGCGCGCGCTCCCCCCTCAGGAGATCATCTCCATCGAGGACGGCCGCACGCTCGGAGAGGCGGTCGAGCTCTTCAAGCGCCACGGGATCTCGCAGCTACCCTGCACGCACGACGGGCGGCTCACCGGGATCGTCACCGAGACCGACGTCCTCGGGCTCTTGGTCGGCGGGCGCTCGCGCGACCTGAAGCTCGTCGAGGTGATGACGCGACGCGTATCGACGGTGACCGTCCACGACGAGGCCGCCGAGCTGCCGCACATCTTCGAGCGCGGCGAGGTGGCCATCGTGGTCGACGGGGAGCGCCGGGTCGAGGCCATCCTCACCAAGATGGACCTCATCGACTACCTCTCCCGCGCGCGCGGGACGAGCCGCGGCGCCCCCGCACGCTCGTGACCGGGGGAGCGCTCCGGCAGGCCGGCTCCTAGTCGAGGAGCTCCTCGTAGAAGCGCCGTCGCCACGCGAAGAACCGGGCAAAGCGTGGGTCGTCGGCCCAGCCGGGCGCGCCCAGCCCTGCGAGCTCCGGGACCCCGAGGTGTCGCGAGCGCGGGTACTCGAGGTGGAGGGTGAGGCCCACCGCCGCGAAGTCCGCCAAGGTCGGCGCGTCGCCCACCAGGTACCTCGAGCGCGCGAGTCGGTCATCCAGCTCGCCGAGCAGGGCCCGGGTGCGCGCCTGGGCGCGCTCCACGGCGCCGCGGCCGAGCCCGAGCCGGGCGGCACGCGCGTTCAGGCGAGCCAGGAGCCGCCCGAGGCGCGGCCCGACGCCGTACACCTCGACGGCGAGCGCGCGACCCACGGTGTCGAGATCGTCCCGGAGCGCGTCGAACCCGGCGAGCACCGGCGCGATGGCGAACGCTCGATCGATGCGCTCCTCGAGCGAGAGCACCTCGCGCCGCGCCGCCTCGTCCGCCGGAAGCAGCCTGCGTCGCTCGGGAAATGTTCGCTCCAGGTAGAGCGCGATCTGCGTCGAGTCGAACACCACGCTCCCCTCGTGCTCGATGACGGGGAGCTTGCGTTGCCCGCTGAGGCGAACGATGCCGAGCTGCGGCAGCCCGAGCCGATGCTCGACGAGCACGTAGTCGAGCGCCTTGAAGACCAGGATCGCGCGCACCTTCTCGGAGTAGTGGCTGAGCGGAAACCGGTGGAGCTTGATAGTCATCGCCGAGCCTGGTTACCACGTTCGCTCATGGGGTATAAGCCGTGCTCATGGGGCTATTCGCACGCAAGGACCTCGGGACCCTGAGCCGCGAAGCGGCCCGAGAGGATGGCGGGCTCAAGCGGGCGCTCGGTGCGACCGACCTCGTCGCGCTCGGCGTGGGTGCCATCATCGGCGCCGGGATCTTCGTGCTCACCGGCAGCACCGCGGCTCAATACGCGGGGCCAGCCATCATCGTCTCGTTCATCATCGCCGGGATCGGCTGCGGGTTCGCCGGGCTCTGCTACGCGGAGTTCGCGGCGCTCATCCCCATCGCCGGCAGCGCCTATACCTACGCCTACGCGACCCTCGGTGAGCTCTTCGCCTGGATCATCGGCTGGGATCTGATCCTCGAGTACGCGTTCGGGGCCGCCACCGTCGCGGTCGGCTGGAGCGGCTACCTGAACAGCCTCCTCCAAGACTACGGCCTCCACCTCCCTCCCGCGCTGACCGCCTCGCCCGGCACCGAGCTCGTACAGTACCAGGGCCGCTGGGCTCCGCTCGACACCATCGGTCACCTGCTCGCGGAGGCCAAGGTCGATCCCTCCACGCTCCCCCACGTGAGCGCGAGCTTCAACCTGGTCGCGTTCCTCGCCATCCTGCTCGTGACCGCGGTGCTGGTCGTCGGCATCCGCGAGTCGGCCCGCCTGAACTCGGCGATCGTGCTGGTGAAGCTCGCGGTGGTGCTGGTGTTCATCGGGCTCGGGGTCTCCACCCTCGCGAGCGCGAGCTGGGCGCCGCTGATCAAGAACTGGACGCCGTTCGTCCCGCCGAACACCGGCGAGTTCGGCCACTTCGGCTGGAGCGGCGTGCTCCGAGGCGCTGGCGTCATCTTCTTCGCGTACATCGGCTTCGACGCGGTCTCCACCGCGGCGCAGGAGGCCAAGCATCCTCAGCGCAACATGCCCATCGGGATCCTCGGCTCGCTGGTGGTGTGCACCTTGCTCTACATCTTGGTGGCCGGCACGCTCACCGGGCTGGTCCCGTACACCAGCCTGAACGTCCCCGATCCGGTCGCGGTCGGGGTCGACGCGACCGGCGTCGCGTGGGGCAAGCTCTTGGTCAAGGTCGGCGCCGTGACAGGCCTCGGCTCAGTGATGCTGGTGCTCCTGCTCGCGCAGTCTCGAGTGTTCTTCAGCATGAGCCACGACGGCCTGCTCTGGTCCTGGGCATCGCACATCCACCCGCGCTTCCGAACCCCGTGGCTATCATCGATCGCGGTCGGGCTCTTCGTGGCCGTCTTCGCAGCGCTCATCCCCATCGGCATCCTCGGCGAGCTCGTCAGCATCGGCACCTTGCTCGCGTTCGTCATCGTGTGCGCTGGGGTGTGGGCGCTGCGCCGGCGGAACCCGGAGCTCCCGCGACCGTTCAAGGCCCCGTGGATGCCGTTCACGCCGCTCCTCGGCATCCTGGTGTCGGCGGCGATGATGCTCGCGCTGCCGTGGGAGACCTGGCTTCGGCTCGCGATCTGGCTCGCTGCCGGCATGGCGATCTACCTCGGCTACGGCCGAAGACACAGCCGGGTCCGGCAGGCGCTCGGCACGCGCGCCGACTAGGCCCGAGCGCCACGTCGTCGGAGCTCGAGCTGACGCGGTCGAGGTGAGGTGAAACGAAGATGATCCGCGTGCGACCGGAGCCGAAGCGGCTCGCGCTGGTGATGGTGGGGCTCCCCGCGCGCGGCAAGACGTACGTGGGGCGCAAGCTCGGGCGCTACCTGGCGTGGCTCGGCTACCGCACCCAGATCTTCAACGTCGGCGACTACCGGCGGCGCATCGCCGGCGCGCGTCAACCCGCCGAATTCTTCTCGTCCCAGAACGTGGCCGGGCACGAGGCGCGTGAGCGCGCAGCGCTCGAGGCGCTCGACGATCTGCTCGCCTTCTTCGCCAGCGGCGGAGAGATCGGGGTGTACGACGCGACCAACACCGAGCGCGCCCGGCGCGACCTCGTCTACGAGCGCTGTCGCGCGGCCGGCGCTCAGGTGGTGTTCATCGAGTCGATTTGTGAGGACCAGGCGGTGGTCGACGAGAACGTCCGGGCCAACAAGCTGCGTTCGCCCGACTACGCGGGCGTGGACCCCGAGGAGGCCACCCGTGATTTCCGCGCGCGCATCGCCGAGTACGAGCGCACCTATCAGCCGGTCAGCGCGGATGAGCGGAGCTACGTGAAGCTCATCGATGTTGGCCGTCAGGTGGTCGTAAACCGCATCGAGGGCTACCTCGAGGCGCGCATCATCTTCTTCCTCCTGAACCTCCACCCGGCGCGCCGCCACATCTACCTCACGCGCCATGGAGAGAGCCGCTTCAACGTCCAGGGGCGGATCGGCGGCGACACCGGCCTCTCCGAGCGCGGCCTCGCCTACGCGCGCTCGCTCGCGCAGTTCGTCCGCGAGCAACGCGAGACCACCGAGGGCGTCATCGTCTGGTCCAGCACGCTGAAGCGCGCGCTTCGCACCGCCGAGACGCTCGATCGGCCGCTGGTCGCGTGGCGCGCGCTCGATGAGATCGACGCGGGAGTCTGCGACGGGCTCACCTACGTCGAGATCGCGGAGCGACTACCGGACGAATACGGCGCCCGCGCGCTCGACAAGCTCCGCTATCGCTATCCGCGCGGCGAATCCTACGCGGACGTCATCCAGCGCCTCGAGCCGGTCATCATCGAGCTCGAGCGGCAGCACCACCCGATCCTGGTCATCTCGCACCAAGCCGTGCTGCGCGCGCTCTACGGCTACTTGATGGGCAAGCCGCAGGCCGAATGCCCTCACCTCAGCATCCCGCTCCACACGGTCATCGAGCTCACCCCTACCGCGTACGGGTATGAGGAGCGACGGATCCCTCTCGAGCCCCCGCCGCTCGGCCCCGCCTCGTCTTCATCCTCCTCGTGAGCTACCCTCACAGCCATGGCTCGTGACCGTATCGCGCCCCGAGCCCAGGGTCCTTTCGGGTCGACGCGGCCGGCGGCGCGCGTCGCCGCTGCGCTCCTCGCGCTCGCGCCGGCCTGCGCGACGCAGCCCGGCCCACCGGCGCCCGCGGCCGCCGGCTCCGGCCGGGCGTCGCCCGGGGTGAGCGCGCCCGCGCGGGCGCCGGCCGCGCCGGGAACGGCTTCCCTCCCGGCGGCGCGCGTCGACGACGGGTGCGGGCCCGGTTGCACCCTCTTCGACTCGCCGCGCGACGCCTTCGCGCGGGTTCTCGCGGACGCGCCGGTAGTGCTCGCGGTCGGAGAGGCGCATGCGCAGCGCGGCACCCCGGGCGTAGCCTCGGCCACCAAGCGCTTCACGACCGAGCTCTTGCCCGAGCTCGCGGGGAAGAGCTCGGATCTGCTGCTCGAGCTGTGGTTCGCGAACCCGAAGTGCTCGAAGCAGAAGGTGAAGCAGGTCGCCAAGCGACAGGAGGCCGTCACCCGGCCGCAGGCGGACACCAACCAGAACGAGTTCATCGCGCTCGGCGACGCGGCCAAGGCGCTCGGCATCCAGCCGCACGTGCTCACTCCGGCCTGCAAGGAGTACGACGCCATCCTCCGGGCTGGCCCCGATGACGTGGCGAGCATGCTCGAGATGATCGCGCGGCTCACCCGCCGCGACGTCGAGCTGCTGCTCGAGCGCCGGAGGAAATCCGGCAGCGAGTCCATCATCGTCGCCTACGGCGGCGCCATGCACAACGACCTCCACCCGCGCCCGGGCTTCGAGTCGTTCACCTTCGGCCCGGCGGCAAGCGAGCTCACCGCCGGGCGCGCCATCGAGCTCGATCTGATCGTCCCTGAGTACATCAAGGACACCCCCTCGTGGCGCGCCTTGCCCTGGTATGCTCGCTACGCTCCCACGCTGCACCCCGATCGCACGTGGCTCATCGAGTCGTCGAAGGGCTCGTACGCGCTCATCTTCCCGAGGAGCGCGGCGCCCGCGGGCAGCGCTCCGGCTCCGTGAGCGACGGAGCGCGGCGCGCCGTCTCTAGCGGACGAGCTCCTCCAGCAAACGGCACGCCTCCCGCTCGCCGCGCGCGCACGCCGTGCCGAGCGCACCTCGGGCGAAGCGACGCTCCGCCTCGCTCGCCCGACCGTCGCGCGCCGCGCGGTCCAGGCTCTGGCACCCGTAAGCGCTCCCGAGCTCGCAGGCGAGCTCCTCGAATTCGAGCGCGCGCGGCGCGTCCGCCTCGACCCCGACACCCTCGCGCAGCCGCGCCGCGAGCTCGAGACACGCGTCACTCGCGCCGCCCCGGCAGCTCTCCTCACAGCCGGTGAGCTCGGGGCCGGCGCAGGCGAGGAGCTGCCGTGACTCTCGCGACGAGTAACGCTCGCCCGCCACCGAGAGAACGATGGAGAGCGCTCCGACCACCGCGACCCGAGCCGCTCCCATGCCCACCATCGGCCCGGCGAGCACGAAGCCGAACGCGGCGCCGAGCGCGTGCGCCACGAAGCTCGTCCCCGGCACCAGCAGATCGACCACGGCCTGCAGGACGACCATCGACGCGAAGATGATGAGGTATCGGCGGGCCACCGGGGCGCGCTCGGCCCACCACCCCTGCGCCAGGATGGCGGCGCTCGCCCCGACGATCCCCATGATGTTGCCCGAGGCGCCCACCAGCAGCTCGGCGGCGGTCACGCCGAGGCGCGCGAGGAGCGCGTACGCGCAGAGCGCGAGAGTCCCGGAGAGCAGGTAGACCACGAGGAAGCGCACCCGGCCGAGCGCGCGCTCGGCAAACCCGCCGAGCAGGGCGAGCCCGAGCGCGTTGAAGCCGAGGTGCACGGGGCCGAAGTGCAAGAGCTGGGCGGTCAGGAGCCGCCAGGGTTCGGAGCCGAGTCGGCTGGGCTCGAGGGCCCCGAGTCTCAGGAGCGTCGCATCGTCGGTGGACCCGCCAGCGAGGATCTCCAGCGCGAACATGGCGGCGAGCGCGCCGACCAGCGCCCAGGTCACCACCGGCCGCACGCGCGCGCGGGCGTCGGGCGCGTAGCGCCGCTCACCATGCCACGCACGCTCGAGGCGCTCGAGCACGCGGAGCTCACCGGCGCCGAGCGTCGCCGCCGCGAGCGCGGGGGGTTCACGGACTCGACGCTCGAGGGTGGGGCCGAGCGCTGGGCCGGCCTCATCGACCGCGGCGAGGAGTCGCGCGCGGCCCGCCTCGACCTCGCCGCTCGCCAGCTCGGCCGTCCCGAGCCAGAGCGCTCGGGTCGCGCCGTCCGCGTGTCGCAGCGGGCCGTCGAAGAGCTCCGCTACTCGAACCGGACGGCCAGCGAAGGAGAAGATGAAGAGCCACACCAAGTGGCGGAGCGGCCGCGCTGCGGCAGCATCGAGCCGCCCGTGCTCACTCTCCGCCGCGGCGAACATCGCGGTCAGGTCGCCGCACTCTCCGAGGCAGCGGACGTAGCGCGGCAGGAGCGCGAGCTCCACGCTGCCCGGCGAGGCCCCGAGGTGTGCGCGCAGCTCACTCCACGCTCCCATCGCAGCGAACCGCTCGGCCGCCGCTAGGCTCGCGAAGCTCCGCGAGCTCCGACCCAGCTCGTCGAGCGCTCGGAGCCCCTCCTCGCGGTGGCCGCTGCGGAGCGCCTCGAGCGCGAGATAGTACTGCGCGGTGTCGCGATAGCCGCTCGCCGGCCGGAGCCAGGCGACGACCCGTGCGGAGCGAGCGGCGTCCCGGTAGCGTCGCGCGAGCGCCAGGCGCGCGACCCGGCGGACCATGAGCCCGGGCAGGAGCACGACGGTGAGCCACGCGCCAGCAGCCGCGTAGCCTGCCCCGTGCCCGAGCGCGAGATACGCCCCGCCGCCCAGCGCCATCACCAGGGCGAGCATCGCGCGAGGCTCTCGGCGCAGGGCCTTCGGCAAGGCGAAGGTGCGGAGCAGCGCGATGGCCCAGGTGAGGCCCACGAAGCCCAGGAGCGCGAGATCGGGGTCGAGTAAGAAGCTCAAGCCTCGTCATCCATGGCCCGAAAGCTCGCGTCGCTCAAGCTCGGAGCGCGCCCCCACGACTCGCGCTCCCCCCGGGCGGAGATACGCTAAGCTCACTCGGGTGGCGCTTGGAAAGGGCGGACTCGCAGCGCTCGTAGTGCTCGTGACGGCGAGCGTCAGCGCCGCCGCCGAGCCCGCTTCGGGCCGTGGCGGGCCGACCGAGCGAGCGCTCGCGAAGGACGCCGAGCTCTCGCTCTCGGTCCCCGATGAGTCCGACGCGGCCGGGCGAGTCCAGGCGCTGGCGACGGCGGCCGGCGCGCGCCTGGTGCGGGGCACCTTGCAGGAGCTCGTCCTCGAGGTCCCCGACGCACGCTATCGCGGCCTCATCAGTGAGCTTCGGCGCGTCGGCACAGTCCGCTACGAGCGGGTCACGACGAGGGATCTCGGCGCCGCGCTCGAAGAGGCCGCGGCGGCGATCCGCGCGGGGGCGGAGGCGCGCGCGCGCCTCGAGCGCTCGCGCGCGCTCGCGCGGGGCGTATCCGATGAGCTCGAGCTCGAGCGCGCGCTCGGAGCCGAGGCGGCCTCCTCCGCCGACGCCGCTCGCCGCTACGCCGAGCTCGAGCGGCGCGCCGGGGTCACGAGAGTCACGGTGCGGCTCGTCGCACCGGAGCCCGAACGGATCGACGGCCCGCGGCTCCCATTCCGCTGGCTCGGCGAGGTCGACGCGCTTCGCCTGAGCGACACCACGACCCCGCACGACTCGCCGCGCTCCCAAGCAAGCGCCTTCATCGATGGGCAAGTCCAGCTGCGCGCGGAGGCCAGCACCGGAGGAGGCGCGCTCGGCGACGGCGCTGGCGCGTTCGGCCTCGGCATCGGGCTGCGCTCGCTCGGCGCCGCCTCGCCAGTCGGCCTCTACGGCGGGTTCGACCTCGCCCTCGGCGGCGGCACGGGCTTCCTCTATCGCCTCCAGCCGCTGCTCGGCGTGGGCGCCGGGCTGGGTCGATACGTGACCGTCGGGCTCGGGGCGGGGCCCGGGCTCGACGGACTCACCGGACGGATCCCGTTCGGGGTCAGCTTTCCCATCGAGCTCTCGCTCGGCCTCGACTTCATCCGCGCGGTCGGCGTGACGGCGTGGGCTCGCGACGGCTGGGTGCTCGCGTCGAGCCGCCGCGAGCACGGCGCGCCGCACGCGGCCTTCGGAGACGAGGCGAGCGCTGGGCTCGACGTCCTGTTCGGAGAGCGCCGGGGGCCGGACGCCTCCGTCAACCGCGCGGGGTTCCGCGTCGGGCTCGGGATCCGTGAGGTGATGGGCGCGCCGATGGCTGAGCTCAGCGTCGGCGTCGGCGCTCGCCAAGTCGACTTCTGACGCGCCGCCGGCTTGACGCGCTCGCGCGAGTCTGGCGAGGTCTCGCCATGGAGCGGTGGCGCGTGCTCGACAGCCGCGTGATCCTCGAGCGGCCGTGGCTGCGGGTGCGAGAGGAGCGCATCGCGTTGCCGAGCGGGGTCGAGCTCGACGAGTTCCACGTCGTCGAGGGCGTGGACTGGGTCGGGGTGCTCGCGCTCACGGCGGAAGGAGACGCGGTGCTCGTCGAACAGTACCGCCATGGGCTCGGCGGCACGAGCCGTGAGCTACCGGCGGGCGTCATCGATCCCGGCGAGTCGCCGCTCGGCGCCGCTCAGCGTGAGCTGCGCGAAGAGACGGGCTTTGCCGCCGCGGACTGGGCCCCGCTCCTCACCGTCCACACCGAGCCCAGCCGCCACACCAGCCGCGCGCACTTCTACGTCGCACGCGGTGCCCGCCCGGTCGGGCCGCCCGCTCCCGAGGCCGCGGAGGAGATCGCGGTGCTCGTCCAGCCGGCGGCGCTCCTGCTCGACGACATCGCGAGCGGCCGGATCCAGCACGGGGTGCACGTCGGCGCGATCCTCCTGGCGGCGCGCCGCGGGCTCTTCTGACCGTGGTGACGCGGCCTCGCGAGCCGTCGCAGCGAGGCCGCGGGCGCCCGCGGAGAACGAGCCTTGCGGAGCGAAGCCTCCAGGGTTAGGTCGAATTCAGGCGCGCCTCCGGGGGAGACTGCGCCCGCGACGAGCGTAGGAGCGTTTCGAGTATGTCCTTTCTTCGGTCATCGATCCCAACCTGGCTCACCTTGGCCTCGGCGCTCGGCGTCGCGGCCCTGGTCACCGCGGGATGCGGCTCCGAGTCTAGCGACCTGAAGGCGAGCCCCGACGGCGGCGCAGGCTCCGGCGGCTCGTCCGCCGGTCGCCCGTGCGTTTCCGACAAGCAGTGCAAGGCCGATCATCTCCTCTGCGACACCACGCGCGGCCAGTGCGTCGAGTGCCGAGTGGCGACCGACTGTCCGGCTCACCACGACTGCACGTCGGGGGCGTGCGTGCCGTACGAGGCCTGCGAGAACTCGCTCGACTGTCCGAGCGGCAAGGTCTGCGACGCCGCCGAGAGCCGCTGCTATGAGTGCGTGACCTCGGCCGACTGCGAAACTGGCGCCCTATGTGCTCAGCACGAGTGCCGCGTCACCTGCAAGTCGGACAAGGACTGCACGCCGCTCGGGCTCTTGTGCGACAAGCTCACGAGCCAGTGCGTCGCATGCCGAGACTCGGGCGACTGCACCGACGGCGAAATCTGCGCGAGCGGGAAGTGCGAGGCGGGCGCTCGCGACGGAGGCAGCGGGGGCTCGAGCGGTAGGGATGGCTCCGCCCCCGGCGACGGCGGCGGCCCGGCCCCCGGCTGCATCGACGCGGACGCCTACGATTTTCCCGGCAACCACCTCGACGAAGACTGCAGCGGAGTCGCCGACGACGCGCCCGCGTCCTGCGTGGCGCCGACGGTCGACATCGCCTACAACGACCCGAAGACCGCGGCGAAGGCGATCGAGCTCTGCGCCGAGTCTGACGGCGCGAGCCCCGGCGTGGTGAGCGCGCGCTACGTCAAGGCGGACGGCTCTAGCGGGATGGCCGCGATCGGCCACGGGCTCCTCGACCACTTCGGCGACGTCATCGTTCCGCGCCGAGGCCCGAGGCTCCTCGCGCTCTCCTCGGGGACGGCGCGAAGCCCCGGGGATCCGGGGTACCAAGCCACGGGCAGCGCGGAACACAACACTCGGTCCGCACCGCCCCCGCTCGGCGTGTCGCGCCCGTTCTGCGGGGATTCCACCACCGCGCCGAGCGCCGTCTACGATTCTGTCGGCCTCGAGATCGTGCTGCGCGTCCCGAGCAACGCTCACGGCTTCTCCTTCGATTTCGATTTCTTCAGCTTCGAGTTCCCGAGCTTCGTCTGCTCCACGTTCAATGATCGTTTCGTGGCGTTGGTGAGCCCCGAGGCGACCGGAGCAACCGAAGCGAACGTCGTCTTCGACTCGCGGAACAACCAGCTGAGCGTGAACAACGACCTCATCGAGACCTGCACGCCGCAGACGATCGAGGGCAGAGCGTTCGCGTGCGCGCGCGGCCCGTCCGAGCTCGCCGGAACGGGCTTCGATGGGGTTGGTGTCGAGGCGACCGAAGCCGTCCCCCACGCCTCGTCCGGCTGGCTCACGACCTCGGTACCCGCCACGCCGGGCGAGCTCGTCACGCTCCGCTTCGCGCTCTGGGACGAGGGCGACGCGAACTTCGACTCGACGGTGCTCCTCGACAACTTCACCTGGCTCGCGAAGGCGCCCCCGGCGGCGTCCACCGTCCGCGCGAAATGAGGCTCCCTCCGTCCCGCCCGAGGCCGAGCCGGCGCGGGCGACGAGGAGTGGCGCGCGCGAGCTCGCGGCACTATCCATGAGGGCGCGTCATGGTCCAGCCCTCGCTCTCCCCGGCGTCGCCCGGCACCTTTCCATCGCTCGTCATCCGGGCGAACCTGCTCGAGCCGCGCGGCGCGTTCGCCGAGGCCCAGGCCGAGTACCTGGAGCCCGATCCGGCCACCGTGGCGCGCCTGCGCGAGCTCCTCGCGGCTCATGGCGCCGGCGTCGTGGCTCACTTCTACATGGGGCCCGAGCTCCAGGGCACTCTCGCCGCATGCGACTGGCCACACATCCACATCGCGGACTCGCTGCTCATGGCCTCGCGCGCCGTCGAGATGGCCCAGGCGGGCGCGCGCGCCATCGTCGTGCTCGGCGTCGATTTCATGAGCGAGAACGTCCGCGCCATCCTCGACGGCTCGGGCTTCTCACACGTCCCGGTGTACCGCGTCGATACCCGCGCCATCGGCTGCTCGCTCGCCGAGTCTGCGGAAGCGCCAGCCTATGGCGCGTATCTCACCCGCGCCGCGCGCCATCCGCGCTCGCTCCACGTGGTCTACGTGAACACGAGCTTACGCGTGAAGGCCAAGGCGCAAGCGCTCTTACCGACCATCACCTGCACCTCGTCGAACGTGGTCTCCATGGTGCTCGGCGCCGCGGCCGCGCTCCCCGGCGTTCAGGTGTGGTTCGGGCCGGACACCTACATGGGCAAGAACCTCCACGGTATGTTCTCGTCGCTCGCCGAGCTCGGCGACGACACCGTGCGCTCGCTCCATCCCGCGCACGACGCCGCGAGCGTCCGTCGCCTGGTCGAGCGCTTCCACTACTTCGGGCAGGGCATCTGCGTGGTGCATCACCTGTTCGCCGACCAGGTGGTCGAGCGGACCCGCCACGACTACCCGGACGCGATGATCACCGCGCACCTCGAGGTCCCCGGCGAGATGTTCGGGCTCGGCCTCGAGCGACAGCGACAGGGGCTCGGCGTGGTCGGCTCGACCTCCAACATCCTCGGCTTCATCAACAGCAAGGTCGACGAGGCCCTCGGGCGCTCGGACCGCGGTCGTCTTCAGTTCATCCTCGGCACCGAGAGCGGCATGATCACCGCCATCGCGCGAAGCGTGCAGGAGAAGCTCCGCGCGCACGACGGCCACGAGCTCGCCGTCGAAATCGTCTTCCCGGTGGCCGGAGAGGCGCTCGCCCCCGGTGACGCGACGCTGCCCGTCGTCCCCGGCGTGGCGGCCGGCGAAGGTTGCTCGACGGCGGGCGGCTGCGCGACCTGCCCGTACATGAAGATGAACTCGCTCGACGCGCTGCTCGCGCTCCTCGAGCGCCTCGGCACCGCGCCCCCGGACGAGCTCGC